>CAYPOZ010000405.1:0-1506 GCA_964412415.1 uncultured Isosphaeraceae bacterium | reverse complement strand
TCATGGGATCCCGGTCTCGTGGCGACGACATGGCTCGCATCGCGCGACCGATTCGGGAAGTCGGTGATGTTCTTCCGGACACGTGCGGAGGCGGAACGGTGCGTGCGGGCACTCCTGGCCGGCGGCGCACATGCCGAACTGGTGGCCGGCTCCACCGACCGCGAGGCCCAGATCGCAGCCTTTGCAGCTGGTCAGATCGACGTGCTCGTCGCCATGGGTTGCCTCTGCGAGGGGTTCAGTGATCCGTCGATCCGGACGGTGTTCGTCAGGCCTGCATCGAAGGGACCAACTGTCCAGATGGCTGGGCGCGTCTTCCGGGTGCACCCGAGCATTCCCCTCAAGACACTAGTGCAAAGCCGCGACACGCCCGTGCCATTCACGCGCATCGCACGTGCAGCAGAGCAGCACATGATCGATGCAGGACAGTGGCGATCGCTCGGGTCCACTCGCCAGCTCGACATGCTGGTGCACCGGATGAGGCGCATCGCTGCCCAACCGACCGTGAACATGCCTGCGCGGCTGTGCACACCGTCACTACCCACCACGTACATCGCACGAAGCCACATTGGCGGCGAGCCCCAGCTCACCACACAGAACTGACTGACATGATTGCAACATTCACCCTCCCATCACTGTCGCGCCAGGTCGCCCCAATCTGCGCGCTCTCGCTTGACCGCGACTTCATGCCCGACTGGCATGGCCGTGAGCGCCGGAGCCGCTTGATCGACGCGCCCACGCGCTTGACCCTTCACGGCCAGAAGGTCGTCGCCACGCCACGGTTCTGGCGATCGCTGTCGATGCGGTGCGGCCTCAACGACAGCATCTTCAGGTACTTCGACCCCGATGAGGTCTTTGCGCGCATCAGCGATCGCAGTGGGGACCGCCAGTTGCGCTTCACGCTCGAGCACTGGGCATCAGGCGAGCCGCGGCTTCTTGCGGCCGCGGAGACACGCACGCCCGTAATCGACATCGAGGGCGCGCAGGCGCTGCTGACAGCGCACGGCGGCCAGCGCATCTCGTACCAGGATGGGCGACTCACTTCGATGCATGTGCCGGTGGACGGGCCAGGCCGGTTCAGGATTGGGCCAGATGACTTCGAGAACCGCTTCTCGCTGGAGCTTCCGCTCGACGGGCTTGGCGAGCCGCGCATGTTCACGGTGCTGCTGCGGCTCATTTGCGCCAATGGTGCGGTTGCGCAGAAGTCAGCATTCCAGAGTGATATCCGGCTCGGTGAGGATCCATGGCACGCCATCGACCGTGCGCTGTGCACCTATGCGGATGCAGACGGGTTCTCCGCCATGCGGCAGCGGTTCGAGTCAGCGCAGCGGTCGTGGGCAAGCCTCGAGGAGGTGAGATCGCTTGAGCAGGTGCTTGCGGGCATGTCGTGGGGCACGACTGGAGGCGCAGATCGGCGCACCCAGTTCCACAGGATGGTGGGCGACCTTCCCGGCATCTACGGGGTGGCGTCACTAGATGCAATATCGCCAAAGCGGCGGCGCCTGCTGC
>CAYPOZ010000404.1:0-1508 GCA_964412415.1 uncultured Isosphaeraceae bacterium | reverse complement strand
CCGATGATCATCGGGTCTGGTTCCGCGTCATTCGAGATCCTGCGGTACCTCGTGGAGCGGCTTCCGGTGATGATCACCCCGCGGTGGGTGCGCACCGAGTCGCAGCCCATTGCCGTGCGCGACGTGCTTCACTACCTGATCGCATCGCTCGAGGCTCCGGCGACCTCCGGTCGCACGATCGACATCGGCGGTCCTGAGATCAAGTCCTACTCCGACATCATCCGCGACATGGCCAGCGCACTGGGCCTTCGGCGCCGCATCCTGATTCCCGTGCCGGTGCTGACGCCGAGGCTCAGTTCGCTGTGGATCCATCTCGTGACGCCCCTGGATGCAAGCATTGCACGTCCGCTCGCGGAGGGGCTGCGCAACAGGGTGGTGTGCAGTAACGACGATGCGCAGCGGCTCATGCCGCACCGATGCCTGACGATCCGCGAGGCGATCGATGCGGCAATCGCGCGCGAGCGTGCAGACCAGGTGGAGACGGCCTGGTCGGATGCGGGAACGATGCCGGGTGACCCCTCATGGTCAGGTGGCAGCGAGTTCCGCGACCACCGCGAGGCGTCCGCGAAGGCCCCCGTCGACGCGTCATGGGGCGCGGTCTGCTCGATTGGTGGCGAGCGCGGCTACTTCGGCGGCACGTGGCTGTGGCATGTGCGCGGATTCATGGACAGGTGCGTGGGCGGGCCAGGCCTCCGCCGCGGACGTCGCAGCCAGCACGAATTGAGGGTCGGCGACGCGCTCGACTTCTGGCGCGTGACAGAGATCAGCGCGCCAAACCGGCTGGTGCTGCGCGCGGAGATGCGCCTGCCCGGCGTGGCGCAGCTGGAGCTTGACGTGCGCGAGGGCGATGCGGGGCCGGGATCAAGCGTGATCGGCATGACCGCAAGCTTCCGTCCGCGTGGCCTGCTTGGCATCGCGTACTGGTACTCCGTGGTGCCGCTTCACGGGCTAGTCTTCCCCGGCATGCTCTCGGGGCTCGTGAGGCTGGCGGAGGCGCGAGGAGGCTCACGCACATGACGCGGCGCATCGACATCATCGCGGGGGCGCGCCCCAACTTCATGAAGATCGCGCCGATCATGCGAGCGTTCTCGGCGCACGCCGAGCGGCACGCCGCCGCCTCTGGCGGCACATCGGGCGCAGGAGCGTCGCCGATCGTGCCGCGGCTTGTGCACACCGGACAGCACTACGACCGCCGCATGTCGGCAGACTTCTTCGAGCAGCTCGGCATCCCTGAGCCGGACGTCAATCTCGAGTGCGGATCGGGCACGCAGGCAGAGCAGACCGCGGCGATCATGACTCGATACGAGCGGCTGCTGATGGAGGCGCCATCGGCCGCATGCGTGGTTGTGGGCGACGTCACGTCAACGATGGCTTGCGCGGTCGTGGCACGCAAGATGGGCGTGCCTGTGGCGCACGTGGAGGCGGGCATCCGCTCCGGCGACTGGAGCATGCCCGAGGAGATCAACCGGGTGGTGACCGACTCGATCACCAACTGGTTCTTCACCACG
>CAYPOZ010000403.1:730-1512 GCA_964412415.1 uncultured Isosphaeraceae bacterium | reverse complement strand
AGGTGGCCTGTCTCGGCGGCGCGGATCGCCGCCTCGAAGGTCTCGTAGTCGCGCATCTCGCCGACGAGGCAGACGTCAGGGTTCTCGCGCACCAGGGCTCGCAGCGCATCGTTGAAGTTGGTGCAGTCGAGGCCGACCTCGCGCTGGTTGATGGTGGCCTTGTTGTCGGTGAAGATGTACTCGATCGGGTCCTCGATCGTGACGATGTGCACCTTCTTGCGATCGTTGACGTACTGCAGCATCGCCGCGATCGACGTGCTCTTGCCTGAGCCGGTGACGCCTGAGAAGAGGATCAGCCCCTGTGCGAGCATGGCCACATCGCCCAGGATGGCCTTGAGGCCAAGCTCCTCGAAGGTCTTGATCTTGCTTGCGATCAGTCGGGCCGCCACCGACGGGCGGCCGCGGGCCATGAAGAGGTTCACGCGGAAGCGGCGCTTGTCGTCGTAGTCGAATGCGAAGTCGATCGACCCGTGGCGCGCGAAGTGGTCGAGCTGGTTTGCGTCGAGCACGTCCCGCGCAACCTGGAACATCAGGTCGTCCGTGAGCGGGGGGGCGGTGAGGTCCTTCAGCGCGCCGCGGTGCCGGACGCGGGGGGGCAGACCGCTCTTGACGATCAGGTCGCTGGCCTCGATCGCGATGGTGGCCTTGAGCCACGACATCCACGCCTGCCTGCCCTCGCCGGGCTGCGTGCCCCGCTTGGCGACGGGAATCGGGGTGAGAAGCTCGTTACGGCCGCTGGCGCTCACTGCGGGGGTCCACTCCTGAATGCGGGTAGCCCGTAA
>CAYPOZ010000403.1:0-627 GCA_964412415.1 uncultured Isosphaeraceae bacterium | reverse complement strand
CGAGCGCGCACACTCCCGCGATGGCGGACCACACGCAGCGGATCATTCAGGACGGGATCACCTTCGACGACGTGCTGCTCGTGCCCAGGGCGAGCACGGTGACGCCGGATGCGGTCGACACCTCGGCGCCCCTGACCCGCGGGATCAGGCTTGAGATCCCGCTGATCTCCGCCCCGATGGACACCGTCACCGAGGCGCCGCTCGCGCGCGCCCTCGCGCAGGAGGGCGGCATAGGGATCATCCACAAGAACATGCCTCCGGAGCGGCAGGCGCGCGAGGTGGCAAAGGTCAAGCGCAGCGAGAACGGCATCATCACCGATCCGGTGACGCTCTCGCCGGGCGACAGCGTGCAGCGTGCGATCACGCTGATGTCCGACCAGGGCGTGAGCGGGTTCCCGGTGACTGAGGACGGGTCGGCGCGCGGTCGGCTGGTGGGGATCCTGACGCGCCGCGACATGAAGTTCCTCGGCAAGAATGGCCGCGAGCTCAAGGTCAAGGAAGTGATGACCGCGGAGGGTCTCGTGACCGCCGCGCCGAACACTCGGCTCGAGGACGCCGAGGCGATGATGACGCGCGCGCGCGTCGAGAAGCTGCCGCTGGTGGACGCGTCCGGACGCCTCGCCGGCA
>CAYPOZ010000402.1:0-1514 GCA_964412415.1 uncultured Isosphaeraceae bacterium | reverse complement strand
GGGCCCGGACGCCGGCCCGCTGCGCGCCGCGGTCGATGCGCTCCGCGATGCCGGTGCCGAGCCGGTGGAGCTCGCCGCGCCGCAGGTCGCCGCCTCGCCGCTGCTGCTGCCGCTCCTCGTTGAGGCCGCGGCCGCCTTCGAGGGCCTGACCCGCAGCGGCGACGACGACATGCTCTCGTGGCAGGCCGACGAGGCGTGGCCGAACACGTTCCGGCGATCATGGTTCATCCCGGCGGTCGAGCTGGTGCAGGCCTCGCGGCTGCGGCGGCGGGCCATGCAGGCGATGCACGCCTGGTTCGGGCAGGTCGATGCCGTGGTCGCGCCGCCGTACGCGGGCGACATGCTTCTCCTCACGAACGCGTGCGGGCAGCCGTGCGCGGTGGCGAGGTGCGGATTCGTCGACGCGAAGACGCCGCGTGCGCTCGCCGTGATGTCGCGGCTCTTCGACGAGGGCACGGCGCTGCGCGTCGCGGCGGCGATCGAGGCGCGGCTCGGCGAGCGGCGCAGGCCGGCGCTGTAGCATCGGCCCGGTGGACGCCATCAACCCGCCGCAGACGCTCTGGGACCGGGCGATGGCCATGCAGGCCGAGGGCCGGCGTCCGCAGGCCATCGAGATGGTCCGGGTGCACCTGAGGCTGCGCCCCAAGGATGCCGATGCGATCAGCCTGATGGGCGTCCTGCTCCAGGGTGCGGGCGAGCTCGAGGAGTCGGAGCGCTGGCTCCGTCGTGCCATCGCCCTGAGCCCGGGCAACGCCGCGGCGCACAACAACCTCGGCGTGACGCTCTCGTACGCGGGCCGTCGCGAGGAGGCGATCGCCGCGTGGGAGCATGCCGCCCGGATCCATCCGCGGTATCCGTTGCCGTGGATCTCCCTCGCGTCCGCGTATCCGCAGGTCAATGAGGCCGATCGCGGGGTCGACGCCGGGCGAACGGCCGTGCAGCTGGCCCCCGATGCTCCGGCTGGGCACGCGAACCTGTCGTACGCACTGTTCCAGTCCGGACGGTTGGAGGAGGCCATCGATGCCTCATGCAACGCCATCGATCGGATGCCATCCGAGCCGCGTCTCCATTCGGCCTGCCTGCTGATGACGAACTACCTCGCGCGCCCGCGTGCCGAGGTCCTCGAGGCCCACCGGGCCTTCGGCCGAGCTTGCGCGCCCCGTCGTTCCGCCGCCTCGGCGGATCCATGCCCCGATCGCCCGCTCCGCATCGGCATCCTCTCGGGCGACCTCCGCGACCACTCGGTGGGCTTCTTCGCGGAGTCTCTGGTCGATGGTCGGCCCCCGGGCATCGAGGCGATCGCGTTCCTCACGTCGATGCACCCGTCGTCCGATGCGCACGGCGTCCGCATCCGGTCTCGGTTCGACCGCGTCGTGGATGCGTGGACCCTGAGCGACGCCGCGCTGGACGAGGCCATCCGCGCCGAGCGCATCGACGTCCTCGTCGAGCTCTCGGGCCATACCGGTGGCAACCGCCTCACCGCGCTCGCGTCCAAGCCTGCCCCCGTGATCGTC
>CAYPOZ010000401.1:0-1526 GCA_964412415.1 uncultured Isosphaeraceae bacterium | reverse complement strand
GGCCGGATGCGGTGGATCTCGGCCGTGAGGTTCGACTCGAGCTCGCGCGCGCGCCGGTCCGCATCGGAGTCCGAGGACGCTGGAGGCGACCACCACGTTGGCGGCGATGACCCGACCCACCAGAGCGCTCCCGTGGCCACCATCAGGACTGCGATTGCCGCGATCAGCCGCGGACCGGGCACGCGCCGCCCCGGGGCACGGGCGGCGGCACCGGTCATGGCGTGAACCGGGTCACGACGACGGTGTCGTTCTGCCCGCCGAAACCGAAGGAGTTCGAGAGGCAGACGTCGACCTTCGCGGCGCGCGCCGTGTTGGGCACGTAGTCGAGGTCGAGCTCCGGGTCGGGCGTCCCGTAGTTGATGGTCGGCGGCAGCATGCCGTGGCGGATCGCGAGCACGCAGGTGATGAACTCCACCGCGCCCGCGGCCGCGATGAGGTGGCCGAGCATGCTCTTGACCGAGCTCATCGGGATCGACATCGCGAGGTCGCCGAAGACGCGCTTGACCGCAAGCGTCTCGATCGAGTCGTTCTCCTTCGTGCCCGTGCCGTGTGCGGAGATGTAGTCGATGGGTGCGCGCCCGTCGGCACGGCGCGCAGGCGGGTCGATGCCCGCCATCCGCAGCGCCTGCTCCATCGCGGCGGCCGCGCCGCGGCCCTCGGGCTGGATGTCGGTGATGCGGTAGGCATCGGCGCTCGAGCCGTAGCCCACGACCTCAGCGAGCGGCTGCGCGCCACGCGCAGCCGCGTGCTCAAGCGTCTCGAGGATCAGCATGCCCGAGCCCTCGCCCATCACGAACCCGTCGCGCGTGAGGTCGAAGGGACGGCTCGCGGTGCTCGGGTCGCCTTTGCTCGTGCTCATCGCCGTCAGGCGGTTGAAGCCTGTGATGCCGAGCATGTGGATCATCGTGTGCGCGCCGCCGGCGATCATCACGTCGGCGTCGCCGCGGCGCAGGATCGAGAATGCCTCCCCGATCGCCTGCGTGCTCGCTGCGCATGCGGTGAGGCAGTTGTACGCGGGCCCGCGCACGCCGAACTCGCGCGCGATGTGCGCCAGCGGCATGTTCGGCTCCTGCTCGATCTCGCGCACCGCATCCATCAGGCGCAGCCCGGCCTCGGCCCACGCCTTGCCGTCGATCTGGCCCGTCTCCGCGTTCCATCCCTTGAGGTTGGTGGCGACGTAGTTGAGCGTGTCGATCACGCCCTCTCCTGCGCCGAGGTAGATGCCCACACGGCGCGCATCGCGCGCGGGACGCTCATGCAGGCCAGCCTGCCGCCACGCCTGGCTCGCCGCGCCGAGCGCGAACCGCGAGTTCAGCGCTGCGCCCTTGTGCGCTGACATGTCCTTCACGAAGGGCGACACGTCGAATTCCTTCACCTCGGCGGCGAAGGTCGTCGGGAAGGTGCGCGCATCGAAGCGTGTGATGGGCGCCATGCCCGACGCCCCGCGCATCAGCTTGCCCCACACCGTGTCGAGGTCGTGGCCAAGCGGAGTCACCCATCCCATGCCCGTGACGACGATACGCACG
>CAYPOZ010000400.1:0-1555 GCA_964412415.1 uncultured Isosphaeraceae bacterium | reverse complement strand
ACCGAGAGGACGCGTCGCGCATGGCGAGTGGCCATTCACGCGCCGCGTACTCGGCGCCGAGTCTGGTGCGACTGGACGTGATGCTGACCGCCCTCGGGACGGGTCTTGCCGTAGATGGTCTTGACGGACCAAACCCCAGCTGATCGGTCTTGAGCGGCGACGTCAGGTGGGTGGGCGCCCACAGATCGGTACATATGCGCCCACACTTGGGGGTGAGGCTCCCCAGATCGTAGTTACCCGCCCTTGCAGATAGATTTGCTGGCGTGCGCGCGCATCCCACACCGCTGAGCGGGCTCTGCCTGCTTGAACCGACAGTCTTCTCCGACGACCGTGGCAGCTTCTTTGAGAGCTGGAACGCGGGCGTCTTCGCGCACCTGACCGGCGCGCACGTGCAGTTCGTGCAGGACAACCACAGCACGTCGGTGCTCGGCGTGCTGCGCGGCATGCACTACCAGGTGGCGCCGCGCGCGCAGGGCAAGCTGGTGCGCTGCGTGCGCGGGCGCATCTTCGATGCCGTCATCGACATCCGGCGCAGCTCGCCCACCTTCGGCACCTGGTTCGGCGTGGAGCTCTCCGCCGCTAACCGCATGCAGATGTGGGTGCCCGTTGGCTTCGCGCACGGATTCCTCGCGCTCGAGGACGGGTGCGAGGTGCTCTACAAGACCACCGACACGTGGTCGAAGGAGCACGAGCGCTGCATCCGCTGGAACGATCCCGCCATCGGCATCGACTGGCCGCTGAGTGGTCCGCCCATTCTCTCCGACAAGGATCGCGACGGCCGTCTGCTCGCCAGCGCCGATGTCTACAAATGAAAACCTGTCGTCCGCATCCGCCCGCGCAGCCCGTTTGAACTCCGATCGATCCACGGCATGCGCGGAGCAGGGCACTTCACCCTCTGGTTCCTGATCGGCCATGTCGCCTTCGTCGCGCTGCGCCAGGCCTGTCGCCGCAACCGCAAGGTACTGCTCTGGGGGCCCTTCCTGCCGTTCCTGCTCGGCAGCCTCGCCGTCCTGCCCTACCTGCTGCAATCGCTCGGCATCGCCAGCCGCGAAACAGCGCTCTCCGTCCCGTTCCTGCTCTTCCTGCTCTATCCGCTCACCGAACGATCCGAATCGCTGCAGCGCTCCTTCGGGAGTTTCCACCTCAACGCATTCCTCGTCAGTCTGGTCTACCTGCACCTGATTCACCACTACATCAGGTTGATCCGGCATCTGCCGCGCCCCCCGCGCCGCAATCCCTGAATCCCCCAATCCTCTCAAGTTCATCATGAAAATCGCCATCGCCGGTACCGGCTACGTCGGCCTCTCCAACGCCATTCTGTTGGCCCAGAACAATGAAGTCGTCGCCCTCGACATCGTCCCCGAAAAAGTGGAAATGCTCAATCGCCGGCAATCCCCGATCGAAGACGCCGAGATCGAAGACTTCCTCAACAACAAGACGCTCGACTTTCGCGCCACCCTCGACAAGCAGGATGCCTACACGGGGGCCGAATTCGTCATCATCGCCACGCCGACCGACTACGACCCCGAAACCCACTACTTCAACACCCGGTCGA
>CAYPOZ010000399.1:0-1555 GCA_964412415.1 uncultured Isosphaeraceae bacterium | reverse complement strand
TCGCGGCGCGTCTGACCCTGATCGACGCCGCGGGACAGGCGCTGGGGGCGGACCGCCTCCGCGCGAAAGACCAGCCCGAGGAGATGCGCCGGCGCCTGCGCGCCTACGTCGCCGATCCCGACGCGGCTGATCGCCAGCCACCCCCTCCCGCACCGCAGGCGAAGCCGGGGGCAGGGTTCTGAAAAGAACGCATAAAAGCGCCGTGGCTCCTAGACACGCACGAGTTGGTAGGTCCACCGACGCCTGACGGACGCTGACTGTCAACGAACCACCTACGACAGCATGAAGCCGGCCCGATTGGGCCGGCTTCTGTCGTCCCAGCGCTCTGCGAGTCGCCTGGCGGCGGTCGATTCGTGGTGTTGCTCGACGGTGGTCCGGCGGCCTGTTGACCGTTGCCGCAGGCTCGTCGGGGTGCTGATCGAGGGGCAGCGACGGTGCCGCTACGTGGTGGCAGGCTCGGGCGGCTGGTCGTCGCGGTAGAGGCCGGCGGTGGTGTTGACGATCCACTTGGCTCCGCGCCGCAGGGCTTCACGGGCTCGGCTGGCGAGGGCACCGAAGCTGCCGAGGCCGAAATGGCCGCCGCTGCGCATCAGCGACAACCAGGCGTCGAGGTCGATGCGGAGGCGGTCGAGGATCGGGGCGAGGTTGGCGGGGATCGCGCCGCGCTTGTCGCCGCGCACGAGGCGACCGGTCTGGTCCACCAGCGTCAGGTATTCATCGAGCGTGACGGCGGCAGAGAACGCGCAGCCGTCGGGCTGGTCGATAGTGGCGCGAAGGATCGACGCGATCCACAGGCCGGATTCCGGCGTGGTCTGGGTCGCGGACAGGGCGGGGACCAGCAGCGCGGCGCGGTGCTGCTGGCGGGCGACGCAGCGGGCTTGGACGCTGGTGTAGTCAGAATCTTCGGGCGTCTCGGCCATGGCGGCGCGGATCGGGTTGAGGTCGACGTAGACCATGGCGGCGATGACCGCGGCCTGGTCGAGCAGCGGCACGGACTGGAAGCGCCCTTCCCAGAAGTGGCCGGTGCAGCCGTCGTCGCGATTGGCGCGCCGGGCGAGGCGTTCCTTGATGTTCTTCATGAA
Source organism: uncultured Isosphaeraceae bacterium (assembly GCA_964412415.1). Taxonomy (GTDB): domain Bacteria; phylum Planctomycetota; class Phycisphaerae; order Phycisphaerales; family SM1A02; genus ZLKRG44. The sequence continues at coordinate 473 of CAYPOZ010000399.1, read as the reverse complement.
CCAGGACAGCGAGCGCAGGCGCTTGCGGATGGTGTCGACCCACGCCGGGTCGGCCGACTTCTCTGCGATCTCGGCTGGGCTCCACGCCTGCGGGCAGCCGTCCGGTCCCGTGCGTGGGTGGGCGCTCGCCCAGCGCGTGGCAACCTCGATAGGGGTCCAGGCGAGGACGCGGTAGGGATCCGTCAAGACAACGATGTGCAGGTGGTTGGACATCACCGCGTAGGAGAGGACATCGACGGCGAAGGCGGCGGTCGCTTGGCGGATCAACTCGCGGACCCATTCTCGGCGGTGCTCGGACTGCTCGCCGCAGAGATAAGCGCGGCGGACGCAGCGGGAGATGACGTGGTAGACGCCGGGACGCTCGTCGTGGACCAGGGTGCGGCGGGGAAGGGGCATACGTGAGTATTGGGTTCAAAAGGACCCAATGCAAGTTGTCGTATGGGGGGCGTTGGAAAGTTGCTGCCTGTCTATGA
>CAYPOZ010000398.1:0-1563 GCA_964412415.1 uncultured Isosphaeraceae bacterium | reverse complement strand
CCTGCGGAGTCGCATTCGCGTCGCAATGGCGTCGCGCTCCGGCTGGCCCCCTGCCCGGGGGCAGGCCCGTGCTGGCGACCTGCTCCCCTCGCGCTGGAATCACGTTGGCTTCGCTGCGTCAGGCCCGCTTCCGCCGCCACCTCACAAGATAGCCGCCGGAGGCTAGTCCCACGAGGACCAGCGCGGAGGTGAATGGTTCGGGAACGGCAACGCCCGTCCAGAACTCCATTTCGGCAGCGCCATCGTATCCGTTGCCGACGGCGGAAACGACGTCCCAGCGGACGTATCGGGCATTGACGCCGGATGGAAACTCGAACTGCTGGCGGCTGCCACCCGCGTCGTTCAGAAGCGCGAAGTCGCGCACTCCGCTGGTAGCGAATGTCTTCGTCGCCAGCGGGGATGAAAAGTCGTTGTTGTCGTCGAATACGAGTTCAAAGCTGGTGACACCATCCGCGCCGCCGACGCGCTGATAGAAGACGAATCCGCCGATCACTTGCGGCACACCAAAGTCAAAATCGATGAATGCGTCACCGGAAATCGCATTGGTGGTCGCATACTCGCCGCCGCCCGTTCCGAATATCCCATCAAACACGTTCGACGCGACGTAGGCGGCACTGTGTGGCGTCTGGCTCGCGGTAATCGTCGGATCAACCAACTGGTTGGACGGGTTGTCGAAGATGGTCGCTGCTTGGGCCACACCGCAGACAGTCAGCGCCAGCGCAACACTCCCTGCAAACAAGGACCTCTGATACGGCTCCCACTTGATCCTCGCGCGCCCGGGCCCGTTGTGCCGCTGATTCGTCATCGAACTCACCGACCACTTGATGTTGCGGTGCGTGTCGCTGAGGCTCACCGTGACCGGCGGCCCGTTCCAGAAGAGCACCTCGGCTTCCGCCGAGCCAGCGGCTCCGGCAGCCGCGGTGCCGACGGTGAGGGAGAGATACGTCTTGAGCTTTTTGAGGTCGGACTGAAGCATGAAACTAAATGTAGCCCGGCCAATGGCACTTCCGCAACCATTTCCGAGCTGATGAGCGGCTCCTGGGCTGAGGGCTCCCGTCTCCATGGCCACAACAGGCCGTTTCCGGAACGCGTGCCTTCCCCACTGCAGTGGCGTTTTTCTGTCATTAACGCAGCCCGGCTCCCAGTCCGCCGGTCCCGGGACTTCGGTGCCTTGCGTCCGACACGGGTCACAAGCTGTGGATCGCGTTCGCGGGCAGCGCGTCTGGCGACGCCTGAAAGACGTCGCGGTCGTCATCGGCATGCACGAGCTCGCCCCAGTCGGTAGGCGGCCCGCAAAACCACGTCATTCGACGTCGCCTTGTGGCTCGGATTCGAGGGGGAACCCTTGAGTCGTCTCGAGCACCTGCGTCGCCCGCGAGACATCACCCTCACGAGCCCGTACGTCATTTCTGGCCTGGCGGAGCAGTTGGAGCCGGCGCCGCCGACGCAGTATTGGATTCTCGTGCAGCGGATCAGAGGAGCCGACATCAGCCGGGGCTTTACAATAACCAAGGGGTGGCAAATGGCTTCAAGGTTGGCGCTGAGGGTGCATGGGCTATCATA
>CAYPOZ010000397.1:876-1565 GCA_964412415.1 uncultured Isosphaeraceae bacterium | reverse complement strand
CCAGCGGCTCGTGACGAGCCAGTCTGCCGGCGACCGCAACCATGTTGACGCTGCCGGCTCGCGGGGCGAGCCTCACGACGGTCAGGGGATCGTCGATGCGGGGGCCGTGGGCGCCGTCGCAGGGCGTGGCGAGGTCGCCGGGGCCTGAGGGGCCTTTGCGCTGTCTGTAGCCGGGACGCCGCTGGTGGCGGAGACCGTCGAGGCCGTGGCAGCGGGGGTGGCCGGTGGCGCCGTTTCCTGTGCGGACCAGATGGCGGCGCCGGACGCGCCAGGACGCCCCGCCGCCGCATTGCCCTCGGACGACACAACCTCAGGCCGTGCGGGAGGCGTAGGGGGCACGCGCATGGCGGCCCAGAGCGCATAGAGCAGGATGAGCGTCGCGAGCCCCGACACCACAAGCAGCCAGAACTGCAGCGTGCGCTCCAGTCGCTCGCTCTGCGCGAGCCTGCGCCGCGTGCTCTCCGCGAGCGCCTCAAGCGCGCGCGTCTGGCGGTCGGTCGTTGCAGCGAACGCGCCGAGCGCGGATGCGGTGTCGCGCAGGCTGTCGGACACTCGGATGCTCGTCTCGTGGTTGAGGTCGAGCTGCTGCTGCACGAGCCCCAGGACCTGCGTCTGCCGCGCCGCACCCTCCGTGAGCTGGTGGAGGCTTCGCTCGATCGCCTGGTCGCGGGACCGGCTTCGGCCAGACT
>CAYPOZ010000397.1:0-866 GCA_964412415.1 uncultured Isosphaeraceae bacterium | reverse complement strand
GCGCGCAAGCTCCGGAAGTGCGCGCATGGGCGCATGCAGATCGCGGATCAGGCTGGCCAGCTCGGACTGGACCGCGTGATGCGACTTGAGCTCGTCCCTGAACTGCCCGAGGACGGCAAGTGCGCGCTCGTCCTCCTGCGGATCCACGCGCGACACCGCCAACTGCTGCGCGGCGGGTCTCACTGCATCCGCGCACGCGTGGCCCGCTCCGTCCTCGGCAGGCGCAGCCTTAGTGCCCGCGGCGCCCAAGAGCTCAGGCGCAGCGATGCCGAACAGCCGCTTCAGCCATCTGGGGATCCACGACACGTGCGATACTGTATCGGTTGCATGTGCGCGATGCCGCTCACGTTCTCCATCGCGCGGGCGCAGAAGGCCCTCGTGTCGGTTGCGCTCCTCGCCGGCATGATGCTGGGTGGCGCCTGCGATGGCCATGCCTCGCCCGATGCCGGTAGCCGCCCTGGGCAACCGGCGAGGATCGTGAGCCTGTCACCGGCGATCACGGAGTGCGTCGTCGAACTGGGCGTTGCCGACAGCCTTGCCGGACGCACTCCATGGTGCACTGGCGCAGCTCGCGAGGTGCCAGTGGTGGGCACGCTGCTCGACGTCGACGTGGAGGCGCTCGTGCGGTCGGCGCCGACGATGGTGCTTGTGCAGCCGCCCGCGCAAGGCATCGACCCTGCGCTTGCGACCCTTGCGGCACAGCATGGATGGGCCATGCACGCGTGGCGCATCAACGGGCTCGACGATGCGCGTGCGGCGATGGAGGGGCTCGCAGATGCCGTCGCCGATGCAGATCCGGCGCGTGCCGAGGCCGTGCGGAAGCGCCACGCCGCATGGTGCGCCCTGCTTGATGAGGCACTTGTGGC
>CAYPOZ010000396.1:905-1570 GCA_964412415.1 uncultured Isosphaeraceae bacterium | reverse complement strand
GCGCGCGCGCGTCCGGGCGCGGATCGACGATCGCGACGATCTCGGCGCCGGCGGCGCGCAGGTCGGCCACCGTCGCCCAAGCGTGGTCGTTGTCGGCGTAGAGGACCGCACGCTCACCCGGTCTGACGGCGTAGCGGTTGATGTAGGTGCTGACCGCGCTCGCGAGCATCACGCCGGGCAGATCGTTGTCGCCGAACACCAGCGGACGCTCGAGCGCACCGGCGGCGAGCACGGCGCGCTTCGCGACGATGCGCCAGAGTCGTTGACGCGGCTCGAAGGGTGGTGGCGCGGCGACATGGTCGTTGACCCGTTCCACCGCGGTGTACGCGCCGTGGTCGTAGGTCGCGACCACCGTGGTCCGCGGCAGCAGGCGCACCCCACGGGTCGCGGCGAGCTCGGCCACCACCGCCTGGACCCATCGATGCGCCGAGCCGTCGCCGAGGACGATCCGCTCGCTCAGGCAGCGGCCGCCGAACAGGCAATCCTGTTCGGCGAGGATCACCCGTGCGCCGCTGCGCGCAGCCACCAACGCCGCCATCAACCCGGCAGGGCCTGACCCCACGACCAACAGGTCGCCGAACGCCGTGGCCTTCTCGTAGTGATCCGGGTCGGGCGCGGTGGAGAGCGACGCGAGTCCGGCTGCGCGGCGGATGAGCGGTTCGTAG
>CAYPOZ010000396.1:0-895 GCA_964412415.1 uncultured Isosphaeraceae bacterium | reverse complement strand
TCTCCCAGAACGCCGACGGCCACATGAAGGTCTTGTAGTAGAAGCCCGCGCCGAGCAGCGGTGAAAAGAGCCCGTTCAAGGCGAGCAGGTCGAAGCGCAGCGACGGCCAACGGTTCTGGCTCTGCGCCTCAAGGCCGTCGTAGAGCTCGACGACGGTCGCACGCGTGTTCGGTTCGCGGCGCGCGCCGGAGCGCAGTTCGACGAGGGCGTTCGGCTCCTCCGGGCCCGCGGTCAGTACACCGCGCGGTCGGTGATATTTGAAGGAGCGGCCGACGAGGCGCACGCCGTCGGCGAGCAGCGCGGCGGCGAGCGTGTCACCGGCGAAGCCCTCGTGGCGGCGGCCGTCGAAGCTGAAGCGCAGCGTGCGCGTGCGGTCGATCAGACCGCCGTTCGGAAGGCGCGCGCTCATGCGTCGCTCCGTGCGAAGGTCACCGACCGGATCTCATGCGTGCGCGTGTCGCGCTCGACGATCAGCCAGCTGTGGCAGCCTGCCGCATGGAACCACAGCTCGCGGTACAGCCCGGCGGGGTTGTCGCGCAGATAGACATAGTCGTGGAACGCGGCATCGGGTGCGTCTGCCTGCGGACGCCGCGGCACGGCATCGCCGTGATGGACGAATTCGTCGTGGCCGCGCGGTCCGCAATGGGGGCAGTGGATACGCATCAGTGCCGGTTGGGGTGCGGACCCTGGCCCTTTTCGTCGATGACGCGGCCGGCGGCGAAGCGGTCGAGCCGATAGGCGGCCGCCACGGGGTGAGGCTCGTCGTGGGCCATCAGATGCGCGAAGCACCAGCCCGAGCCGGGCGTCGCCTTGAAGCCGCCATAGCACCAGCCGGCGTTGAGGTAGAGACCCTCGACAGCGGTGTGGTCGATGATAGGCGAGCCATCCATCGACA
>CAYPOZ010000395.1:0-1571 GCA_964412415.1 uncultured Isosphaeraceae bacterium | reverse complement strand
CGGTGCTGCGCTGGCGCTCTAGGCCGATGAGCCAGCCCAGGAAGGCCGCCACGCCGATGCGCGCCATCGAGATGAGCGTGTCAGGCGAGAGCAGCGGCTCGAAGTACTGGCCGTGCGAGCGTGTGGCATGCGGAGCCGCAGCTGCGGCATCAGCCTGCGCAAGTGCCGCCGCGCCAATCCCAGCGATCGCTAGTAGCGCGAGAGCGGCAGGCGCAGTGCGGCGCATCATGCGGGGAGCGTATCCCGCAGCAGGTTCCACAACGCATCGATATGCGCCGCGGTGCAGCGCGTCTGGCCGATCGACACGCGTGCGACCTGTCGCTCCTTGCCGTCGGGCGCAGTCGGCACGCGTGTGCCCGAGATCATGGCGCGACCCGATGCGTTGACGGCCTTGACGAGCGCGGATGTCGCATCGCAGCCTGCCGTAAGCCTGAAGCACACGAGCCCGAGCCGCTGCGGCTCGACGAGCATGAATCGGCGGTCGCTGCGCATACGGTCGGCGAGCGACTGCGCAAGCGCCACATGCGTGCGCACCAGCGACTGGAGCCCGGCGACGCCCGCATGCCTGATCGTGAACCACAGCTTGAGCGCGCGGAATCGGCGCCCAAGCGGCACCTGCCAGTCGCGGTAGTCGATGACCTTGCCGCTCTCGGTTGCCGCGTTGCGCAGGTACTCGGGCAGCACGCTGAGCGCGCGCACGAGCGCCGCACGGTCGGCGACCCAGAAGGCGTCGCAGTCGAAGTTGACGGCGAGCCACTTGTGCGGGTTCGTGCACCAGCTGTCGGCAAGCTCCGCGCCCTCGGTCACCCACCGGTGCTCTGGGCAGATCGCCGCAACGCCAGCCATTGCCGCATCAACATGCAGCCAGATGGAGTGCTCGCGGCAGGTGGGTGCAATGCGCGCGATCGGGTCGACGGCCATTGTGCTCGTCGATCCCACGGCAGCCACGCACATGAACGGCACGAGACCCGCCTGGCGGTCGCGCTCGACCATCGCGCGGAACTCGTCGGCGCGCATGGCCAGGTGCTCGTCGACGGGCACAAGCCGCAGACGCGATGCCGGAATGCCGGCGATGCGCAGCGACTTCTCGATCGACGAGTGGGCCTGCGAGCTCGCGTACGCCACCAGCAGTCCTGCCCGAGGGTCGCGCGCCAGCATGCGCTCGCGTGCGGCGACCGCCGCGCACAGCATCGCGCTGCTTGCGGTGTCCTGGATCACGCCGCCGCCCTGCGATCCGCCACCTTCCGGCGAGCGGAACCGCGCGGGAAGCCCGAGCATCTCCGCAAGCCAGTCCATCATCAGCGTCTCGAGCTCCGTGCACGCGGGCGACGTGCTCCAGAGCATGCCCTGCACGCCCAGGCCCGCGCTCAGCAGCTCGCCGAGGATGCTCGGTCCGCACGTGTTGGCGGGGAAGTACGCGAAGAAGTTCGGGCTCTGCCAGTGCGTGAGTCCCGGCACGATCACGCGGTCGATGTCCTTCACCACGGCGTCCCATGACTCACCACGCTGCGGCGGCGAGGGCGGCAGCTGCGAGCGCACCCATCCCGGATCCACCGGCGACTCGACTGGCA
>CAYPOZ010000394.1:0-1573 GCA_964412415.1 uncultured Isosphaeraceae bacterium | reverse complement strand
GTCGGCGAGCGCGGCCGCTCCCGAGTAGCGGCGGTCAGGATCCTTCTCGAGGCAACGCATCGCGATCCAGTCGAGCTCCGGCGCCGTCAGCGCGCACAGCCGTTTCCACGAGAGGCCTCGCGAAGCGGCTACCTGTACTGCGCCCTCTGGGTCCCTGCGTGCGGCGGCACGCAGGGACCCAGAGGGCGTGTTCGGCTCGGTATCCGAGATCATCTGCGCCGCTGCGTAGATGCCGCCAGAACGCAGCGTGCGGGAGTCGAAAGGCAACGCTCCGCACAGCTGCTGGTAGAGCACGACGCCGAGCGCCCACACGTCAGTCCGCGTGTCGGCGTCACGTCCTCCGCGCACCTGCTCAGGGGCCATGAACTCGAGGGTTCCGAGCGGCCCCGCCGCCTCCGAACCGAGAGTCGGAAGCGCCTCAGTGTCGCTGGTGACACGCGCCACCCCGAAGTCGATCACCTTCGCGACGGGCGTCCCATCGACCTCGCTGACGAGGATGTTCGATGGCTTGAGGTCGCAGTGCACGACGCCCTTGGAGTGCGCGTGCTGCACGGCAGCGCAGGCCTGGAGCAGCAGCTCGACGCGCGTGCGAAGCGTCGCCCGCTGGCGGTCGCACCAGCGGTCGATCGGCTCGCCCTCGACGTACTCCATGGCAAACCACAGCCGGCCATCATCGTTCTCGCCTGCGTCGTAGATGCGGGCGACGCCCGGGTGCTCCATGCGCGCCAGCAGCTGACGCTCTGCATCGAAGCGCGCGCGAAGCCGCGGCCCCGGCATCGTCGCACGGAGCACCTTCAGCGCGATGCGGCGCCGTACCGGCTCCCGCTGCTCGGCGAGCCAGACAGCGCCGAAGCCGCCCTCGCCAAGCAGCCTCTCGATGCGCATGCCGGGCACGGCCGGCTCGCGGACTGCGCCAGCGTCGGTGCGCCACAGGCCCACTGAAGCCCCTGCTGCAGCATCTCCCCCGCTCATGGATCCACCACGGCGTCTGTCTGCATGCCGATGGTCGCGCCATCGCCGAGCGCAAGGCCGAACGCCGCATGAACCGCATCGAGCGCGCGTTGCCCGTCAGCCTTGTCCACGATGCAGCTGATCTTGATCTCGCTCGTGGTGATGTTGTGGATGAGCACCGATGCGTCGCCAAGCGCACGGAACATGCGGCTCGCCACGCCCGCGTGACTCTTCATCCCCACGCCCACCACAGAGACCTTCGAGAGCCCAACCTCAACCTGCATCTCGGATCCCGCCTGCGCGACCACTCCGCCGACGATCTGCTTCGCGTCGGCGAGGTCGCCGTGGTCGACAGTGAAGGCGAGCACTGTGGCGTCACCCTGCTCCGTCTGCATGATGTCGTCAACGACGATGTTGCGGTCCGCGAGCGCGGCGAAGATGCCGCCCTGCAGGCCCCTCGCATTGCGCAGCCCGCGCACGCTGATGCGGCCAAGGTCCTCCTTGAGGGCGCAGCCGACGACAGCAAGCTCTTCCATGTCTGGTGTCTCCCGTGTGATCATCGTGCCCCGGTCGGGCAACTGGCTGTGCCGCACGTGGATGGGCACCGCGAACTTCTCGCCGA
>CAYPOZ010000393.1:750-1580 GCA_964412415.1 uncultured Isosphaeraceae bacterium | reverse complement strand
GGCGGACGTTCATGCCGGGCGGTCACCTGCCCAAGGCGGGCGAGGTGTTCCGCAACCCGGATCTGGCACGCACCTACGAGCTGATCGCCACCGGCGGCCGCCGCGAGTTCTACGAGGGCAGCATCGCGCGGCGGATCGACCGTTACATGCGACGGGTGGGCGGATATCTGTCGATCGAGGACCTGCGTCGGCACGCTTCACGCTGGGTCGATCCGATCGAGACCGACTATCGAGGGTATCGGGTCGCGCAGATGCCGCCCAACAGCCAGGGCGCGACGCTGCTACAGATGCTCAACATCCTCGAGAACTTCGATCTGGCAGCCTTACCACCCAGCTCTGCCGAGTTCATGCACCTCATGGTCGAGGCGAAGAAGCTCGCCTTCGCCGACCGGGCAATGCTGATCGGCGACCCCGAGGCGTCCGCGCTGGCGGTCTCGCCCCTGATGTCCAAGGAATACGCGGCCGGCCTGGCGCTGCGCATCGACCCCCGCCGGGCCCTGCGCATCGCCCACCAGATCTGCTCGAGCCTCGCCGGGCGATGGACCTGCCGGTCCAGACGCCTGCCAGCCGGGGCGGGGATACGGTGTACATCGCGACGGCCGACTCCGATGGCATGATGGTATCGCTCATCCAGAGCAACTTTCAGGGCATGGGCAGCGGCCTGGTCCCGGACGGCACGGGGTTCGTCCTGCAGGATCGCGGCGCGCAGTTCGATCCGTCGCCCGGCCGGGTGAACTCCTATGCCCCCGGGCGGCGTCCCTTCCACACCATCATGCCGGGATTCGTGCTGCGCGACGGCAAGCCGTGGCTTGCGTTCGGCGTCATCGGCG
>CAYPOZ010000393.1:0-740 GCA_964412415.1 uncultured Isosphaeraceae bacterium | reverse complement strand
ACATGCAGCCGCAGGCCCAGGCGCAGATCCTCAGTTACCTGATCGACCACGGGTTCACCGTGCAGGAGGCCGGCGACGCCGCGCGCATCCATCATGTCGGCGGGATGCAGCCGACCGGCGAGCGGGGCGGCAGCGGTCCGGGCGTCGTGGAGGTCGAGCGTTCGGTGCCGGACGCGACCCTCGAGGCGCTGCGTTCGATGGGGCATGCCGTGCGGGTCGGCGAACGGGTGTTCGGCGCGTACCAAGGCATCCTCTACGACCCCGACCAGCGCGTCTATTGGGGGGGCAGTGACAGCCGTCTGGACGGCCAGGCGGTCGGTTATTGACGCGACCGGCTCCTCGGCGACCCGATACCGCCGACCGAAAATAACTAAATAAACATTAAATTGACAAAGGAATTAAACGTATATTAATTTCGGGACGTCGTCCTTTCCGAATCATCAAACAACAGCCGGGGGATAGGGGTCATGCATCGAATCCGTGCTTCGTTCCACAACAAGGGGTCCTTGGTCGCGCTAGCAGTCGCCACGGCGCTAGGTGCGGGCGGGGGCGAGTCGGCGGCCCAGAACCGGACGGCAGACGCTGCCGTCCTTGAAGAGGTGGTGGTGACGGCACGCAAGCGCGACGAGGCGCTGGTCGACGTGCCGCTGTCCGTCAGCGTGGTGTCGCCCGAGACCATCGAAGTCCAAGGCATCCAGAACATCACCGACATGTATGGCAAGCTGCCGTCGCTCTTCTAC
>CAYPOZ010000392.1:367-1584 GCA_964412415.1 uncultured Isosphaeraceae bacterium | reverse complement strand
GGCGCCTCACGGTGATCCCACCGGCACGCCAAGATTCAGCCCAGCCTTCGATGCCCGCGCTCGCCAGACCGTGCACTCATCGCCTTCGAGCGCCGGCACGGCCGCAATGACCTGCTCGACCACGGCGACTTGCTGGGCTTCGCTCTCGCCCGCCAGCGACCACGCACGTTCAAACTGCGCAAGCGCCGCTGAAGGCTCGTTGACCGCGGCAAGGACGCGTCCGTACACCAGAATGGTCTGGAGCTGTCGCGCTGCACTCAGCCGCTCCGGCGGATTGAGCGCAACGCGCTCGACGAGCGGCCGTGCCTCAGCCGCCGCGCCTCTGGCGACCATGGCGCGCGCGACGGCAGCCCTCGCGCCGATCGTGTTGGCATGGTCCGGGCCGACAGCCTTCTCGAACCCATCGGCCGCGACCGTCCAGTGGCGTTCCGCATCTGCGTGGCGTCCCATGGCCCAGTAGACGTATCCCAGGTTGTTGGTGGCCGTCATCGTGCGTGACGCGGAGTCGCCGAGCGTGCGTCGGTACCGTTCGAGCACGTCGCGGCCGATCGACTCGGCCTCGTCGAGCTTGCCTTGCATCTCAAGTGCGGCCGCGAGGTCGTTGCGCACGATCAGCGTGCGCACGTGGTCGGGGCCAAGCGTCGAGTCGAGGACCTGCGCAAGAGCGCGGAACTCCGACTCGGCGCCGGGGACGTCGCCGGTGTCGCGCCTGATCGAGGCCGCACTGTGCCGCGCGGAAACCGTGTCGGTGTGCGAGTCCCCAAGCACACGCTGCATCGCCGGCATGATCGCATCAAGCTCTGCGCGCGCATCCGACAGGTTTCCGCTGACACGGAGAATGAGCGCACGCGACTGCCGCGCGGAGAGCGTCTCCGGATGGTCGTCACCGAGGCGCGCCATGCGCACTGGCACGACGGCGTCGAGTTGCGCCAGCGCCTCGGCGCGCCTTCCGAGCTGCCGCTGCACGTCAGCGAGATTGACGCGCGACCGAAGCGTGCCGTCGGCATCGGCGCCGAGCACGCGCGTACGACGCTCCACGAGCTCGACGTTGAGCGCCTCGGCGTCGGGCAGCCGTGCCTGCGCATCGCGCAGCAGCGCCAGGTTGTGCAGGGACACGAGCGAATCCGGATGATCGGGGCCAAGCGTTGCCACGCGCTCCGAATGGGTCGTCTCCAGCAGAGGCGCGGCATCGGGCACCCGTCCTCGCGCAAGCAGCA
>CAYPOZ010000392.1:0-236 GCA_964412415.1 uncultured Isosphaeraceae bacterium | reverse complement strand
TTCGCCGAGATCGTTCTGCGCCCTGAGCGTGTGAGGCGATCCGTCGCCGTGATCTTGGCGCACCAGCTCAAGCGACCTGCGCAGGTGCGACTCTGCCTGGTCCCACTCGCCGATAGACCGGTACGCGACCCCTACCGTCCTGTGCACATCGCTGGCCGCAACGCTGTCGTCGGCGAACCGCAGGTCGATGTCGGCGGACGCGCTGTCGACCATCAGGCGCACGAGCCGGGTGTCCA
>CAYPOZ010000391.1:1099-1590 GCA_964412415.1 uncultured Isosphaeraceae bacterium | reverse complement strand
CCGTGGCGGTGAATGCCGCGGCGATGCCGTGGCCGAGCTTGCTCGGGTCCGCGAGGTTCTGCATGACCGCCATCAGCCCGAGCACGGCACCGATGATGCCGAGCGTCGGCGAGTAGATACCCATGCCCTCGTAGACCTTGGCCGCCTGGAGGTCCGCGCTCTCGCGGGTGTCCAGCTCGACTTCGAGGATGCCGCGGATCGTCTCCCTGATCTGCGTCTCGTCATCGGCCACAAGGATGCGCTTGCCGGAGATGGCGGGGTCGAGCGACCCGTCGCGCACCACGCGGTCGACGCCGAGCACTGTCTGAGGTCCTGCGGTGACGCTGCGGATGCGCGCCTCAAGCGACTCGAGCGCGCGCTCGAGCGACTCGTAGCCGTCGAGCCGGCCGGAGGCGACGTGGGTGGCTGCCTCGCGCAGGCGGCGTGCGGGCTCGATGAGCTCGTCGCGCAGCATCGTGCCGTCGTCGGCCCGCAGGTACACCCTGGTGCAG
>CAYPOZ010000391.1:0-1089 GCA_964412415.1 uncultured Isosphaeraceae bacterium | reverse complement strand
CAGCATCGTGCTCACGCGCGCGCTCGTCGTGGTGCGCTCCACAATGAGCATGTCGAGGATGTTGAGCGCCATCGCCACATAGCGGCCGTAGGTCTCGAGCGCGATGCGGTCAGCGTCGTCGAATGCGCTCTCGCGCATGGACTCCACGTTGATGACGCCGCTGACGCGGTCCTTCAGCAGCAGCGGCACGGTGAGCGAGCTTCTTGCGCCAGGAAGGCCCGGCAGGTAGCGCTCGTCGTGGTCCGGGTCCGAGCAGATCACGCTGGTTCCCGACGCGGCGACGAAGCCGGAGATGCCGTGGCCGCTCGCGCGCGCGTGGATCGTGTCGCCGATGCGCAGCGGCTCGAGCCCCTGCGTGATGACCACCTCGAGCTGGTCGGAGCGCCTGTCGCGCAGCCTGATCTCGAAGGGCTCGCCGCGCATCACGTGCCTCATCGCCTCGATGACCTTGTCCTCGAGGAGGTCGAGACGCTCGGTCACATTGAGCGGGTTGACGATCTGCGCATCAAGGTCGAGCAGCTCCGCGCCGAGAGCGTCCACCATCTCGATGCGGTCCGCGAGCCTCTGTCGGGCCGTCACGTCGATGAGCACGCCGACAAGCGTGCCTGGCGCCCCGGGCGTGACCACCACCTCGTAGAAGGAGTCGCCGAAGGGGAACCTGCGACGGCGGGCTCGGCGAGGCTGCGATGCGACATCTCGGCCCGCCTCGACGCACGCGGTCGCGAAGAGCCTCAGGCGGTCGGCATCGAGCGCGGCAAGGCGCGGCGCCATCCACAGGATCTCTCCCGACTCCGAAACAAGTCCAACGCCGTCCGCGATCTCCGAGAGCAGCGCGTGGGCGTCGTGCACTGGCGCGGGCGATGCTGGGTCGGTCACGGCGTGGAAGTGTACGCCGCGGCGTACACTCGCCGGTCCGCGCATGGGCCCGGCAGCACTCGCGTGATCGTCGTCCACCAGATCAGCAGAAGGTTCGGCTCGACCGACGCAGTCAGCGACCTCTCCTTCGAGGTTCCGCCCGACTGCCCTTGCGGATTCCTCGGCCCGAATGGCGCCGGCAAGACCACGACGCTGCGCATCATCGTGGGAGCG
>CAYPOZ010000390.1:0-1596 GCA_964412415.1 uncultured Isosphaeraceae bacterium | reverse complement strand
CGATCACCGTGTGCGGGTTGGCAGTACGCCCGCCAACCCGCACACGGTGATCGGGGGCGCTCGCACATTCGGAATCCAGGGCGATGTGGCGCTCGAGAACACAAGCCCCGATGGCGCTCCGTTCGTTCCGACGAGTCCCACCCAGAACCTGTGGATGGTGCGTCCGGCGTACACCGGACCGCTCGGGTACTCGATCATCGGCAAGCCAACCAACTTCCCGCTTCGGACGGTGGCGGTTGCAGGTGATGACGTCAATCGCCGGCTGCGCATCTACCCCGACTTCAGGCTGCTCTCGTCTGCGGAGGCGACTCCCGGCTACAACGTGATCGGCAACTGGCCCGGTGTGGTGGGTTCCAACCTCGCGCCGAGCGAGATCCTCGGAGACACCGGTGCGGAACGGTTTGTGCATCAGGCGTTCCGGCACCCATGGCGCATGACTCACCGGGACGGCAACTTCGAGCAGGTCGCGGAGATCTTCGACGTGCCCGTGTACGGTCCGGTGCTCGAGGCCAACACCGTGCTCGGCAACGAGCCTCGCACGATCGCCACAGCAGGTGGTGTTCCCAGACATGCCGGCGCAGGCGATGGGCCGCTTCACGCTTGAGCCACGGCGGTGGACTCCGAACCAGGGGCTCGCGCTCGGCAACCTCCCTGACGGATCGCCAAATGCGCGCCTGCAGCAGGGCTACGTGCCGGCGCTTCCGGCGGGCGCGTCGATCCTCGACTGCCTCACGATTGACGGCGGCGGCGCGCGTCCCGATACGGGCTGGAACATGGAAGTGCTGGCCGGCGCGAACGCGGAGGAGCGCCTGAGGCAGGCCGTGCTTGCCGAGGAGCGAAGCCCTCGGCTCGCGCGGGGCTTCCGCGGCGAGGCCACGCCCGGGCTCATCAACGTGAACACGGCGCCGGTCGAGGTGCTGCGTGCGCTGCCCAACATGACCGCGCTCTCGCTCAACGACGACGCGCTCGGTACTGCGATGCCGAACCTGCAGAACGGCGTGAACCCTCAGGTGGGCATCACGCCCGACTCGGCGCTCTTCCCGCTGCCGCGTACGCGGCTGCCGGAGACGATCGTCAACTACCGGGACCAGACGCTCACCTACCCCGGTCCCGCATACGTCGACCGTGGCTTTGTGCCGGCGGGCTTCACGGCTGCCAACGCATCCGCGCAGCAGCTCGATCTCGCTCCCTTCCATCCCGGCATGCGACGCGAGCGAGGGATTGCATCCGTTGGGGAGCTTGCGCTGATGTCGCGCCATGTGGGATGGGGATCGCAGGACCCGCCGCCCGCGGGCATTCCATTCGAGCCCAACTCGACCGCAGCGCAGACGGGCAACTGGTCATGGAACCGCTCGTGGAGCGTGGACTTCGCGGGCAATGATCCCTTCCGGGGTGACGAGGGGCCGGCCCCGCCACCGACTCCATCTGGACACGGCGGAACAGTGCCGCAGCCGACGCCCTTTGCAGCAGCGGGCTTTGGCTACACGGCACAGGGAACGGGCGGCGGGGGAGCGAATGTCGGTCTTGCCGCCCGGATGTCGACGGACCGCATCCCAATCACCGAAATACCAGGCTTCCAGTTCCTCGATGGCAATG
>CAYPOZ010000389.1:0-1600 GCA_964412415.1 uncultured Isosphaeraceae bacterium | reverse complement strand
AACAGGACGAGTGAATCCGAGATGACACCGCCCTTGGTCAGGCCTTCGGCGATTGCCTGGAACCCGACTTCGCCACCGGAGCCGCCATAGATCATCGCCATGCCGAACAGGAGCGTGGCCGAGCCGAGCGATCCGATGATCAGGTACTTGAGTCCTGCCTCCAGCGAGCCGGGCCGACGGAGGTCGGTTGCGCAGAGCACATAGAGCGGGATCGAGAAGAACTCCAGGGCCAGGAAGAAGGTGATCAGATCGTTGGCCATGGTCAGCATGACCATCCCGAAGACGGAGCTGAGCAGCATCGCCAGGAAGTCGGGTCTTCCGACCTGTCGTCCGGCGATGTCGCCGGCGGCATAGAGGACCGCGACGATGCCGGCGATCAGGATCAGGAGGGAGAAGGTGGTCGAGAGTCCGTCGATCCGAAGCGAACCGGAGACCAGGTCGGCCTCGGTGCCGAACTGCCAGACCAGACAGCCGGCCGCAACGGCCATCGAGGGGATCGCGAGGCCCGGAGCCAGCCTCTTCAGGGGTCTGAAGACCGCCGTGAGCACGATCGCGACGAGTCCGACCGCGAGGGCGATCAGGGGTGAGAGGGCCGCGTAGTCGAGCGTCGGTGCCTCGAAAGTTCCGGTCACCTGGTCACCTCGGTGAAGGCAGCTACGGCCTGCTCGACCGCCACGGCGGTATCGGAGAGGACGATCTGGGGGGCGAAGGCGAGGATCACAACGACCAGCAGCATCGGGACGACGATCAGGCCGTCGCGAAGGGAGATCTCCCGGTCATCCGCACCGTCGGGGAGCGGGTTGTGCATCGTCCGCTGATACATGCGAAGCGCGTAGTAGGCGGCCAGTGCCACCCCTGAGGAGGCGACGATCGCGATCGCCACGTCGGTCTGGAAGACGCCATTGAGGATCAGGAACTCACCGATGAAGTTCGGTGAGCCGGGCAGGGCGAGGGTCGCCATCGGCCCGATGTCCTCGGTCCCGAACCGCTCGGCGAGGAGGCCGACGATCAGGATCGCCGGGACGACCACGAGGCCGTGGTTGACCATCTGGAAGAGGGCGCCGTTGGCCCCGGTCTCGTCGAGGGCGAAGATCCCGAGCGTGATGAAGCCGAGCTGGGCGATCGAGGAGAACCCGATGATCAGCCTGAGGTCGAGCTTGGTGAAGGCGACGACCGAGCCGTAGATGATCGAGGCGACGGCGAAGATCAGGATCGCCGTCTGGAACAGCTCGGCCGCGTCGGGCATGATCGGGAGAACTACCCGGAGGAAGCCGTAGGCACCGACCTTCGAGAGCACGGCCGAGAAGACGGCCAGTGCCGGCAGCGGTGCGGCCCGGTAGGCGTCGGGCATCCAGCCATGTAGCGGGAAGGCCGGCATCTTGACGAAGAAGGCCGCAGCGAACAGCCAGAAGATCCAGTTCTGGTAGGACTCGCCGAGACCGCGCTCGATCAGGTCGGGGATGTAATAGGTCAGTCCGGTGCCGGGCTCGCCGGCGAAGGCCCCGACCGAAACGGCGCCGACGACCATCAGCAACGAACCGATCAGGGTGAAGATCAGCATCTTGACCGTGGCCGCCCCGGCCGTGATCCCCTCCCTGTC
>CAYPOZ010000388.1:0-1614 GCA_964412415.1 uncultured Isosphaeraceae bacterium | reverse complement strand
TGACGACGTCATGCCGTGGCAGCGAGACGGCCTTGAAGAGGCACGCCACGTTGAGCGCGAAGAAGGCGTAGGAACGCGAGGCGATGCCGCGCTTGCCGAAGACGCTGCTGGTGACGCGGTGGATCTCGATGCCGTCGACGATCTCCTCCGCCGGCAGCGCGCTGCCGGTGCGGCCGTAGATGCTGCGCGAGGCAATGGCGCTGACCTTGTCGCCGCGCGCACGCAGGAACTTCGCCAGGTCGAAGGCATGCTGCGCCGTCGCCGAGATGTCCGGGTAGAAGAACTGGTTGAGGAAGAGTACGGAGAGCCGTCCCTCCTCCTCTTCCGCCGCCGGCACGGGCGCGGTCGACTCCAGGCCACGCACGATCTGGCGAACGGCGGTGCCGGTGGAGAACTCGCGCTCCCAGAGGCGCCGGCCACGCTCACGCGCCACCGACGCCATCGATGGATCCGCGAGCAGCTCCTCGGCCAGGCGCTGCAGGACCGCGGCGTCGCCCCCCGTGCACACGCGGCCCACGCCTTCCGATTGGATGAGCTTCTCGAGGTCGTTGCGCGGGTTGATGCGCGCCAGCACCGGGAGGCCCGCCTGCATGTAGGTCAGGAACTTGCCCGGGATGTTGTGGCTCTTGTGGCGCGGGTCGAGCGCCAGCATGCCGAAGTCGCACTGTGCGAGCAATCCCGGGATCTCGTTCGGCTCGATCTCGTCGTAGAAGAGGACGTTGTCGAGGCGCTCGCGCTCGGCGGTGGCTGCGAATCGCGCGGCATCGCTGCCGCGGCCGACGAACAGGAACCCGACGTCCTTGCGGTCGCGCACGCGGGCGACCAGGTCCAGGAACACGTCCATGCCCTGGGCAACGCCCATGTTCCCCGTGTAGACGAAGATCCGGCGGCCCGCGAGGCGCGTGCGCGAGATGTCGATGCGGCAACCGGCGCGCGGCGCGGGGCTCAGCCAGTTCTGCAGCACCTCGAGCGACCGGCCCGCCTTCTGCGCCCAGCGCTTCATGTACGGAAGGTTGGCCTCGGTCTGCACGCCGATCGTGTCGGCGACCGCGTACTGGCGCGCCTCCACCCACTTGAAGAACCAGTAGGCGGGGCCGCGCCGCATCAGCCCCATGTCGACCGCCCACTCCGGGAAGATGTCGCGCAGGATCAGGTAGCTGCGGCAGCCGCTGTCGCGGCGCAGCCGGCGGACGATCGGCCCAAGGAAGATGGTGGGCGCGTACCAGACGATGCCGTCCCACCGAACGTGGCGGATGCCGCTCTCGTCCATGGCCTTGAGCAGCCGGTACGGCAGGCGCATCTCGTTGATGGCGCGGCGCACGTAGCTCACGTCCTTGGTGGGCGACGTCCGGACGCGAAGCGTGGTGATGCCGTCGGCGTGCTCGAGCTTCCACGGGCGATCGAGGCCCGCGGCGGGCACGATGACCGTGGGGTGATGGCCCTGGTCGGCGAACTCCCGCACCAGGTCGCGCATCTGCACTGCGCCCGAGATGCGCAGCGGCGGATAGGTGTCCGCGATGATGGCGATCCGCTTGGGCCGCATCTGGTCCATCAGGGCCCCTTGCGCCACACCACCCGGTTCACGTAGTCGGTGTAGCTGAGGATGAGGCGGGC
>CAYPOZ010000387.1:0-1619 GCA_964412415.1 uncultured Isosphaeraceae bacterium | reverse complement strand
TCCGCGAGACCAAGCTCGGCCGCGAGGAGTTCACCGCGGACATCCCGAACGTCTCGGAGAAGATGCTTCTCAACCTCGATGCCGACGGCATCATCCGCATCGGCGCACGGGTAAGCCCCGGCGACATCCTCGTCGGCAAGGTCAGCCCCAAGAGCAAGAGCGAGCTGAGCCCCGAGGAGAAGCTCCTCCACGCGATCTTCGGCCGCGCGGGCGAGGACGTGAAGAACGACTCGCTCGAGGTGCCCGCAGGCGTCGAGGGCGTGGTGATCGGCGCGAAGCGGTTCAGCCGCCGGCAGCACCAGAGCGAGGAGCAGAAGAAGGCCCTCAAGCGCTCCATCGCGTCCTACGAGGAGGAGATGAACGGCAAGGCCATCCAGCTCTTCCGCCAGATGGTCGCCGAGATCAACCGCATCGTCGGCACGGAGATGGTCGATCCCTCGACCCGCCAGAAGGTGGGCGCAAGCGACATCCCGGACGTCATCCTCGAGCAGATCGAGAACTTCACCGACAAGTGGATCAAGGGCTCGAAGGAGTCGCGCGAGGAGGCGCTTGTCGCCTTCGGCCAGTTCTGGCCGCGCATCCAGGGCAACCGCCGCGAGCGCGACCGCAAGGTCTCGCACATGAAGCGCGGCGACGAGCTCGGCTCGGGCGTGCTTGAGATGGTGAAGGTCTACATCGCCACCAAGAGGCAGCTGTCGGTGGGCGACAAGATGGCCGGCCGCCACGGCAACAAGGGCGTCATCGCCCGAATCGTGCCCGAGGAGGACATGCCCTTCCTCGAGGACGGCACTCCGGTGGACGTGCTGCTCAACCCGCTCGGCGTGCCCAGCCGCATGAACGTCGGGCAGATCCTCGAGCTGCACCTCGGATGGGCTGCACAGGTCCTGGGCTTCCAGGCCGTGACCCCGGTGTTCGACGGCGCAGGCGAGGAAGAGATCTTCAAGTCCATCGAGGAGGCCAATGCGAAGGTCGCCTCGCGCGTCGACCACTTCGAGTCGACCGGCAAGGATCCCGGCCATCCGCGCGAGCTCCTCGCGCGCATGCCGGTGGACGGCAAGATCCAGCTCTTCGACGGCCGCACCGGCGAGGCGTTCCACCAGCGCACATCGGTGGGCTACATGTACATGCTCAAGCTCCACCACCTGGTGGACGACAAGATGCACGCCCGCTCGACCGGCCCGTACAGCCTCATCACCCAGCAGCCGCTCGGCGGCAAGGCGCGCACGGGCGGACAGCGCTTCGGCGAGATGGAGGTCTGGGCCCTCGAGGCGTACGGCGCCGCGTGGGTGCTCCAGGAGCTCCTCACCGTCAAGAGCGACGACATCGAGGGCCGCCAGAAGATCTACGAGTCCATGGTCAAGGGCACGAACACGCTGCAGGCAGGAATGCCTGTCGTGTTCGACGTGCTCTGCAAGGAGATCCGCGGACTCGGCATGAACATCCAGCTCGAGAAGGTCGGCGGAGAGCCGGCCGTCCCGATCATCTGACCGCCACTCCCTTCCCCCGCCCCGACACACCGCGGCGCGCACCACGTGCCCGCCGCACCAACTGACCGACCACCTGCATGAGGACCTCCCCAATGGCTGAGAGCGTCTACGACCGCGTGAACGACTACGGAT
>CAYPOZ010000386.1:0-1620 GCA_964412415.1 uncultured Isosphaeraceae bacterium | reverse complement strand
GTCCTTCGATCAGCCCGTGGAGACCTTCGAGAGCATAGTCGTGGGCGTGGTCAACCTGCTCGAGTCGATCCGCATCCTCAAGGCCCCAATCCGCCTCTACAACGCAGGCAGCTCGGAGATGTTCGGGAACACGGGCGACGCGCCCGCCAACGAGCAGACGGTCTTCAGGCCACGCAGCCCATACGGCATCGCCAAGGCGACGAGCTTCTGGCAGATCGCGCAGTACCGTGAGGCGTACGGGCTGCACGCATGCACCGGCATCCTCTTCAACCACGAGAGCCCGCTGCGGCCGGAGCGCTTCGTCACGCAGAAGATCGTGGCGGCGGCGTGCCGCATCGCGGCGGGCGAGCAGGACATCCTTGAGCTCGGTGACCTCTCCGTCCAGCGCGACTGGGGATGGGCTCCGGAGTACGTGGTGGCCATGCACAAGATGCTGCAGCTCGGCGAGATGGCCGACCTGGTGATCGCGACCGGCCGCACGTGGTCGCTGATGGACTTCGCGCGCGAGGCCTTCAGCGCCGCAGGCCTTGAGTGGTCGCGGCATGTGCGCCACACGCCGTCGCTGCTTCGCCCAACCGAGATCGACTGCGGCCGAGCGGACCCGTCGCGCGCGAAGGCCACGATTGGCTGGTGCGCGCGCCACGCCATGCCCGACGTGGCACGGATGATGGTGGAGGCGCGGCTTTCTCGCGCAGGGTGCGCGATGAGTGACACGAAGCCTCCAGCATGATCGTGAATCACGCGAGAACCCTTCCGGGGCTGCCGCCCCGCAGCGGTCCTCGCGCGCCACTTGTGGTGCCGCATGCCGACTCCGTGCAGCAGCTGTCCTTCACTTCGCTCCCCCGAGTGGTCATCGACCTTGAGAAGCTGCGGTTCATCAACTGCGGGCTGGGCCAGTACTCCCTCTACCTAGGTCGTGAGCTCTTGCGGATCTCGCCCGGGAGGTTCGAGCCGGTCCTCCTTCGACGTCCGGGCACCGAGAGGCTCGTCACCGATTGTCAGGTCGCTGCATTGGATGCGGTGCGCTGGAGGCGAGAGTCTGTGCAGCGATTCGTTCGACCCATTGCTCGCGCGTTCCGGCGTCGCAGCACGGTCCACCTGTGGCATGTGACCAACCAGATGTCCAGGTACCTGCCGATGGATCCATCGGTTCCGGTGCTCCTGACGGTTCATGACCTCAACTTCCTCCGGGACCGTCCGCGCCGGTCAAGCGAACGTCGCATAGCGGCCAAGCTCGCAGACCTGCGGCGTCGTGTTGCTCGTGCAGTGGCCGTTGTCACCGACTCCCACTTCGTGGCCGATGAGCTGTCTCGCCATGTCGACCTAGGTGAGAGGCCTGTGCACGTCGTGCCACTGGGAGTTGAGCCGCGAGCCGCAAGCGAAGCGAGGCGTCCCACCTGGCTCGACACTGGCCCCTTCCTGCTTGCCGTCGGGAACTGCCTCCCGCACAAGAACTTTCACTCGCTCCTGCCAGTCATTGAGCGGCTGCCTGGCCAGCGGCTGGTGATTGCAGGGAAGAGCGCGACCCCATACGGCCGCTTTCTTGCCGAGGAAGTCGCGCGACGCGGTCTTCAGTCGAGAGTCGTGATGCCGGGGGAGGTGTCAGACGAAGAGCGCGAT
>CAYPOZ010000385.1:0-1625 GCA_964412415.1 uncultured Isosphaeraceae bacterium | reverse complement strand
AGCGACGATCCGGGCCGCGCAATCCGCGATCCGAGTCGCGCCATCGCCCTCCGGTACTCGGCGTCGAACCTGCTGCCGGTGCGCGCTCTCCACGGCTTCATGCGTCCGGAGAAGTGGACGAGCCCCGGGTCCGAGATCGCGTCAGCACCGGTCCGGTCGAAGGACCTGCCCGCCGTCGATGGCACGTTCCAGCGCTCGGGCAGTTCGTGCCACTCATCTGATGCGGCAGCGTTCAGGGCCTCCTGATGGAAGAAGTCGCCCCGAGGGCCTGCCTCGCGCATGTACTCAATCGCCCGCTCCGAGATGCGCCGCTCGCGCCACGCATGCAGATCAATCAGCATGACTCCGGCATTGAAGTAGGCCTTCTGCCGAGGAATGCCGCGAGCGCTCCAATCCTTCACGCCGCGCCACGAGCTGCAGCGCGGTATCGCGGGGTCGCGGACCGCGGCGATCGGCATGCCGCGCATGTCATGACGCCAGAGCGCCCCCACATCGGCGAGCGCGAGCACATCCGCATCGATGAAGATCACTCGCTCTACGGCGCAAGGCAGCACGTCAGCAAGCAGGAGCGGCGCAGCGGCCTCCGGGGGAAATCGGCGGTCGCACGGCAGGCCGGCCAGCATCTGCGCCGGGAGCGGCACCGGGCAGAGGTCGACAATCGACGCGAGGGCCGCAAGGCTCTCCTCGCGGAGATCCTGGTGCAGCAGGTGGACGGTGAGACGGCACGACGGGTCAAGCCGCCCAGCGAGCGACGACACCATTACGGCCAGCGGGAGCACGTAGCTCTCGTTGATGCAGCAGGCGATCCTGATGGGCGCTGCGGGCATGGTTCGGGGTTCAGCGCAGTCCTGTCATGCGACGCCAGGCATTCCGCGCCAGCCCGCCGGGCATTCGGCGCAGCGCGAAGTCAGCCAGCGCGGGCATGAACCGCGAGCTGCGGATCAGCACGCGCAGCTCCTCAAGATGGAAGTCCACAAGGCTGGTCGATGAGATGCCATCGAGTCGGTACTCCACGATCGCGTCGTCCACGAACCTGATGCGTCCGTTGCCATGCCGCAGCAGGTATCGGGCCATCCAGTCGAGGTCCATACGGACGCGGAACGCCTCGGAGTAGGGGCCGACCGAGGCGAACATGGTCCTCCGAAACGCCGATGCCTGATGCGAGATGTACAGGTGGCTGCACAGGCTTGACGGTTGCCGGCGGGGGAGTGCCGTTCCTGCGTCCGTCCTCGCCCGGCACGTGACGATGTCGGCATCTGCCGCAGCCGCACATGCACCAGCAAGTCGCGCCAGGCTGTCGCGATGAGTAAAGGCGTCGCCGCCGTTGAGGAAGACAAGCCACTCGGATGAGCAGTTCGCGATCGCCGCATTGAACGCCGCGGAGATCCCGCGGCCCGGGTCTGCGATGTCGGCAACGCGCCCTGCGTGGGCCAGATCCACGGGCACCTCGCACGATCGCCCGGCACGCACGAGAACGAGCGCGTGCATCACTGCACTCTGGTTGGCGATCGACGAGAGTGTGCGGCGCAGGCCTTCGAGGTCGTCCTTAGAGATCGTGACGATGGCGATGCTGCCATCGCGGCGGGAAGGGGTGGCGTCAATCACGTTCGGTCCGTCATTCGCGA
>CAYPOZ010000384.1:0-1643 GCA_964412415.1 uncultured Isosphaeraceae bacterium | reverse complement strand
TCGCGGCCGCGGACCGCGCTGACGCGAAGGCGCTCTCGGTGGTCGCGGGCACGCAGCGCCGGCACGAGCGCTGCTACCGGGAGGCGATGGCAAGGATCAGGGCGGGCGCGATCGGGCGCCCGATCGCCGCGCGCTGCTACTGGAACCAGGGAGGGCTTTGGCACGCCGAGCCTGACCCCGCACTCTCGCCTGCCCAGAACCAGGTCCGCAACTGGCTCTACCACACGTGGCTCTCGGGCGACCACATCGTCGAGCAGCACGTTCACAACGTTGACGTCGTGCAGTGGGCATTCGATGCGCTGCCGACCAAGGCGTGCGCAACAGGCGGAAGGCAGTCGCGCACAGGACCTGAGTTCGGCGCAATCAACGACCACTTCTCGGTGCACTTCGACTTCCCCGGCGCGCGCTTCGCGGCATCGATGTGCCGGCAGCAGGATGGCACCGATGGCAGGGTCGACGAGGTCATCATCGGCACCGAGGGCGTTGCGCTGCTGCGTCCGGGCGGCGGCGAGATCCAGGGTGCGCACCCGTGGACGTACCGCCCCGCGGAGGACCCGAGCCCGTACATGCTCGAGCATGTCGCCCTTCAGGAGTCGATCCGTGGCAATGCACCGCGCGCCAATGAGGCGCGTCAGATCGCGCGCAGCACCATGATGGCGATCCTCGGGCGCATGAGCGCCTACAGCGGACGCGACCTCGCGTGGGATGAGGCGATCGCGGCGCCGCTAGACCTCATGCCTGCATCGCTCGAAGGCGGCGAGGCACCGGAAGAGGCAGTCGCGCGTCCTGGCATCACGCTCCCATGGACGAAGGCCTAGCGGATCAGTCCGCCGGGGATCGGTCGCGAGTTGGCGATCCGGGTACGCCTTGCGACGGCGGCTCGGACGCCGCTGAGGGAGCGCTGACGCATGCAGGGAATCCCGGCGTGGCGCGGATCAGCACAGGCCCGTCCGGGGTCTCGCGGTAGGCCACTCGCATCTCTATGGGCACGCCGGTTGCGCGGATGCGCTCGCAGAGCGAGTCCATCTCGCCCACACCGAGCACCGAGAGCGACGTCGCTGCCGCATCGGCCACCACCGGATCCGTGCTCCACACGGTGGGCGCGATGGAGTGGTTCACGGCCTTGCCTGTGCGAGGATCGACGATGTGCGAATGCCTCTGCCCGCCGTGCACGAGCACCTGCTCCGCGTCGCCGCTCGTCGACAGTGCAGACTCGCGCAGCGACACGACGCACGCCTCGAGCGTGCCCAGGCCCGACTCGATCGCCACCTGCCATCCTTCGCGCCCCCGCGGCGGGCCGCCCGCGGTCACGTCTCCGCTCACGGCCACCAGCGTGCGGCCGCAGCCTTCGCGACGCGCCGCCGCAAGAGCCGCCGCCGACGCGATGCCCTTGCCGATGCCGCCAAAGTCGAGCGTCATGCCCGGAAGGCCCAACGCAAGCGTGCCTGCGGCGCGGTCATCGCGCACGTGCCGGTATCCGATGCGCGCACGGGCATCCGCGATCGCGTCCTCTGCCGGCGGCGCGCCGGTGGTTCGCGCCTCGCGCCACAGCGCGACAACGGGAGCCGCAGTGCAGTCGAAAGCCCCATCGGTGATGCGAGACATCTCGCTTGCGCGACGAGTCGCGTCGACGAGGATTGGGG
>CAYPOZ010000383.1:506-1655 GCA_964412415.1 uncultured Isosphaeraceae bacterium | reverse complement strand
CTGCCGCGCGCGAGCTCCGACATCAGGTCGCCGCCTGCGACTGCGGCAGGCCGCCAGTGCACGCCGCGTGGCCCCTCGACGACACCGCGAAGCGGCCGTCCTCCCGAGGCCACCGCATCGCGCACGCACTCCGCCACGCGCGACGCCGACTCCGAGCTCACGAGCGGCAATGCCCCCGATGCCCCCACGAGAGGCGCGAGATGCTCGATGAACCGCGGCCAGATGCGCGCATCGACGATCGCCCGGCGCGGCGCCATGCATGTCTGGCCGGCGTTCATCGTGACCGCATCCCAGATGCCGCGCGCCGCGATCGCGGGGTCGGCGTCGTCGAGCACCAGCGCCGAGTCGCAGCCTGAGAGCTCAAGGGTGGTGGGCGTCAGCGTCCGTGCGCACGTCTCGGCCACGACGCGTCCCACCTCCGTCGAGCCGGTGAACACCACATGGTCGAATCGCCGGTCGCGCAGCAGCGCCTCGCCGGCGGCGCGGTCGCTCGCGGTCCAGTCGAGCGTGCCTGGAGGAAGCCCGTGCGCGAAGAGCTCCAGCAAGGCCAGCTGCGACCTCGGCGACCGCTCGCTTGGCTTCACGGTGACGCGGTTTCCCGCCACCAGCGCCTGCACAAGCTGGATGCCCAGCAGCTGCACCGGGTAGTTCCACGTCGCGATGACCGCCACATGGCCCAGCGGCACCCGCTCGATCCCGTGGCCCATGCCCATCATCCACCATGGCCGTCCCCCCACGGGTCCACCAACGAGCACGCGCGCCGCATGGCGGCGGTGCCATCGGATCGAGTCGACCAGCGGAAGCACGTCCGTCGCCAGCGCCTCCCAGCGCGACTTGCCCACCTCGGCGCTGATCGCATCGACCAGGGCATCCGTGCGTGCAGCCACCCGGGACTGGAGCTCTCCTAGCCACGAGACCCGAGACGCGAGCGGCGCAGTGCCCCATGCGTGCATTCCCACGGGACCGCTTCCCGCTGCACGCGGAGCCGGCACTGGACGTACTCGGTCTGGACAGTTCGGGGCAGGCGGGAGGGACATGGGGGACGTCTGCGGACGGGTTCGCGGGCCGTGCGGACGCGGATGCGCACGCATCCGATAGCCTCACGTGCACGAAGGCTACATGATGATCGCCACTGCACCCTCCTCTCGG
>CAYPOZ010000383.1:0-244 GCA_964412415.1 uncultured Isosphaeraceae bacterium | reverse complement strand
GCATCGACACGACGCAGGACCTGAGCGCCATGGCGGCGCGACTGTCTGCGCTGGACCCGCAGGACGGGCCCGCGTTCCTGCGCTTCATCTCCGACAACCGCCGCAAGCTCGCGCTGATGACGCCCATCCTCAAGAGCCCGATGCGCAGCGTGCTCGACATGGTGAGCATCGACACGATGCGCGTGGGACCCATGATCCGGCCGTGGCAGTCCGTGCACGGGCTGCTCACCCGCTACTTCAGGCA
>CAYPOZ010000382.1:349-1670 GCA_964412415.1 uncultured Isosphaeraceae bacterium | reverse complement strand
GCTGCTGGGGGGCGCCGACCTCGCGCGCGTCGCGGACGGCGTGCAGGCGGCGACGGTGTCGGTGCAGCTGCGCGATGCCTTCGGCAACGACGTACCGCAGGCTGGGGTGCAGGTCGACTTCACCACGACGCTGGGCACGCTGTCGGCTGGCTCGGCGCAGACCGACGCAACAGGTCTCGCGTCCGTGACCCTCACGTCGGCGCAGTCGGGCACGGCGAGCGTGACGGCATCGATCGACGGCGTGGGCGCGGTGACCGATGGCTCGCCGCTGTCGGTCGCGTTCTCGCCGGGCGCGGCGTCGCGGCTGGCCATGGTGACGCAGCCTCAGGCGGGTGTGAGCGGCCAGCTGCTGCTGGTGCAGCCGGTGGTTGAGATCCTCGACGCGCAGGGCAACCGCGTCACGGCGGACAGCGCGACGCCTGTGAGCGTGGCGATTGCGTCGGGCGATGGCGGAACGCTTGGCGGCACGCAGACGGTGACGGCGTCGAGCGGCCTCGTCACCTTCACGGACCTGAGGCTGACGGGCACGGTGGGCGAGAGCTACGTGCCGCGCTTTGGCGCGGGTGCGCTGGCGGTCGCGGACGCATCGGCGATCTCGCCGTGCCCGCCGCTGGTCTTCTGGCGCGACGGCGACAACGACGGCTACGGCGCTGGCGACGCGCTGGGCGAGTACTGCAGCGCGGCGCTGGCGAGCGCGGCCAATGGCGACGCGTACGTGTCGCTGTACGGCGACGACCCCAACGATGCCGACGCGTCGATCAACCCGCCGTCGCTGCTGGCGCGGCTGAACACGGCGACGACGCCGGAGCAGGTGACGGCGGTGCTCGCCGATGCTGGGCTGACGTCCGACCCTGCGTATCTCGCGCTTGACGCCGAGCGCCAGTCGCGCGTGGCGACTGACATCCTGCGCAAGCTGACGTCGCCGATGACGAACCTGCTGCAGCTCGAGGCGTCCTTCGACCTGAGCGTCGCGGTGATGTCTGCGGAGCAGGCTGTGGTGACGCGCGCTGCGGCGGGCACGCTGTCGCAGGGCGACTGGACGGCCTTCGAGTCTGCGCTGACGGCCAATGGCGGCAGTGCCAGCGGCGCAGACGGCACGATGGTGTACGCGACGGACGCGGACATCCCTGGCGGCGCGCCTTCGGGCACGACGTCGATCGAATCGGTCATCGCGAGCGCATACGAGCGGCTTGACCCGTGGGGCACTGCGGTGAAGTCGCAGGTGACTGGCGAGATGAACGCTGCGATCGCGGCGGGCGCGCCGACGAGCCTGGCGATGGTGACCGGAGCGGTGGACGCGTTCACCGCTCCGGTCACCATC
>CAYPOZ010000382.1:0-296 GCA_964412415.1 uncultured Isosphaeraceae bacterium | reverse complement strand
GGTGACCGGAGCGGTGGACGCGTTCTGGTCTGGCTTCGACGCGCTCGACGCGTCGAGACAGACGAATGCGCTGCAGGCGGTGTCGGATGGGCTCTCGTCGGTGCCGGCGAACGCGCAGGCGACCTTCGTGCGCAGCGTGTCGGCGTACTCGGCGATCGAGGCGGCGCTGGACGCGGCGAACTCGTCGGTGGATGCGCTGACTGCCGCTGACTTCGCGTCTTCGCCCACGATGGGCCGCATGGCGGCGGTGCTGGCGCAGATGCAGGCAATGGGCGTGACGCAGCTGCCGGGCGAGA
>CAYPOZ010000381.1:489-1672 GCA_964412415.1 uncultured Isosphaeraceae bacterium | reverse complement strand
CGCCATCGGCGTCGAGGTAGAAGGTCACCTCGTCGCTCGAGTCGTACAGGTCGCCGTCACAGTCGTTGTCCACGCCGCGGTTGGCGCACAGCTCCACTACGCCAGGGTTCGCAGCAGCTGATGTGTCGTCGCAGTCGCCGCGCGGGTCCGAAGGACCGCCCTCGCCCGCACGCGTGCACGCGCCCGCGGCAGGCGCCGGCAGCGCGGAGAGGATCTCTACAGGGCTATCGACGAGGTAGCCGTCGTCGTCGCCGTCACGGAAGCACAGGTCCTTGCCGTCGCAGTCGCTGTCGACGCCGTCGCCAAGCGTCTCCGGAGCGCCCGGGTAGATCAGCGGATTGCTGGGTGCGCAGTCGACCGTGTCCGGAGCGCCGTCGCTGTCGCTGTCCATGCCCTCTGCGAGCGCCGCGAAGCCAGGGTCTGAGATGCGGCCCACCGCCGGGTCGGAGTCGCCGCGCGCGTTGTCCTTCAGGAAGAGGCGCACAGTCTCCACGAGCCCGTCGCCGTCGGCGTCGATGAAGGTCGCGCCCAGCCCGTCGTCGGCCGAGTAGTCGAATCGGATCCACTGGCCGCTTGCCGAGTCGTACTTGAAGTAGGCGTTGTAGTTCGCCGGCGGCACCGCAAGGTCCATCCGGTGCGTCGCCGCCGCAAAGACCGCATCGGCCTCTGCCTGGAACGCATCGAGCGTCGCCTGGTCCACCGTGCCGATCACCTCAAGCTGCGGCAGCAGCGAGAAGCCAAGCAGCGGCGTCGGCACCGTGCCCGCCGAGATCACGTTGCCCTCGCCGAGCAGCGACTCGAGCGACTGCGTCACCTCAGGCGTCACCGGCATCGCCACCACGTCCGTCAGCGCCACCACCGCAAAGACCGAGCCCTCGCCATTGCCGTCCGAAGGCGCATTGATGCCCGCGAAGATGCCGTCGCCAGTGCTGGTGCCGGCGTCAGCCTGCATGTAGATGTCCGTGCCGTACCCGTCGCCCATCGACACCGTCGCCGACGATGGGTCCGACGGGTCCTGCGTCACCACGCCGAAGGAGTCGGCGACCGAGACTGTCGTGTCGAGCAGCTCCGACATCGCACCCGCAATCGCCACGCCGTCGGTGGCCGAGCGGATCGCGTTCAGCGCACCCAGCACCGCCTGCCGCTCCGCGTCATCCGTGAGACCGTCGAACGCATCGATCGC
>CAYPOZ010000381.1:0-297 GCA_964412415.1 uncultured Isosphaeraceae bacterium | reverse complement strand
CGGTTCGACAGCATGTCCGCCAGCACGCGCGACTGGCCATCGGCATCAAGCGAGTCGAACGCAGAGCCCGGCGCCGTCCATCCAGCCAGCTCCACCGCCTCGAGCATCGATGCCTCGTCGGTGGCCGTGTTCAGCGCCGCCAGCGTCGCCGCATCGTTGGGCGCCGTCACAGCTGCCGCCAGCGCACTGAATGTGGAGTACGTGCCCGCATTCACCGCATCCACCACCTCAGACTGCGCCGCCGCGGGCAGGGCATTGAAGTACGCCAGCATCGACTCGATGCCCGCCGCGCTGATC
>CAYPOZ010000380.1:1149-1684 GCA_964412415.1 uncultured Isosphaeraceae bacterium | reverse complement strand
GTCGAGTCGCTGGCGTCCGACGAGCCGGCACTCGAGGAGGCGTCGGCTCGGCTCGGTGCCGGTGCACCCGCCACCGACGCCGATCGCGCGCTGTTTGTGCGGGTGGTGGAGTCGTTCTGCGGAGCCTGGCCGACCCTCGACGCTCGACTCCGTACCGAGTCCGTCGAACGCATCGGCCGCATCGCGCGCATGGACGAACGCGCGAGCGAGCGCGTCGATGCGCTCGACGCCGCCGCCCGATCGGCCCCGTCGACCCCCGAGGGCATCTGGCGGGGATCGGGTGCGTCCGGTCTCGCCGCCGCGCTGCGCGCCGGTCCGGGCCGCGCGGACGAGGCATTCACCGAGGCCATCGGTCGCTGGCTCGGCGATCGGGCCCCATCGGTGGCCGACGCCGTGCTTTCGGGGAGTCCGTCGGTGGCGGCCGATGCGGTCGATGCCTGGCTCACGGCGGCGGAGGGCGCGTTGGCCGGTGAGGCCGTCGATGCACGCGTGCTCGCGATCCTCGACATGCTGCTCCGTCGCGGCGCGCCCTTCG
>CAYPOZ010000380.1:657-1042 GCA_964412415.1 uncultured Isosphaeraceae bacterium | reverse complement strand
ATGCCCGGGCCGATTCCGTCTCGCGCCGGAGCACCGGCGAGCGATTCCGTGAGGCGCTCGCGGCGGGCGTCGGCGAGCCCGCGGAAGCCGACGCCGGCTCCCTTCGACGCCCGCGCGGCATTCCCGCCGACGCCATCGACCGTTGGTTTCGCGCCGCGGGCGCCGTGGAGTCTCGGCGTGCCGACGGTGATCCCGCCGAGCGCTTGGTCCATGCCGCCGAGTGCATCGCCTTCGTCGAGGCGGCGCGGCTCCTGGAGCGGGGGCTCCTGAGCGATGCGATGGCCCGCACCGATCAGGCGGCCGATCCCCAGGGGATTTCGCTGGATGAACTGGATCGTTGGGTCGACCGTTCGGAGCGTCCCGCCGGCCGGCGCCCGGCCACCGA
>CAYPOZ010000380.1:0-457 GCA_964412415.1 uncultured Isosphaeraceae bacterium | reverse complement strand
CGTGCTGTCTGCGCTCGCTGCCGAGGCCGCCGCGGCCGCGGATGCCGGCGAGCTTGCGCAGCTGGCGTCCACGCTCACGGGCGAGCTTCCGCCGAGGGGCACCGATGCGCAAGTCCGGGCGGCGAGCGTCGTGCTGCTGCTTGACCGCCACGCGGCGCTCTCGCCCGCCGACCGGCACCGCATCGATTCAGTGGCGCAGGAGTTCACGCTCTCGGCGTCCGCAGCGGCGCGCGCGGCGGGCGGTGAGGGGGTGCCCCCCGGGGCACGGCCCGAGGATGCCTTCCGCGCATGGCTTGATGCTCGCCGTGCCGAGGTGTCCGGCCGGGTGCCGACCCCCACGCTCGATGCGATCGCCGAGCGCCTCCGGCTCCGTCGTGCGCTGGCCTCGCCAGGGCCGCAGGCGATGGTCGCCGAGCAAGTGGCGCTCCTCGAACTCGATGCTGCGATCCTCGCAGAA
>CAYPOZ010000379.1:582-1687 GCA_964412415.1 uncultured Isosphaeraceae bacterium | reverse complement strand
AGCGTCGCGTCCTTCGTGCGCACGACGATGACGTTCTCGAGGCCGATGGTCGCGATCACGTGCGACGGGTCGTCGCTCAGCGCGAGCACCCCGCGACTTCCGCGGTGGATCGCCTGGGCATTCGTGCGGTTGCCCTCCGCGTCCGCTGGCAGCGTCTCGCCGTAGCTCGGCCAGCTGCCGACGTCGCGCCAGTCGACGTCCATGGGCACCACGCACACCGAGAGCGTCGCGTCGCGCGACGCCGGCTCCATGAGCGCGTAGTCGACGCTGATCTTCGGAAGCGTCGGGTACGCAGCGGCGATCTCGCGCACGCCCGCGGCGGATTCGGGCTTGAAGCGGTCAAGCGCCTCCAGCACCGTGCGCGCGCTGAACACGAACATGCCGCTGTTCCAGCCGAAGCTCCCGGCACGCACATACTCCTCGGCGCGCGCGCGGTCAGGCTTCTCCACGAAGCGCTTCGCGCGGAACGCGCCGGCGAATCCGGCCACCGCATCGCCACGCTCCACGTAGCCGAACCCCGTCGCCGGGAAGGTCGGCGTGATCGCGAAGGTCACGAGCCGCGACCGGTCCGCTACGACGAGCCGGAACCCGAGGTCCATCGCCCGCTCGAACTCCGCCTGCGGCGTGATCAGGTGGTCCGACGGGCTCCCCCAGCATGTGCGCATCGTCCAGCCACGGGATGTCCGCGCGCACGAGCTCCCGGTAGCGCTCGCCCGCACAGACGTAGCGGTTCGCTTCGGGCACCAGCGCGCGGATGCGCTCGGCCGCGATCGACAGCAGGCTCCGCCCGCCCACGAACCGAAGCAACTGCTTCGGCACCGCCTGCCGGCTCATCGGCCAGAGCCGCGTCCCCGATCCGCCCGCCATGATCATCGCGTGTCGCATGGGGGAAGCGTAGTGGCGGCGATAGACTCGGCTGCACCGCATGAGCAAGGTCCAGCAGCGAATCGCCGAGATCGAGCAGCTCATCGCCACTTGCCGGGCGCCCCGTGCGGGGGAGCTGGCCGACTCGCTGATGGCGCTCCACCGGCGAGACCCGTCCGTCTGGATCGCGCGTGGGCGTGCCCGGCTGGATCAGGGCCGACTTTCCCAAGCGGAATCCGAT
>CAYPOZ010000379.1:0-572 GCA_964412415.1 uncultured Isosphaeraceae bacterium | reverse complement strand
GACGGCGGCTCCCGCGTGACCGCCGTTGAATTGCCCGCGCCATTTGGCGGCGTCCGGGACGCTGGATTGAAAAACGGTATAGGTTCTATACCATGCATCCTGTCGAGTTCGAGTTCGACCCGCGTAAATCCGCGGCGAACCTTGCCAAGCACGGCATCGACTTCGCCTCGGCGCAGGAGATCTGGATGGACCCTGACATGCTCGAAATCGACGCGCGAAGCCTGGGCGAGCCACGAACCCTGGTGCTCGGCCATGCGGAGGGCGCGCTGTGGTCGGCGATCGTGACGCGCCGCGCCGGCCGCGTGCGCATCATCTCGGTCCGGCACGCGCGAGCCGACGAACGGAGGCTCTATGAAGCGCAAGACCGCTGATCGATCCCGCAAGGCCGCCGTGCGCACCCGGAAGCGATCGGCGGCATCGATCGACCGCCTGCACGATGCGGGCCGCTCGATGCTGCCCGTGCTCGACCTGTCCACCCGGCGTCGGTCGAATGCCGGTTCCGCCGCGCCCGGGGCCGCCGCCGCCGCCGCGCGCATCCGGCGCGTGAACGTCGATTTCCCGGAGTGGATGGT
>CAYPOZ010000378.1:812-1695 GCA_964412415.1 uncultured Isosphaeraceae bacterium | reverse complement strand
AGCCCCAGGCGAGCGAGGACACTCGCTGGCTGATACCTCTCATCCTCGGAAGGCTGTTTCTGTCGCCCCGCCGCATCATGTGGTCCGCGCGGATACTCCGCAACATGCGCCGTGCGCACGTGATCGACGAGAAGTGGTACATGGCTACGTATCCAAGCGCCCGCCGCAGCGGGTTCGGTGCACGGCTGCACTTCGCAACGTGGGGAGCGTTCGAGGGACTGGTCCCTCAACCGGGGCTTGAGCCGGACGTGTACGTATCGCACAGGCCGCATGTGGTCGCCAAACGAATGCCCGCATCGCTTCACTTCGCGCTGCATGGTCATCGTGATCCGCCGTGGACATGGGGTCATGGGCCGTGGTAGCGGAGACGGCGCGAGGCCCCCAGAACTCGCGGGACGCAGCCCCGACCATCTCCGCCAGCCGTGCGCAACATCGTCCTTGCTGTCAAGAGGACCGGCCGGTCCTGCGCCGATGTAACTAGCCTCCCGCAAGCTGGATCTGGCCCGTCACCATGCGCACCACCGTCGCATTCGTCTGTCAGCGCGGACCAATCGAGTTCAAGTCCGTGCTGCTTGCAGCCTCACTGCGCGATCGGCTGCGTGGGCAGCACGAGCTTGTTGCCTGCATTCCCGCCCCGCGCAGGTCCTGGGGATCTCCATCGGACATCACCCTGCGCTGCTTGGCTGCCCTCGGCGTACGCACTGCTACCACCCAGAATCCCATCGGTGCCGACTACGCGATCGGCAACAAGGTCGGTGCAGCGGCAGTCCCCACTGACTCCGAACGCGTGGTGCTTCTCGATAGCGACATCATCTGCCTCAGGGAGCTCGTCCTGGACAGCTGCTTCGAAGGCGACTTCCTTGCCAAGCCGGCAGATCTCTGC
>CAYPOZ010000378.1:0-802 GCA_964412415.1 uncultured Isosphaeraceae bacterium | reverse complement strand
AAGACCGGATAGCCGGTCTTGCGCGCGGCCGCCTTCGCACCGGCAGGGGTTTCCCGGAGGCGTGGGCCGAGTGCTGTCGCGAGATTGACCGCGACGTTGGCCTGCCAGGACGGCGTCCGCATCTCGATCAGATCGCGTTGCCGATCGGCGTGGCACGATGCGGTCTCCGATGCACGCCGCTCCCTGACTGCCTGAACTTCCCAGCCCACATGATGCCGATCACAAGTGCGGTACCTGTACTGTGTCACTACCCCAGTCCGAACGTGCTGCGCCGCGAGCCGAGGCTGGTGCGCAGGGTGACGGAGCTCTTAGAGCGGCACTCGGCGCTGCGCGAGGTGTTGGCTCGATCATCCTGCCGAGAGGTGCTGGTGCCGGTCCTTCCGACGCCCGTGCCCCGACCTCCCGCTCTGTGGATGCTCAGGCGCGCCGTCAAACTCCTGAGTTGCCGTCGCAGGCGGCGTTCGCGCATCGTGCTGGCGGCATCGGTAGCGCGACCACGTGCAGTCGAGGTCGCAGAGTCGTTGAGGACACGGCCAGGCGAGACGTCCGCAGCAGCTACCGACCGGTGATCAGCCGCTCCGACTTCGGGCTGTGGACCAAGAACACGCTCGCATATCTCGCGCGGCTCGCGCAGCTCCGTGAAGTGATGCCATCGGCCCCCATTGTGGCCTGTATCCGTCATCCATTCGACACAATCGGGTCATGGATCGGGAGCTTTCCGCACCTGCGTGACGCGGCAGTCGACAGCTTTCCGGTTGGCGGTCCGCATGATCCGTGGATCGGCGATGAGGTGCGCGACCGA
>CAYPOZ010000377.1:0-1710 GCA_964412415.1 uncultured Isosphaeraceae bacterium | reverse complement strand
CGGGGCGAGGCGGTGTTCGGGGGGCGTGGTCCCGCGCCGTCGTCCGCGCCGCCTGCATCGGCCGCGAGCCGCCGGAGCGCCTCGATGACCCGCGCGTCGCCGGTCCCGGTCGAGGCATCACTCACGGGTGGCCTCCCCGGTCACCACCAGCCGCACCCGCACCCGGTTGCGCTCGACGCCGCTGAGGACCAGGGCATCCGCGACGGCATCCATCGCTGGCTTGACCCAGCCGTAGGCGGTGGCTCGATCGGCGCGCACGTTGACCTCCAGCCCGGGCTTGCCGCGCATCGCCTGCGCAAGCGCCTCCGAGAGGGAGCGCAGTCCATCGGCGCCGGGTTCGAACTCGCGCTTTCCGAGGCGATACGCCGCGGCGCCGCCATCGACCGCGGGCACCACGTTGACGACCACGCGCTGTGCGTCGTCCGGCCGCTGGGCGGCATCGCGACCGTTTTGTCCGCGGCGGCGAGGTGGCGGCGTTCGAGGCGGTGCGGGGCAGGGCGAGCGCCACGAACTCGGCGCTCGCGACCTGCCCGACCAAGACGAAGAACACGATGAGGAGGAACGCCATGTCGATCAGGGGCGTCATGTTCGCCTCGATCGATGCCGGGCCTCGGCGGTGGATCCGGCTGGCGCGCATCAGGCGCGGTTCCCCGCTGCCGCGGTGCGGAGCCGCGCGACCGTGCGCTCGGCCTCGCGGGCGGCCTCGGCGCCGGCGGCGTCGATCCGGTTGCGGACCATTGCGAACGCGGCGAGTGCCGGGATGCCGATCAGGAGTCCCCAGAAGGTGGTGACGAGCGCGGTGCCGATGCCCCCGGCGAGCGCGACGGGATCGGCGGTGCCGCCCATGCGCGCGATGGTGAAGAACGCCACGATCATCCCGTAGACGGTCCCGAACAGTCCGACCATCGGCGCCACCTGGCCGAAGACGTTGAGCACCTCGATGCGGCGGAGGCGCCGCACGACGGCCTCGTCCGCCGACGTGGCGGCCGCAGGCATGGCGATGCTGCCGGAGACGCTCGAGCGACACGAAGAACGCACTCGCGAACGAGGTCTCCGCGGCCGTGGCTGCGGACGCCATGGCCAAGGCCGTCGCGGCAGCCATCGGCACGAGCCGCATGCAGCGACGCGTCGAGTTCGGCGTGGTGAGCGGGGTGAGGGTGGAGGTGTTCGCATTCATGGTTCGTGCTCCGGGATCATGGGCCCGGCCGCGTGGGCGCGCGCGAGGCCGGGGCGAGGAGGAGGTAGCCGTCGGTACCGCCGTGACGCTCGCCGATGCGTCGGAGCGCACCGTCGGCACCGGGTTCGGCCAATTCGACGCACAGCCAGCGTGCGGGTCGTCGGCCGTCGGGGCCCGGGGCATTGAGTCGCTCCGCGGCGGCTTCCAGTCCCGCGGTCGCGGAGCCTCGGGCCACCGCGAGCACAAAGCGTTGGTCGGGGCCGAGCGCGGCGAGGCGCTGCGCGACGGCGGTGCGTGCCAAGGGCAGGGCACCCAGGAGGCGTCCGCCCGCATCGACGATGATCGCCACACGGCTGCGGCCGGTCGAGAACCCATCGGCGCGTGCACTGCCGAGGTCGGCGGACCCGAAGCCGAGGCCCGCCACGAGGCGTGGGGCCGCTCCCTCGGGCGATCGCATCGCGGGGAGCAGTTCGTCCATGCGCCCCGCGGCGGCGCGCGCGGCGGAGGCGGCGTCGGTGCGAAGGCGCGAGGCG
>CAYPOZ010000376.1:0-1715 GCA_964412415.1 uncultured Isosphaeraceae bacterium | reverse complement strand
ATCCGCGAGCCGTTCCCCTAGCTTTACGCCGACGTAGTGCCGCTGGCCGGCCTCGGGTTCCTCTGGGCGCGCCGGCACGACAAGCCATGGATCGGCATCGACCACCAGCGGCGGATTCCGGGCCATACCGGCGATGAGCCCTTCCTGAACTCCGGTGTGCAGGTGGTCGGGGATCCGTCCTTTTGCGACTACCGCGAGCTCATCGGGCTGGCGCGCGAGTGCAGCTTTCGGTGGAGCGTGCCGGGCACGGACCAGGCGCTGCTCCACACCCACTTCCGGCGCATCGGCTACGACTACACGCATCCCGAGATCGGTCCGGAGTGGAATGCGTGCGCCGGATTCGTGGAGCTGCGGCAGGGGCCCTCCGGCGAGTGGACCGGGTCTGTGCGCGGCCTCATGCCCTCGCATCGGGTGCATGTCAACCACTACTGGGGTCCCTTCAAGCCCTGGCAGATCGGCTGCCCGATGTTTGCGCAGGCACGTGCGATGTGCGCCAAGCCGCGATAGGCGCGCGCGGCGGACCGTCGAGACGGTGCCTCACCGTCCATGAAGCTGCGCGTGCATGTCGCTGACCACGGACCACATCACCGCTTCGGCCATCACGCTGGTCGGCAGGATGCGAATGTCATGGCCCGGACACTCGACCACGGCATCCCCGTACCGCCAGTGCTGGTCGATCATCAGCTCGTCGCTGCGGACTCCCGCGGGGCCGTGCGCAGGATCCCGGTCGTATGAGGCGAGGCTCCAGATCAGTCGCACGCCGCGAGTGCGCATGACGTCAGCGAAGCCGGCGAAGTCGCCTCCATTGAAGATCCTGCTGTATCCGACGCAGAGCACGAGGTCGCCCCGTTCGACCTCCAGCTCGGGGCTTGCCCGAAACCAGTCGTGGTTCAGCTGCGTGAAGTACCCAGGGTCGCGCACTGCGCCGATGCGGTCGCGCAGGAGCGTGTGGTTGTGCACGAAGGCATACAGGCGATGGCCTCGCCGCTTCGCGTCGAGCGCGTCTTCGGCGGCGTGCCGCACGCGCTGCCGCTCAGCACCGCGGAACCGCGCCCCGTCGGCCGCCAGTTCAGCGAGATAGGTGCGTGCGGCGTGCCCCGCCACCATCGGCACCGGTCGCTCGACATGGAACTTCATCCCGCGAAAGCGCTCTTGCCGCTCGCGCGCGCCGGGCACGTCATAGCTTTGATACATGACCGGCATGCGGTCCGTGCGGGTGCACGCTGCGACGAACTCGCCGATCCATGCCCAGAGCGCCACGATGGCGGCTGCAGGGGAGGTAGGCACCGCCCAGCCTCGGTCCTGATCCGGGAGCAGGCCGCCTTCAGGCCCGGCGTGGCACGTCACGACGCTGTGCGGTCCCGTGCCAGCCGCCTCGGCCAGCGCTCGGATGCCCGGCCGGCAGAACATCACCACATGCCTGCCGGCGTGCACGAACTCGCGGATCCTCGCGAGGTCATCGGCCAGCCGGCTCTCGCGAGGAAAGCACAGCACGACGCCCTGCCAGTCCGGCGCGTCCACGCGACTGGGGTTCAGCACTCGCGTCAACCCGCCGCTTCGGCCGTAGGCCTCGCTCACGAGCCCTCGGTCACCGAAGAGGCCCAGCTCCTCGCCGTCGCACGCAAACCTCGCCGCGGCTGCCTCCGCGGAACGGATCAGCTCCGGGACGTCGGCTACGGTCCGCGCGATGCAGCATTCAAGCCATGAGAGAAGGC
>CAYPOZ010000375.1:1386-1717 GCA_964412415.1 uncultured Isosphaeraceae bacterium | reverse complement strand
CACCTTCTTCTCGGGACACACCTCGATCGGCCAGTACCCGATCCTGAAGTACGGCACCGACGAGCAGAAGAACCGCTACCTCCCCAAGTCGTGCACCGGCGGATGCACGCTCGCCTTCGGGCTCACCGAGCCTGAGGCCGGGTCGAACCCGCTCGAGGGCACCTGCACCTACCGTCGCGAGGGCGGCAAGCTCATCATGAATGGGGTCAAGTACCTCATCTCCAACGGCTCCATCGCTGACGCAGTGATCGTGTTCGCGTTCCCCGAGGGCTCGACGGGCAAGGACCGCCGCATGAGCGCGATCATCGTGGACACCGCCGGCGAAACCTTC
>CAYPOZ010000375.1:0-1376 GCA_964412415.1 uncultured Isosphaeraceae bacterium | reverse complement strand
CACCGCGATGTTCCAGATGAACAACCACCCGGTCAGCGGCGACAACATGCTCGGAAAGGAAGGCGAGGGCTTCCGTATCGCGATGCACACGCTCGTCTCCGGCCGTCTCTCGGTGGCATCGGGCTGCCTCGGCACCATCGAGGACTGCCTCGACGAGTGCCTGCGCTACGCGCGCGAGAGGCACCAGCACGGCAAGCCCATCGGCAAGCACCAGCTTGTGCAGGATCACATCGCGCGCATCGAGATGATGCGCGCCACCAGCGACGCCATGATCGAGCGCGCCGCGATCGCCAAGGAGATCTCCGACAACGCTTCCGGCGACGCCGACCTTCTCTCGAAGGCCGACTTCGCGGTGGCCGAGGCCAAGTACTGGGCGAGCAACGCAGCCTGGGAGGCCGTGGACCGCGCGGTCCAGGTCTTCGGCGGCCGAGGCTGGAGCGAGCTCTACCGTCCCTTCCGGCACCTGCAGGACGTGCGCGTGTGCCGCATCTACGAGGGCACGGACGAGATCATGAAGCTCAAGCTCGCGAGCAAGCTGCTCGGCAAGGGCTTCGAGGCCTTCGCCTGATCAGGCGCGCTTCTCGACGGCCGTCCGCATGCCGTCGAAGCCCTGCTTGATGACCTGATCCGCCGCCGCCCGGATGATCGTTGTGCCGATGGCCGCGACGAGGCCGGTCATCTTCTGGATGGTGGCCGTCCACTTCAGGTCGCACGCCCCGCCGTCGGCGGCCGAGAGGTCCATCTCTGCCTTCACGGTGAACGCGGTGCCGATGCCGCTCGCGTCGACCTGCATCACCACGCGCTTGCCCGGAACCTTCTCGATGATCGTGAACGTCTGCTTGAGCGTCGTGCGGATGAAGCTGAACCCGGGACGCACCGAGCACTTGATCGCGCTGTCACCCACGCGCTCGCTCGACACCAGCCCCGGCACGATCGTCACCAGCTCGTCAAGGTTGGTGACGAACGCGTAGACCGCGTCGGGCGATGCCGCAAGGCGCTCGGTGCCGGAGAATGGCTCGTAGGTGGTCATTGGGGGAGGGAGTCTAGGCGCTGGCGACTCGGGCGCGGCGGACACCTGAGCGCGCGAGCGCCAGGCGTATGCGCCGGAGCGCTGGATGCTCCTCGCCGCGTGCCACGATCACCACGTAGTAGTGCTCCTGCACCTGCCGCAGGGATGCGACCCGGACGAGCCCGAACTGGCGACACACCTCGCGTGCGATCGAGTCGGGCACCGGTACTGCCCCAAGGCCGACCTGCGCGAAGGGGTGCAGGGGGGAACGGTCGTCCGCCTCGATGGCGAGGCGAGGCTGCGCCCGGATCACCGCAAGCCACCGGTCAATCGACGTGCGCAGCGAGGATCCCACGGTTGGCAGCAG
>CAYPOZ010000374.1:0-1724 GCA_964412415.1 uncultured Isosphaeraceae bacterium | reverse complement strand
CCCCATTTGGGGGGGATGAGAGCGCATATGTGATGCGCGATGAATCTGGTTCGGGGTGACTGCCGGATCCGAATGGTGTCTGCCGCGTGACCGTGTGACTGGCGCACACGTGGCGCAGCCTCATCATTCTCGAGCCTGTATCTCAAACATGCGATCAATCCACGGGACACTCGTCTGCTCGGTCCTTCTCACGACATCGGTGGCGATCTCGGCCCCGGGTGGCGCCCCCTGCGACTGCAGCAATCCCGCACCGCTCGCAGTTGGCGAGAACGAGATCACGCACACGCTCACCGGGTGCGAGGTGTTCACCTTTGCATGTGCCGCGGAGCAGAGCCGCGACACGGCGTTCTACGCCTTCACGCCGCCGAAGACGGGGATCTACAGCTTCTCGACCTGCAACGCTGCGACCTTTGACACGGTGCTCGGCGTGGCCACCGGCTGCGATGGACCGTTCCTCGCGTGCAATGCGGTGCGAGAGTTCTGCGGCAGCGGCAGCCGTATTGGAGTAGTCCCGCTCGAGGCCGGCCAGACCTACATCGTTACGGTCGGTTCGCGGCTTCCGAACATTGCGTTGGGCTTCGCCACCCTCACCATCGAGCACGTCGAGTCATGCGAACTCGAAACCCCGACCTACGTCGAGGCCGAGCCGTGCGGCGCCGACCTGAATGGCGGGTGCGACTCGGCGTCGGCGGCGAGCGAGACCATCGTGCTCGGCGACACCATTCAAGGCTCCCTCTGGGCCAGCCCCTTCGAGCGCGATACCGACTGGTACTTCATCACGCTTGCCGAGGACACCGAGCTGACGCTTTCGCTCCGCTCGGGCATCCCGGCCTTTGCGGAAGTTGTTGACGTCAGCTGCGCCTCGGTCATCGGTGAAGCGGCTTCGGTGGGCTGCCCCGCGACGACTTCGGTGTGCCTTGCTGCAGGTAGCTACCTGGTGAGGACGACCCCGTTCCTTGCGGAGATCCCTTGCGGCGGAACGCTCTCGAGCAGCTACACGCTCAAGGTGACGGGCATCCCATGCAAGCCACTCCCGAGCTGCAGCGAGCTGTGCGTGAACCCAACTCCGCTTGCGCTCGGAGCGAGCCCCTTCGCGAACTCCGCGACCCAGTGCGCCATTCCCTTCTTCGGGCAGATGTCCTACAACACCGAGTACCACTCGTTCACGCCGGCGACGTCGGGCGTGTACACGCTCTCGACCTGCGGTTCGGCCTCTGACACCGCGCTCGCGATCTACCTCGGCTGCTCCGGCGACGTGCTCGCGTACAACGACGACGCCGAAGGGTGCTTCCTTGCCAGCAGGATTCCGTCGGTTGTGCTCGAGGGCGGCGTGACCTACACCGTGACAATCGGCAGCATCCGGCCGGACGAACTGGCTTCGGGGACCATCACCATCGGGACCTATCAGGCGTGCGACATCGGCAGCGCCACCGTCACGGAGGCCGAACTGTGCTCGGATGACCTCAACGGCGGGTGCAATGTCACCGAGAGGCCCTCCGAGCCAATCTCGCTCGGCGATATCGTCGGAGGCACCTTCTTCTCGAGCGCTGCGCTGCGCGACACGGATTGGTACCGCCTGAACATCACCGAAGACACGCGGGTGTCCCTCTCGATCCGCTCGAAGTTCGCGTCGCTCGCGGCGATCGTGGGCTCCGAATGCGGCAACATCCTTGCGCAGACGAGAGCGGGCGATTGCCCCGGCACGGCATCGTCCTGCCTCCAGC
>CAYPOZ010000373.1:298-1735 GCA_964412415.1 uncultured Isosphaeraceae bacterium | reverse complement strand
GGCCGCGGCAGCGTCACTTGCGGCGGCACTCGCGCCAGCGCCGGCCGGAGGCTGCGAACCGGCCGCCCGGCGGGCGAGCACGGGGCTACGTCCGCGCCAGATCGCATCGCCCGATCCGCGCGCGACGATGTCATCCACGAAGCCGCGGTAGCCCGAGGCGAAACGCTCAAGGTCAGGCGTGAAGTACGCGCGGATCCAGTAGCGGCCAGGCACCAGGCGCGTGCCGCGCCGCAGTGCACGGTCGAGCGCCTGCGCCTCGTCCTGCGGCATCGGCGCACTGCGCAGCGTGTCGGACACACGTCCCGCGATGCAGTCGGCAAGCAGTCGAGAGAGGCCGGATCCGTACGCGCCGTCCTCGCCCTCGCGGAGGTAGTGCACGAGCGCCCAAACCTGCGCGTAGTAGGTCAGCAGCCTGTCGCGCCCGTCAGCGAGGTACTCCTGCGCTGTGGAGTCGAGGATCTGGTCGATGGGCACCGTGCGGCCTCGGCGCACGGCGTCGCGAAGCTCGCCGAAGCGCTCGAAGTTGCGCCAGGGCGTGAAGATCGGCTCTCCGCTCTCCGGCGAGATGCGGTGCCCCTCCATGTAGGCCGCAATCCCCTCCTCAAGCCATGGCGGAAGCTCCTGCTTGAAGAGCGACTGCGTGAACTGGTGCCATCCCTCGTGCGCCAAGATGGTGAGCGTGTCGCCAGGGCCGATGTCGTAGAGGATCGCCTCCGCGTTGGAGGTGTAGCCGCCGCGGCCAAGCGCGAGGTACGCGCCCGCCTCGGTGCCGAGCTTCATCCGGGTGTGCGCGGCCCACTCGTCGCGAGAACCGAAGACGTAGGTGTCGAGCGGACGCCCTGGCGCGGGAAGCGGCGCCAGCGCCGTTGTCCAGTGCGCCATCGCGCGCTCGGAGAAGACCGCCATCAGGCGCTTGAACTCCTCGCTGCGCATCGTCGTGTGGATGCGGAAGCTGGCCGTGACGATGCGCTCGCCCTCGCGGGTGGTGCTGCGCCAGGGCTCTACGGCACGCACGACGGCGCCCGTGGGGACCATCTCGACCGGCGCAGGCGCCGCTATCGGCGCGCGGGTCACGCTGCCTGCGCGCGCAGGCTCGGGCGACTCGGGCATCGCGCGCGGATCATCGGTGGGCGGGCTCGATCGGCAGCTGCAGAGCGCTGCAATCGCGAGCGCGGTCACCGAGAGGAGCGCACGCGCGTCGTGTCGAGGCGTTGGGGTGGGACGCTCCAGCATCTCGTACCTGACACAGCCTACGCCCGGAAGCGGCAGCGGTCACGCCACGAGCTCCACTTCTGGCGCGGATTGAACAGTTCAGGCGCCGGACAACGCGTCGCTCGCCTTGCGGGCGGCGGCAATGTCCGCCTCGGCCTTGGTCAGGAGGGTCCGGGTCTCCTGACCAAGGCCGAGGCGGACATTGCCGCCGCCCGCAAGGCGAGC
>CAYPOZ010000373.1:0-256 GCA_964412415.1 uncultured Isosphaeraceae bacterium | reverse complement strand
GGGTCCGGGTCTCCTCGACCAGCTCAGGCTTGGCCTTCGCGAGATAGCCAGGGTTGGAGAGCTTCGCGCGGTAGCCCGCGGCAATGCGCTCCCGATCGGCGATGGTCTTCGCGAGTCGCTGGCGCTCGGCTGCGGAGTCGATGGCATCGACGAGACCCGAAAGCCAGAACTCCTCGCCCTCAAAGGCGACTGGCACGGCGTCGGCAGGCCGTACGGCCGGGTCAAGGGCCACCACGGCCGAGAGACCCGCGAGCGT
>CAYPOZ010000372.1:497-1744 GCA_964412415.1 uncultured Isosphaeraceae bacterium | reverse complement strand
CTGATGCGCCGATCGCCCGAACGCGTTGGCGGCTGCCGGACTTCGTCAGCGTGGCGGCCTGCGTGCTCCTCTTGGTCGGTGTCGCCGTCCCCATGGCGAACCAAGTCCGGAGCACCAGTTCGCGCGTGCTCTGCGCCAACGGGTTCCGTGAACTCGGCTCGGCGTTCACCGCCTACAGCACCGACAGCAAGGGCAACCTGCCCATGGCTGCGGGCCTCGGCTCCATGCTCAACGCGGGCCCGTCTGGAGACCTGCCCACGTCCGTGTCCGCCGACACCGCTCAAGCCGTTCGCGTGCTTGCCGACGAGGGCTATTGCCGCCCGGGCTGCCTGCACTGCGCGGGTGCGCGTCAACTGTCGTTCAGGGTGCCGCTGCACGCCTCGCACGTGCGCATCACCACGCTGGTGCTCTCGCCTCTGGCCGCCGATGCCAACCCGATCCTGCTGTCGCCCAAGGTGGGCATCAAGTCCTCCAGCCCCAACCATGGCGGCGATGGGCAGAACGTGCTCTTCAGCGATGGTGCCGTGATCTGGAAGCCGCTTCCCTTCATCAACGTCGGGCCCGAGGCTCGCCTGGACAACATGTGGACCCTGCGCGGCGTCTCAGGCAGCGAGGGCGTGGACTTCAGGGGCGTGAAGTTCGACCAGTACGAAGTGTTCCTCGGCCAATGAGCCTCGCCAGCGCAGGGCGCCGACCCGCAGTCATCTCACGAAGACAACGTTCAGGGGAGTGAGGATCGAGGCTCGGTAGCCAGCACCTTGCAGCAACCTTTGCAGTCCTCCATCCCCATCGTGCTTGAGCTCGATGACGATCATCGCGGGCAGGAGATGCACAGGAGCCTGTTCGAGGAACGGGGCCAAGACCACCGACTCGTGTCCCTCGATGTCGATCTTGAGGGCCGTGATGCGCTCCAACCCCAGGTCCTTCGCAAGGCCCAAGAGGGTCCTGCACCGAACCCGCAGTTCCCGTCGCTCCCCGCCTTCGGCTTCAGCTTGCGCACGATCGACGGTGTTGCGACCACGTTGCCCGGCGTCAACCAGCAGCGGGATCTCACCTTCCTGGTCGCTCAACGCGCACCCCACCACGGTGAAGCATCCAAGCCCATTGGCCGTGATGTTCCATTCCATCCGATATTATTTTTACTAAATTCAATGTTATTTGTTGAAAAATGTATTACTAATGAACATATTGTCATAACGAGAATACTTACAATAATAATGATACAATTACTGCAATTTTCAAGATTG
>CAYPOZ010000372.1:0-487 GCA_964412415.1 uncultured Isosphaeraceae bacterium | reverse complement strand
AGCGACTTCGCCATCGCGATTCGAGAGGGCCACCGGCGCCAGGCGCGCGTACTTGTCGAGTTGATTTAGGGCGACGTTGTAGAGCAGGCGCTGCTGCATGGTCGGGTTGGCTTCGACCGCCAGGGCGTAGCCGCTGCCCTGTGCCGCATAGGCGCGTGCCGCGCTCAGGGTATAGATGCCGGCATTGGCGCCGATGTCCACGAACACCGCTCCTGGATGGAGAACGCGCCGCAATGCCGCACGCTCTCGTGCATCGAATCGCCCCGGTGACGACCAGAGTTTCTGCTCCGACATGTTGCCCCGCGCAGCGAGCCTGAGCTTGAACCCCCAGGCACGAAGATCGACGGGCCTTGAGCGGAACAGCTTGACCGGTCGCCGCAACAGCCGAGCAAGCGGCGACGCCCATGCCGGCAGCCGTTGGGCCACCCACAGCAAGACACCAGCGAGTCCATCCACGCGATGGGCGCCCCACGGGGCATCGAAGTCG
>CAYPOZ010000371.1:0-1757 GCA_964412415.1 uncultured Isosphaeraceae bacterium | reverse complement strand
TCATGCAGGCGGCTGGCAAGTCCGGCATCCCGTGCGCGTTCGTGATCGGGCCCAACGGCAAGATCGCGTTCATCGGGCACCCGATGGACGAGGAGTTCGACCGCGCCGTGAGGCTCTCGCTCGATGGCCGCTACGACCCCTCGATCAGCAGGAAGGCTGAGCCCATCCTCGCGGCTGCGCGACGCGCTGCGGGCGTGCGCAACTTCACCGAGGCATACCGGCGCTACGACGAGGCGATCGCGCTCTCGCCGGTCGTGATGTACGGCGCCGCAGCTGAGCGCTACCGCACGATCCTGGTCGACGAGAAGAGCGAGGAGGCTGCGCGGGGCTACGCGCGCCGCATGCTGGGCATGTACGAGAGCGATGCGCCGGCGCTTCGCGATCTCGCGCTGATGCTCGCGACCGACGCCTCGCTTCCCTCCAACGACATCGAGACGGCGCAGATGGCCTCGGAGAAGCTCACGGCGATCGCGCAGGCGGGAGATCCCGACGCGTTCAAGGTCGCTGCGGCCGTCGCCTACGCCAAGGGCGATTTCCAGGGCGCGGCTGAGCTTCAGCGCAAGGCATGGCGCATCGCTCCGCCAGAGGCGAAGGCGGAGTACAAGAGTGCGCTCGATGCGTACGACTCCGCGGTCAAGCAGAACAAGAGGGTGAACGTGCCGTCGATCCCGGCATCCGGACCCTCGGGTGCGCGCAGCACCGCGACAGAGACGTCTCCCTCCAGCGGCGACCGCTGAGGCCACTATCCGCATGCCATCGA
Organism: uncultured Isosphaeraceae bacterium; assembly: GCA_964412415.1. Taxonomy (GTDB): domain Bacteria; phylum Planctomycetota; class Phycisphaerae; order Phycisphaerales; family SM1A02; genus ZLKRG44. Next base: position 997 of record CAYPOZ010000371.1, on the reverse strand, counting down.
CCACAACCCGGCGCGCCGGGCTCTTCCAGCGCGCGCCGCTCAAGGCTCCGCTTGTCGGAGCCTCGATCCTCTCCGCAGACTTCGGCCGGCTGGCGGAGGACACCCGCGATGCCCTCAAGCGAGGCGCGGACTTCATACACGTCGACGTGATGGATGGGCACTTCGTGCCCAACCTCTCGATGGGCCCGGCGGTGTGCGCAGCGGTCAGGCGCGCCGCCCCCAAGGCGTGGATCGACGTGCACCTGATGGTCACCGATCCCGCCGACTTTGTGGCCCCATTCGCCGAGGCCGGCGCAAACCACATCACGTTCCACATTGAGGCGGTGCCGAGCCCCAAGAGGCTCATCGGCCGGATCAGGTCGCTCGGCTGCTCCGCCGGCATTGCGCTCAACCCCGACACGCCGGCGGACGCGATTCGCGGTGTGGTGCGCGACGTGGACCTTGTGCTCGTCATGAGCGTTCATCCGGGATTCAGCGACATCGCGGAGGCGCTGCGGCCGACGCAGCGGCTTGAGATCGACGGCGGCGCAAGCCCGGCAAACGCCGCAGACTGCGTGGTGGCGGGCGTCGACACCATCGTCGCCGCATCGGCGATCTTCGGCGCGCGCGACCGCACCGCGGCGATCCGTGGGATCAAGCAGGGCGGTCCCACGCGCACGAGCCCGCGCTGGGCAGGGCGACTGCGCTAGGATCCAGTCATGGCTGAACGCGCCGCCGAGCGCACCTGGGACCAGGTCGAGACGCTCGCGCCAAAGAAGGCTGTGCCGGAGGGCCTGTGGACGCAGTGCCCCGAGTGCGGGGAGTCGCTGTTCCGCAAGGCGCTTGAGCAGAACCTCCACGTGTGCATGAAGTGCGACCACCACATGCGCATCTCAGCGCGGCAGCGCGTTGAGCAGCTTCTCGACCCAGGCACCTTCGAGGCCATGAACCAGTCGATGTCGCCGATGGACCCGTTGTCCTTCGTCGACATGAAGCCCTACCGGGACCGCATCGTGCA
>CAYPOZ010000370.1:1015-1759 GCA_964412415.1 uncultured Isosphaeraceae bacterium | reverse complement strand
CCTCAGTGATGCCAAGCCGTACGGCCGCGGCGGCCCAGGCATCGCCCCGCAGTCGCGCAGTCAATAGCGTGCGCTCCTCTTCAGTCAGCTGTTCAACGATCTCAGCGAGCGCCTCGGCACCGTGCGAGCTGCGCGCAGGGCGCACGCGGTTGGCGAGCAGCAGTGATGCACGCCTTTGACAACGGAGGCGGCGCACACGGTCGATGATGGCCCGCCGAACCACCGTATCCAGCATGGCCAGGAACGCGCGTGGCTCCACGGCGACGGTACGCAGGTGCGGTGCGGAGAGGATTCGGCGGGACGCCGTGGAGAACAGCTCGCTCGTACGGAGTTGCCAGTCATTCGCTCGCGAGGACCGAATCGATCGGATTCGACGAAGGAGCGCGGGCATGTTTGCACCAATGAAGTCAGCACAGCGCTGAGCCTCCGAGTCGGCGGAGGCGGAAGTGGATTGCCGATCGACGCCTGCACTCACGAGAGACCCGCAATCTGGAAAAGCGTCACCACGCTCGCGATACAGGCGCTGGCGAGCGCAAGCACGCTCGCCGGACCGGCCGGCCGCGTGCGGGCTGGCCGGTCCGTGCTGCGCATCCCCCAGCGCCGCCCGAATGCCGAACAGGTGGCCCTGGCGAAGTGGTACCTGGAGGAGGCCCCGCGCGACCTGCAGACAGGCAGGCGCCAGGTGGACGAGGATGAGTTCACGCGGCGCTTCTACGGCCATGCCTACACGTTTCATCACAACGG
>CAYPOZ010000370.1:0-1005 GCA_964412415.1 uncultured Isosphaeraceae bacterium | reverse complement strand
TTGAAGTCCCGCCGATACCGAAATCGATCAGCCGCAGACGGCCATCTTCGTCGAGCAACACGTTGGCCAAGGAGATGTCCCCGTGGGATGTGCCGTGTCCGTGGAGCATTGCGATCGCATCAGCAAGCTCAGCGATCGCGTTGCATGCGTGCTCAGCCGCAACTGCGCGCTCGCTGGCGAGAAACGCTGTCAGCGGTTCGCCTCGGACTCTCTCAAAGGCGATGTATCCGAGGCCACTGTCGGCTCGACCGACGTCAAGAACCGCCACCCCGCACGGATGGCGCGCCGCAGATGCGCGCCGAGCCTCATCGCAGAGTCTCGCATAGTCCTGGGAGCCTGGCGCCCAGACGAACTTGACCGCGACTGTGTCGGCAGCCGGACCAAGGAGCCTGTCTCGCGCGATCGCAACATCCGAAGACGCGCCCGTGCCAAGGAAGCCCAAAATCTCGAAACGCAGCGAGCCGCACGGAAGTGTCGAGCCGATCTCAGCGGGAAGCTCGTCGAGATGCCGTCCGGACGCGACCGCCGTCGCCGCGCGCGCCGCTGCATCGATCACGGCGCTCCACGCCGGATACCGCCCCGCGATCACCTGTGCCACTTCGTGGTGCTGGCATGGCACGGCGCACATCACCTGGTGTGCGACTTCGCGGGCCTCGTCCGGACACCGATGTGGATCGATGAGTGCGGCATAACGCCCCACCGTTGGAACCGCACCGAACACCACGCCGAGTGCAACGAAGTCGGCGCGCACGATCTCGACCAGATCCGGTCGTGCTGCCCGTGGCACGCAGGTGGTCGCGGCGACCAAGACCTCTCCGGCACTCGGCGGTCGCGCGCAGGCGCGATGCGTGCGAAACACCTCTTCCCGGATCTCGGTCGCGTCGTCAGCCACGATCCACCCAGCGATTGAGCTCGCGAGCGCTTGCGATGACGACCAACCCCCATGCGGCAACGCCTAGGACTGAAAGGAACGACCCGACATGGGACAGCGAGGCCCAGCCCGAG
>CAYPOZ010000369.1:0-1767 GCA_964412415.1 uncultured Isosphaeraceae bacterium | reverse complement strand
CGGCGACGTCACCATCCTGCCGCATAAGGCCATCTATCCCGCCGTGCCCACCGACCGGCTGACCGCGCATCGAAGGCGCGATGGGGTCGCCCACGCGGCCTACGGCATACATCACTACGACAACTCGTGGCGCACACCGCTGGACAGGCTGGCCAACTCGGGCCGTGCGGTCATCCAGCGGTTCTGGCGAAGGTGACGTCAAAGCACCGCCCGCCCTGACGGCGCCTCGCGAAGCAGCGCCGTGACAGTTCGCTGAATCCGTGGTGGGCGAGAAAGGCAGTGAGGTCGGCGAGCGTGCAGCACCCCTCATAGACCTCGAAGTCCGAGGCCTCCACCTTGATGTACCTGAACGAGGGCAGTAGCTCGACGGCGCCCCGCAGCACGAGGAGCTCGGACCCCTGCGTGTCGAGCACGAGCGCCTGGTAGTTGCGGCGGTCTATGGAGTGCCGCTGCAGCAGCGAGGGCAGCGTCTCGCTCTCGAGCTCGATGGTGCGCTCGAAGCGGACATGGGGCCAGACGTCGGCATGGTGCTTGAACGGGAGTATCGAAGAGGACTGGCCGTCATTGTTCGAGATGTGGAATCGGTACCGGGTACCGACGGTGTCGGACAGGAGCCCCCGAATCGCGCATTGCCTGGGGAACCCGGCAATGTTCGCCTGCAGCTTGGCGAAGACCTCAGGTATCGGCTCGATCCAGATCACGCGTGTGCCATGGGCGTCGTAGATCTCGCGCTCCTGGCCCGAATTGGCTCCGACATGGATGACGCCACTCACGTCGCGGAGGAAGTGGTGCGGGTGACCGTGCGGGGTCGCCCATATCCTGAGGAGCAGGGACTTCAATCTGCGGATGGACCTCATGGTGCGCGCAGCGAACAGTACTTCGCGGGAGACCAGTCATGCACGAGTGGGTTCGACGGCTTGCAAAGCGGCGGTTTCCGAAGGGGCGGTACTCCCAAGGTGGACAGGAGGGGATCCTGTCGGAGATCTTTCGGCAGATTCCCACCGCGAACGCCCCGCCGTTCTGCGTGGAGTTCGGTTTCAACTCCGACACGCTGACCGGTGGCACGGGCTCAAATATGGCAAGCCTGGTGCTGGAGCATGGGTGGAAGTCCTTGCTTCTGGACAGCGGGTTCGAGAACCCTTCAATACACCTGCGCCGCGAGTTCCTCACCTCGTCGAATGTCGTCACTGTGCTCGCCAAGTGGGGCGTGCCCGAGCAGCCCGACTACATCTCCATCGATGTCGACTCCATCGACCTCTGGCTCTTTCGTGCGCTGCTTGGCCACTTTCGCGCATCGGTCTACTCGGTGGAGTACAACGCCAACTTTCCGCTGGAGCTGTCCGTTACCTGCAGGGACGAGCCGCAGCCGTGCTTCTGCGGCGACCGCGCGTACGGCGCATCGCTGCGCGCGCTCGCTGCGGTGGCGCAGGAGCATGGCTACTCCCTCGTGGCCGTGGAGCCGCGGCTCGATGCCTTCTTCGTCCGCAATGACCTCATTGACGACGGCTCCGGCCGCATTGCCCCGCCGCTGTCGCATTGGCGCCCGATGACGGTCCTGCACACGCACGCACCGGTCCTTGAGGAGCATCGGCTTGGGATGTTCCTGGACTACGGAGTGTGGCGCACGAGCGGTGGGGACATGGATCGCGCGCTCGCTGCGGGCCGCGCCAGATGCCTGAGTTACCTGACGGCGGGTACCTGGCTCATGCGGGCTGCCCGGGTCCGTGACCGGATCATATGCTAAAGCAAATGCTGATGTGTCGATGG
>CAYPOZ010000368.1:1034-1771 GCA_964412415.1 uncultured Isosphaeraceae bacterium | reverse complement strand
ATTCACATCCCCGTTCAGCCCGCTTCCAAGCGCGGACCATGAAGTGCCGTTCCACTTCGCGATTCGGTTGGCTGAGACGCCTCCGGCTGAAGTGAAGGCACCAGCCGCAAAGAGCGCGGGGCCACTGCCGTCGTTGAACACAGCAAGGGCCTTGACCTGGCCATTCAGTCCCAAGCCCAGCGGCAACCAGGTGGACCCGTTCCATCGCGCGATGCGATTCAGGTCAAACGTCGCGCCGCTCGGGAACTCGACGGAAGTGAAACTGCCGGCCGCATAGAGCGCCATTCCCGACCCGTCGTTGTGACCGATGAAGGCGTGGACGGCGCTATCCAGGCCACCCGGCAGCGTGACATTCGTAAGGCCACGCCTCTGTGTGACATACGTCCATGAATCATCAAAGGTCACCTCGGTGTTGGTCGAGTAGAGGGCGGGTCCCGTCGAATCAGAAACTACCGCGGCTACTTCTCCGTCACCTGCGAGAGCGAGCCATGAGCTGCCCGTCCACTTGGCGAGGCCAATCACAAGCGAGCCTGTGGACGAGCGGAAGAACCCGCCCGCGTAGATCGCCGCTCCAGATCCATCGTCGTACGAGGCAAGCGCTCGGCAACTTCCGAATGGGTTCGACACGGTGCCGAATGTCGGGACCCAACCTTGAGATCCGCTGCACGCCAGGGTGTCTTGGATGCCGCGTACGACTCGGAAGCCCACATCGGAGAACATGCCGGGGACCGACTGTG
>CAYPOZ010000368.1:0-1024 GCA_964412415.1 uncultured Isosphaeraceae bacterium | reverse complement strand
AGCGGTGCGAGGCGCGGCAGTTGGCCGAATCGAGATAGCCGCCGCCGCGGTACACGCGAGCGCTTCCGCTTGACGGGCCCGTCGGGTCTGTCACCGCACTGGACGGGTACGTGCCGATCCAGTCGCTGACCCACTCGGAGACGTTCCCGCTCATGTCATGCAGACCGAGACCGTTGGCAGACTTCTGACCGACTGGTCGCGTCTGGAATATCGAGTTGCTGCCGATCCATGCAATGTTTCCCAGCAGGCTGTCATTGCTTGTGCCGTTGGGCTGGCCCGGCATCGAGTGGAACGCGGTCGTCGTGCCCGCGCGGTAGGCGTACTCCCACTCCGCCTCCGTTGGCAGCCGCATCCCCGTCGCGCCCAGGAAGCCCTGAACTGCAGTCCACGAGACCCGCTCAACGGGCCGGTTCGGCACCTGCGATGCCGGCACCTGCGCCGTCGCGCTCTGGAAGTTCGACGGGTTCGAGCCCATCCGCGCCGTCCACTGCGCCTGAGTCACCTCGTAGCGGCTCATGTAGAAGGGCTGCGTCAGCGTCACCTGATGAACCGGATTCTCGTTTAGATTGCAGTCAAACGCGTTCGACGGCGAGCAGCCCCGCTGGTATGTGCCGGGCGGCACGAGAACGAACTCGATCTGGGTCGCCGTATCGCGCACGCGCCATGGAAAGCCAGTCGCTGCGATCGCGGCACGCAGCGGGGCACTGGTTACCACATCCGGGTCTGGCGCCGCTTCGAGCAGCGACCCCCACGACGGAACTGTCACATACGTGAAACCGCCCGGGAGCATGGCCTCGCCGCTTGGCGTCGTCACCGTCACGTCGCGTGCGCCTGCAGTACCCGCAGGCGTCACCGCAGTCACCGTCACCCCATCGAGCACCTGCACGTCCGTCGCCGGCACGCCACCCACCGTCACGACAGTGGTTCCGGCCAGGTTCGTGCCCGACACCGTGATGAGCGTCCCGCCGGCCGTCGGGCCGCTTGCTGGCGCCACCGACGCTGTTCTCGGTGTCGCCAGCAAGCG
>CAYPOZ010000367.1:789-1771 GCA_964412415.1 uncultured Isosphaeraceae bacterium | reverse complement strand
GTTCGCGACCGTGGTGCTTCGCGAGTGCGTGGGACCGGTGCGCGACGCTTCGTCGGCATCGGACGCGTCCCACACGGCATCGCCTGCTGGCGCAGCCGCCGATGCCGGTGCCGACTCCGCTACTCCTGATCCTCAAAGTCCGGCGGAGACGGGCTGAATCCCTGCGGATCCTTGGCTGCCTCGGCGAGCACCGACTCGCTGACGAATATGGGCACGCCCTCGGCGACGCCCACGGCGATTGCGTCAGACGGGCGCGAATCGATGTCGACCTCCTCGCCATCCACGCGGCACGCCACGATGCGCGCATGGAATGTGCCGGAGTCGAGCGTGTGGATCTCGATGCGCACAAGGCGGCCGCCGAGCGCATCGATGACCGATGAAAGCAGGTCATGGGTCTGGGGCCGCACCGCACGGACTCCCTTGAGCCTGCGCTCGATCGCGAATGCCTCCGGCAGGCCAATCACGATCGGGAAGCTCCGCTCGCCGCCCACCTCGGTGAGCTCGATCACCTGCATGTCGCTCATCTCCCGGATGAAGATCCGGGAGAGTTCCATGCGCACGGCAACCGTGCCTGCGTCGCCGCTCACGATCCCCAGCCCCACGCGGCAAGGAGCGCCGACAGGTCAGTGCCGTCGACAGTGTCGTCGTCGTTGATGTCGCCGGAGCACGATGCGGTCACGCACGGCCCCCACGCGGCGAGGAGCGCGGCCAGGTCCATGCCGTCCACGGTGCCGTCGGAGTTGATGTCCGCCGGCTGAAAGGTGTCGCGTGCGCGCACGAGCGCAAGGTGCGCATTGGCCACGCCATGCCCCGTGTAGATGTCCCAGCCGGCCGCGCCTACATCGCGCGCCGTCTCGTCGATCGCGTCGCGCATCTCGTCGAAGGTCATCCCCGGATTGAGTTGCCGCATCAGCGCCATGATGCCGGTGATGTGCGGCGTCGCCATGCTCGTGCCGGACTTGAACGCGTACCCGCCGGAGGA
>CAYPOZ010000367.1:0-691 GCA_964412415.1 uncultured Isosphaeraceae bacterium | reverse complement strand
CCTCAGGCCACCGAGCGGGGAACGCCACCGCGGAGTTGGCGTTTCCGGTAGCAGCCACCATCGGTATCCCTCGCACCGCCGCATACTGCACCGCCGCGCGGAGATAGTCGCTGCCGACGCTGTACTGCAGGCTCATGTTCAGGATGTCGGCGCCGTTGTCCACCGCCCAGACGATGCCGTCGGCCAGCCACGACTCGAGCCCGCTGCACGGGTTGACGATCACGACGGGAAGCAGCTTCGCCTCGCTGCACAGGCCCGCGATGCCGACCCCGTTGTTGCGGGTCGCGGCGATGATTCCAGCGACGTGCGTCCCGTGGTTGCACACGTCATTCGCGACCGTCGTGCTGTTGGGGATGTTGATGCCCGGAAGGATCCGCCCTGCGAGCTCGGGGTGCGGCGAGATGCCCGAGTCGATCACGCCGATGATGACGTCGGGATTGCCGGTGGCGATGTCCCACGCCTCGACGGCGCGGATGTCGGCACCCACGACGCCGCCGGTCTGGCCTGTGTTTCGCAGCGCGTACTGCGAAGGAAACGACGGGTCGTTGGGCACGTCGGCAACGCCGCCGATGCCATCGACTCCCGCGATCTCGACGCCGGGCCACGATGCGCGCACCATGTCTGCGGCCGCGAGCGTGTTCATGCCGGGCTCAAGCTCGATGCGCCACCAGTCGCGAAGGCCCGCCGCAGC
>CAYPOZ010000366.1:1258-1772 GCA_964412415.1 uncultured Isosphaeraceae bacterium | reverse complement strand
GACGAGGCACGGCTCACGGCCGTCTTGACTGCATTGCCCGGGGACACGCACTCGATCGAGACGCTCGACCTCCGGTGCGGCGCACGCTGCGCAGACTGGGTCGCCGATGTGGCGACGCGAAGGGGTCCGCTGGACTCGCTGGTGCACTCGGCGGGCACGAGCGTCACCATGCCGCTCCGCGGCATGACGGAAGCGGCGTTTGACGAGGTCGCAGACGTGAATGTGCGGTCGGCCTATTTCCTTCTGCAGGGCTTTCGCCGAAGGGGCGTGAGCCGGAAGCCGGGCAGCATCGTCCTGATCGGCTCGGTAGCGGCCATGGTCGGCCAGCCCGGCCTGTCTGCATACTGCGCGTCAAAGGGCGCGCTTACGTCTCTTGCCCGCTCGCTGGCCGCGGAGCTCGCGCCGGAGGCCATTCGCGTCAATGTCGTGGCCCCCGGCATCGTTGGGACGGAGATGATGAACCGAGAGTCGGCGGCGATGCCGGCGGACGCACTCGCCCGGCTTGCGGCGGGAT
>CAYPOZ010000366.1:261-1112 GCA_964412415.1 uncultured Isosphaeraceae bacterium | reverse complement strand
CTTTCCCGCGGTGCGCGTTGGGTGACGGGCGCATGCCTTGTCGTCGATGGTGGAGCCACGGCGCTCTAGGAGGGACTTGATGCGGAAGCGGCTCCTGATCGTCGGTGCTGACGCCTTCGGCCGTGAGGTCCTGTCGTGGGCGCTTCACGTGCCCGAGCACTCGCGCGACTGGGAGATGGCTGGCTTCCTCGACTCACGGCCCGCATTGCTCGATGGATTTGACCTGCCGTACGGGATCGTTGGAGACCCCCGATCATTTCCGCTTCAGGACTCGGATGTCGTGCTCGTGGCTCTCGGAAGCCCTGCCGCGAGGCGCGAGTGGGTCGGCGTTATGGAGTCTCGAGGTGCGCGCTTTGCCACACTGATCCATCCGACTGCGGTGCTTGGGCTTCGCAACGAGATCGGAGTCGGCTCGATCATCTGTCCCCGGGTCGTCCTCACCACCAATGTGCACGTAGGCCGACACGTTGTGTTCAACTGCGGCGGAGGCGCGGGTCATGATGTCACGATCGGCGACTTCTGCACCTTGAGCGGAGGCGTCGACCTCACAGGCCATGTCCGGCTCGGCGAGGGCGTGATGGTCGGATCGCACGCCAGCATTTCGCCCCATGCCCAGGTTGGCGAGTGGTCATCGGTTGGCGCAGGAAGCGTCGTCATCGGCAAGGTTCCTGCACGCACGACGGTGATGGGCGTTCCGGCAGTGCCCGTGTGGGGCGCGGGAGTCATCCCCGATGGAACCTGACGTTCCGAAGCCGACTTCGAGCGGTGCCGAGCCGCGGTACCGCAAGGCCGATTCCGGACCGGCACCAGTTCCTCCCCGGGTGTCCGTGTGCGTCGTCACGTGGATGCAT
>CAYPOZ010000366.1:0-251 GCA_964412415.1 uncultured Isosphaeraceae bacterium | reverse complement strand
GCGCCGGAGGACTCGATCGTGATGCAGCGCACCTCGTTTCCCTACGAGGTGATCGTGTCGGACGACGCATCGACAGACGGGACGGGCGAGATCTGCCGGCACTACGCGGAGCGATTTCCCGGCCTCGTTCGGGCGCTCGTCCAGCAGCGCCGAGTTGGCATGATGGAGAACACCCGCGCGGTCACGGCGGACGTGCGCGGCGAGTTCATCGCCTGGTGCGACGGCGATGACTACTGGACGGACCCCGAGAA
>CAYPOZ010000365.1:0-1792 GCA_964412415.1 uncultured Isosphaeraceae bacterium | reverse complement strand
GTGGTGCTCGAGCGGATGCTCGCACGCAGGCTGGGTCGTGTCGTCGACACGGAAGTGCGCAGGAGCTGGCTCCGGACGCTTGGCGCGACGCTCGCGATGGGTGCGGTCACGGGCACAATCGCCTGGTGGCTGCCCGACCAGGGATCCTGGTGGGCCATGGCGGGCGTGCTCGCCGCGCTCGTCGCCGCCGGCGGCGCCTCGATGCTGGGCGTAGCGTGGGCTCTGCGCATGCCGGAGCTGCGCTGGGCGCTCGGCCGCCGGCCCTGATCAGTTGCCGCCAGCTGCGATCAGCTGCCGCCAGCTGCGATCAGTTGCCGCCAGCCGTGGGCTGCGCGGGCGCACCACCCTCAGGAGTCGACGTCGCGACGGGCTGCGCGGCCACGGGTGCCAACGTGACCGGATCGCGCGAGGGAAGCATGACCGGCGCTGCGATGCTGTACTCGCTGCGCAGCTTCGCCATGTCAGCTCGGCCCTGCGGATCGCCCTTGGCGATGTCGTCCCAGTTGCCGACCACCATGATGGCAAGCTTGTCCGGCTGGAGGTAGGTCTGCGCGACGCGCTGCACGTCTGCGGCCGTCACGGCCTTCACGCGGTCGCGGTACGTCTGCCAGAAGTCGGCAGGGCGATTGGTCCATTCGTCTGTCACGAACACGCCGAGCATCGCAGGCTTGGATGCGAAGCGCTGCGGGAAGGTCTCGATGAGGGACGCCTTGGCCACCTCGAGCTCCTCCGCGGAGACGGGCTTCGTGCGGATCTCCTTGATCTCCTCCATGATGAGCTTGATGGCCAGTGCGACGGTGGGGCTCTTGCTCTGGAATCCTGCCCGGAACGATCCGCCGTAGAAGGGCTCGGGCGCGAACCGCGAACTGGCGCTGTACGCAAGGCCCTCGTCGCTGCGCACGCGCTGCATGATGCGGCTCGAGAAGCCACCACCGCCGAGGATGTCGTTCATCACGAAGAACGGGATCGCGTCCGGGTTGTCGCGCTCGATCGAGCGCATGCCGATGTACACCTTGCCCTGCGGGATGTCCTTCCCGGCGATGTAGAGGCCTGGTGCCGGGTCTGCCTTCGGTGCGACTGGCGGTGCGTTGCGCTCGCCGCGCGGCCACCCCGCGAGCGCCTGCTCGAGCTTCCTCGTCATGGCATCGGGCTCGAAGTCGCCCGTCACCGAGATGATCATGTTCGCGGGGTTGAAGATGCGCCCAGCCATCGCACGCATGTCCGACTCGGTGATCGCCGCAAGTGTGGCACCAGTCGGCTGGCGGCCCGCGTAGTGGTCCGGACCCCAGAACATCATGCTCCACTCGCGGTCGATGATGGAGTCGGCATCGTCATTGCGCTGCTTGAGGCCCTCCATCGCCTCGTCCATGGCGACCTTGAAGCGGGCCGAGTCGAACCCCGGGTTGCGCAGCATGTCGACGAAGAGCTTCAGGCTCTCGTCGAAGTTCAACGCGAGGCAGTCGAGCGAGGCGCTCGAGTTCCACTCGCCCACGCGCACGGACATGTTGGTCGCCATGAAGTCGAGCGTCTCGTCGAACTCGGCTGCGGCGAGGGCGCCAGCGCCTCCGCGCCGCATCATCGATCCGGTCATCGACGCCAGGCCCACGCGGTCGGCCGGATCGAGGTTGGCGCCGCCCATGCAGGTGACCGCCAGCGAGATGAGCGGGAACTCCTTGTTGGGCGCCATGTACACCACCGTGCCGTCGCTGAGCGTGCGTCGGTAGTCCGCCGCGCGCGGAGCCTCGAAGGTGAGCGGGGGATACACGAGCTGCTCGGGCCTTCCTGCGATTCC
>CAYPOZ010000364.1:0-1800 GCA_964412415.1 uncultured Isosphaeraceae bacterium | reverse complement strand
GGCGGCTGTCAAGCAGCGCCTCCCGGAGATCCAGCGTGTGCAGCCCTGCCAAGGCCTGCGACCATCCAGTCTCGTAAAGGTTCACGTGGCCAGGAAGACGTGATCGCATCTCATGCGACACGGGACCGGTGACCAGGAAGTCGACGTGGATCGGCAGCGGAAGGCGCTGGAGGTGGCGTAGTGCGAGGAATGCGGCTCCGCCAAGCGTGAACTCGCGGGCGATGCACAGCAGTCTCGGACCCATGTGACTGAAACCTACCCGAGCCCGGCCCGCTTGGGTTCAGGAGGCCTCGGGTGGTTCGCCGCGGTAGGCCAACAGTGTCCGGCGGGCAGTTTCTGACCACGTGAATCCCTCCGCGCGCGCCTTCGCGCGTCCGATGATGGCATCGCCGCCATCACGCGCTTCCGCGAGCGAACGCAGCGCGTCAGCCATCGAATCGAGGCAGTTCGGGTCGAAGAGGATTGCTGCGTCTCCGGCCACCTCGGGCAAGGCACCCGCATGGGAGCAGGCCACCGGGCAGCCTTGGATCATCGCCTCAAGCACCGTGAGCCCGAATCCCTCGTAGAGCGACGGGCACACGTGTCCGGCCGCATCTCGGTAGCACGCGGCGAGATCGGCATCGGTGCCACCCGTGAAGTGAACCCTGGACTCAAGTCCGAGCTCGTGCAGCTGTGCGCGCTCGACATCCGTTGGAGCGCTTCCGCCGAAGCACACAACGCACATGTCAGCCGAGAGGCCGGACTGGGCGAAGGCACCGAACAGGGCAGCCCCATTCTTGTAGCCGCCGCGTTGGCCCACATGCAGCAGGTACTGCCCAAACTGGGCGTTCCAGTCGCGATGCGATGGCTCGATCCTGCGTACGCCAAGGGGCGTGACCCAGATGCGGCTTGCTGGGACTCCCCACATCCGCTGGAGGCCACTCGCGGTGATACACGAGTTTGCGCAGATTGCATCGCACTCGAAGCATGCCCTCCGCTTCATTTCCGAGAGCGCGTCTGGGCGGCGGCCGTCCGCGAAGAGCTCAGGAGTGAGGTCGTGGACCGTTGTGACGAGGTGCGAGCAGCGCGGGCGGTGGGCCCAGTCGTAGTAGGTCCGGTGGACTGTCACGTCCCCTCCAGATCCCGCGCACCAGGCGCGGAAGATCATCTCATTGCCTGCTCGCATCCAGCGCGGTGTGCGGCGGCGCCCATGGTTCCATGCCAGTGTCGCGGTTGCCCCGGTGATGTAGGAGTTGCCGTGGCACCCCGCGATGATCCGTGCATCCACGCCGTTTGCACGCAGGGCACTGTGGAGCTCCGCGAAGTAGCGCGATATGCCGCCAACGCGCTGATGGCCGAAGATCTCGGGGCTCATGGCGACAATCACCGCCAGCCTCCATCGCCGAGTCGACGCATTGGGCTACCTGACCGGATCGGCCACGCGCCCGGCGGGGATGCTGCCGTCACGCGCAGCGGAGCCCTGGAGCCTGCTGGCACGGTAGAGCTGGTGCACGTCCATGCCACGGGGGTACGGCGGAATCAGGACAGTCGCCTTGTGCCAGAAGAACCGGAGGGCTGACTCCTGCAGCCCGATGCGACGAGGCCTCTGGTCCGGGGCGTAGCGGCTCGCGACGTGCTGCGACTCGATCGCCCCGCGTGCAGCGTCGCGTCGCGTCTTGGTGGCGTCGTGCCGCCGGTAGGCCGCAAGGAAGCGGGGCAGCAGCCTCGGCACGATTCCGTGGGCCGCCATGCGCGCGAAGTACTCCTGGTCCATGCACAACGAGTACGACTCGTCAAGCAATCCAATTCGGTCGATCACCG
>CAYPOZ010000363.1:1028-1803 GCA_964412415.1 uncultured Isosphaeraceae bacterium | reverse complement strand
CAGGTGGCTTGCGATGGATTCGCGCAGGGCCGCTGCGACCTCGCGCTGCACGTCGGCGCGCGCCGCGGCGGGTTCGGCGCCCGAGCCTGCGGATCTCCACTGGTCGCCGATGTCGTGCCAGCACCGCTGCGTTCTCACGCGCCCGTGCTCGATCCATGCGCAGTGCCCGGGAGGGAGCGCCTGGATGTCGCGGAACCACGTGTGAGGCTCGGGCACGCTGCCGAGCATCCAGAACCCGAGCTGGCCTCGCGGGTCCGGCTCCCGCGACACAAGCCCAGTCGCGAGCAGCGCCTTGACCTGCGACGCCACGATGGTGCCGCCGGCGACCGATGCGATGTACAGCGGCTTGATGCCGTACGGGTCGCGCGCCGCGAATGCGCGCTTGGCCAGCGTGTCCCAGATCACGAACGCGAACATGCCGCGCAGCTTGGGCAGCATGGCCTCGCCGTGCGCGGCGAACATCTCCAGGATGACCTCGGTGTCCGATGCGGTGCGGAACCGCACGCCGCGGGACTCAAGGCCGATCCTGAGCGACTGGAAGTTGTAGATCTCGCCATTGAAGACGATCACGTAGCGGCCGCAGCTGGAGTGCATCGGCTGCGTGGATCGTTCGTCGAGATCTAGGATGGCGAGACGTCGGTGGCCTAGGAACGCGCCGCTGGCGTCATCGCGCCAGCGGCCTTCGGCGTCGGGCCCGCGGCGTGCCATGCGCGCGAGCGCCCGAGCCGCCGCATCTTCCGTGACCGGCGATTCCCCCACTCCCCCGAACGCTGCG
>CAYPOZ010000363.1:0-1016 GCA_964412415.1 uncultured Isosphaeraceae bacterium | reverse complement strand
AGGTCGGCAGTTCAAATCTGCCCAGCCCGATTCCTGATACGCCAGGCCGCCGACGGCCTGGCGGCGTCGGTTTTGGGGGGGCCGGGCCATCCGCAAGCTCCTCATCATCGACTACCACTGATCGAGGTCAACCATGCCCAGCGCCCGTGCCGTCCGTTACCGTCCCGTGCATCCCGGGGAGATCCTCAGCGAGGAGTTCCTCGTGCCGATGGGCATCTCGATGTATCGCCTGGCCAAGGACACAGGGATGCCTGCGGATCGGGTTGGCCGCCTCGTGCAGGGAACCCGCGCCTTCACTGCGGACACCGCGCTGCGTCTTGCGGCGTACTTCCGGACCACCGCCGAGTTCTGGATGAATCTCCAGGCGCGCTACGACCTCGAGGTTGCCCGCGACTCTCGCGGCCCGAGGGCGATCGCGCGCATCAGGCCCTACAAGGCGGCGTGAGGCGCCTGCGCGTCCGACGGCTATGATGTGGCACCCCCTCGAAGATCGCATCTTCGACCCGACGCCCGGCAACGGGCGTCTCTTCATTTTTGGCCCGTGTTGAGACCGTGTCGGGATCGATGACGCATGCGATGAGTTCCCTCAGGAGGGAACCTTCCCAATACTTTGGAGAGTTCAGGCTGGGGGCGGGCTGAGCCTGCCTTGCGATAGCCGGGCTGCACGCTGGGATTGATGGCGTGTCAGAGTCCGGGATAACTCATACCGATCGTGAAAAACGATTACAGATTGGTTCTTCCCCCGAAAAACGGGTACAGAAGAACCCGGATCTGGATCCCAGCCCGTCACAACGGGATCCTCACGCGCGTGAGGCGACTGGCGCTCTCGCCCGCGGTCATGTTTCTGCACGCGGTTTGGGAGCAAAGTCGCAACCAATCAATCTGGCGTGGTAGGAAGGGTGCTCGCTGGGCGATTGGCTCGCTTGCGAATTGCTTGACATTTACGTCAAGTTCATCTAAAGTGTTCTTATGAGTATCGGAGGCTCTATGGCTGGTCTGCAACTGCCGGACTTCAC
>CAYPOZ010000362.1:1065-1818 GCA_964412415.1 uncultured Isosphaeraceae bacterium | reverse complement strand
ACTCCCTTGGCCAGTGCCTCGTCAGCCTGCCTGAGCTTCGCAACAACCTCCTCGGTGAGCTTGCCTCGATTTCGCGGACAGGTTGATTATGTCCTTCGCTTGCGCATCTGGCAAGCCAGTTCGTACCTGACCGGGCTCATGTTTCCGAGAGACGTGTGCCTCCGCGTGGTGTTGTAGAAGTCGTCGACCCACTCCGCGATCGACCGCTGCGCGACGTCAGTGTCGCCGTAGCGCTCGCGCTCGAGGAGCTCGAAGGTGAGCGTGCTGAAGAAGCTCTCGATCACTGCGTTGTCCCAGGGGTTGCTCGTCCGGCTCATGCTGCGGCGCATGCCGTGCTCCTGCGCCTTCCTGACGAAGTCGCGATCTCCGAAGATCCCGCCGCGGTCGGAATGGACCACGACGTTCCTCGGGTTCCCGCGCGCCTCGAGGGCGCTGGCGAGCGCGGCGACGCTGAGCCTGCCGTCCTGCTCGGTGGACATCGCGCAGCCGACCACGCGGCGCGAGAAGAGGTCGATCACCGGCGCCAGGTACAGCCACCCCGCGTTCGTGCGCACGTACTTCACGTCCGTGACCCACTTGCGGTTGGGTGCCCGGGCGCGGAACTTGCGGTCGAGCCTGTTCGGCGCGACGCTCTCGGACGGGCACGAGGCCGGCGTCGTGCGGAAGGCCTTCTTCCTGCGTGCAATCAGGCCGTTTTCGCGCATGAGCCTGGCGATCCGCGACCGCCCGACGCGCATGCCGTCCTCCTGCAGT
>CAYPOZ010000362.1:0-972 GCA_964412415.1 uncultured Isosphaeraceae bacterium | reverse complement strand
ACCTTCAACTTGTCTCAGAAACTGGATGCGGTACATGGGGTAGGCATGCCGCTCCGAGTGGATGAAGGTGAACCTCATGGGCTTTCCCTGGCGAAGTACTTCGCCGCCTTTTTTAAAATGTCCCGCTCCATCTGGAGCTGCCGGATCTCGCGGCGGAGCCGGGCGAGCTCGGCGCGCTCGTCGCTCGTGAGGGCACCCGCAGGCCCCTTGCCGGCGTCGGTGTCGGCGCGGTGGACCCACCTGCGAAGGGCGGTCACAGTCAGGTCGAGGTCCTTGGCGACCTTGGCGATGCTGCGGTCGCCAACGCGGCAGAGGCGGACGGCCTCAGCCCTGAAGGCGGGCGTGAACGTGCGGCGGGGCCGCTTCTTCCTGACGGTCTTTCCGGGCTTGTCCATGGAGCACTCCTGGCGAGCATTCTCGCCAAATTGGGTGTCCACGAAATCGAGGCAGGCTCAACAACTCGGGGCAGTCGGTCCAGCGTGATGCCGCAATTTCGGCGGGTGGCATCGGGAACATCAGCTTCGACTTCAGCACGGTCACGGGCGTCAACATGACGGCGATTCGCGCAATCGAGTTGCAATTCAACCTTCAAGGCGGAAACTTCGGCGGCGGTACTTCGGGTTCGGGTTCCCTGAACTACACGCTTGGCAGTGTCCAGCTCGTCCCGGCCCCCGGAGCGATCGCGCTCCTCGGTGCGGCAGGCCTGGTCGGCTCTCGCCGGCGTCGCAGCTGATCCGGCTTCCTCACGCACATTGCCATCGGCGCCTTGCGCCGGTGCCCACACTCCTCGCCCCCGTGAGCTGCCGCTCTCGGGGGCGAGTGTTTCCATGGGCAGTGGCGGGCGGTCCGTGAGCCGTGGGGGCAGGGCGTCACCTTTCGGCGTGACGGCCATCCAAATCGTCCGATGGCGATCACGTGCCGATGGGTTGCTTGCCTGGAATGCGTGTGTTCCTGTGGACTGTGATGGTGCGC
>CAYPOZ010000361.1:1248-1855 GCA_964412415.1 uncultured Isosphaeraceae bacterium | reverse complement strand
GCGTTCATCGAGCCGCTGGAGCGCTTGCCTCACATCATCTGCCAAGCGATATTGACCGTTGCTGCTCCACTCTGGGGTCAGCCGCATGTCGAAGTCACGCCACGTCAACACCCCCGAGGGCCTCGATCCATCCGGACGTATCGACGCACTGGCTGCTCCATTCAGGCAGTCGTGCGCATGATCGACAATGCCGATCATCCTCTCGAGCAGTGCATCCTTGCGGGGGTCATCCCGAGGGCCCCGAGGCTCCAGGCCTCCGGCACCGTGGATCTTGGCGCACTGAAAGTGGCAGAGCATGGCCGTGAACAGGGGAATCGGCGGGGGAGGCTCGCTGGCAGACTCAAGATCCGCGAGGAAGGTGTTGGCCTCGATGAGCGCTACGTCATCTGCCGCCTCGCTCATGGACTGAATGGGATATCGGCGTGGCCGCAGCACCTCGGAGGGGGATCGCCTTGATCTCGACATGTGCGCCGCGAGCTGGCGTGCGAGCGGTGGCAGCTGTCCATCCTCAAGCAGCCGGTGCACGAGCCATGCGGCTGCGGCATCGTCAGGCTTCCAGTCCTCGGGAAGGACAATCTTGATCCGCAACGATGGGCCCGGTGAGTCT
>CAYPOZ010000361.1:0-1238 GCA_964412415.1 uncultured Isosphaeraceae bacterium | reverse complement strand
ATGACATGGCTGAAGATCTCTCCCTGCAAGCGCAGCACGCTTTCGCAGGCACGGCGGTCGGGTGACCCCGGCGAACGGAAGTTCACGAGGCCTGAGCCGACGTTCGTGCCGACGCTGATCCAGATGGTTCCTGGAGTGGGGGTCGCTACGACGGAACGGTCCGCAAAGGCGTACTGGACGTCGAGCTTCTGACCTCTCGCCTTTGTGCCATCCCGGACCGCGACAGCACCCGGGACGGCGGGGTGGTTCTCATCCGCCATGGCGTCAGCGTATCTGCAAGATTGACACTGTCGCCGCTCGCGCCGCGAGCCCGGCGAGCAGCACGAGAGCCCCTAGTCGCCTTCAGCGGCGGGCTGGCTCGTACGCGGTCGGTTCAGTCGCTGCCACCACCGGTCCGAGGCCACTGCCTCACGATCATCTCCAAGAGCGCGCCAGAGTTCCGAGTGCAGCTTCCACCACGCCGCCGCGGCATCCGCTAACTCGACCGATGCTGCGGTCTCCCTACAGCAGCTCTCGGCGGCAGGTCGAACGGAGTGCATGCTTTCAAGTGCAGCAATGGTCTGTCCACTGGCATGGAGCGACCGTGCAAGTTCCGTTGAGAGAGGAATCGCCCGGTCGCTTGCGGGATCGATGCAGCCATCAGCATCGGTTGCGCCAATGTGCAGGTAGGCACTTCGAAGCAGATCCACTGCATCGTGCGGGTCTCCGTGTGCAATGAGGACCTCGGCAGCCGTCGTGAGGGCGCCTACCGGATCCCATTCATCGAGCGGCTCAGGCAGGGTGCCTGCGTCGAACGCCTTTCGGAATGCGTCTACCGCATCCGTTTGCCGTCCCACTCTCTTCAGCGCGTCGCCATACTCCTCGTAGCCACGCGCTGTATGGAGACGGTTTCGATCCCGAATGACCGCTTCAAGCGATCGTTCGTGGTAACCGAGTGCCTCGTCCCAGCGCCCGAGCCTACCTAGGACGTCCGCAATCATCCCGAGCGTGTTCCAGTCCCACCAACTCCCAGGAGCTATGCAGGACGTGCCAACCCTGTACGCCTCCATGAATGCGTCAAGTGCGTCTTCAAGTTGGGGGACCTCACGAAGCATGTAGCCAAGCCACTCGATACGAAGGGCAAGATCGTCACTGGCATCTGTTTGCTGCCGCGTAGTCTCAACGCATTGCCGCGCAGCCTCAGCCGCCTCCGTTGTTCGGCCTAGCTCATAGAGAACATGGGAGGTGTTGCCCTGGCA
>CAYPOZ010000360.1:0-1874 GCA_964412415.1 uncultured Isosphaeraceae bacterium | reverse complement strand
TCGCCGCGCGCGACCACGCGCTGCTCCAGTCGCTTCCGGAGATCGGCAAGCGCACCGCCGAGGCGATCTGCGTCGAGCTCAAGGGCAAGGTCGATCCGTTCGTGCGCGGGATCGGCGCGGGCATCGGCCCCGGCGCCGCGCCCGGCACGCGCGCCACCGGCGGCGCGTCCGCCTCCCGCGGCCCCATCACCGCCGAGAGCAAGCTCATGGCCGCCGCACGCGACGCCGTCGAGGTGCTGGTGCAGCTTGGCCACACCAAGCCGGCCGCGCGCGAGATGGTCGAGCGCGTCATCGCCCGCGATGACGCGCCCGCCGACCCGAGCGCCGAGGCGATCGTCGAGCGCGCGCTGCGGTAGCGGCGGGCGCGACTAACATTTCCACCGATGATCCGCGCCGAACGCCTCGTCGGCCCGGAGTGGGCAGCGTGGTACCGCATGACGCCGCCCCGCCTGACGCGACCTCTTGCCCGACCGCGGTCAGCGCCCGAGCCGCCCTGCCAGGCCCTGCAGGTCTCTCACCGGCAGTGCCTCGACGTTCGGCCGCATCGTGAACCGGTCGCGGCCCTGGTGGACCACCCAGAGACGGTCGAGACGGAGGTCCTTCATGGCGATCTCCATCGACTTCGTGAACTGCGGGGCCTCGGTGCACTTCACCTCGATCCCGACGCGCCGGCTGCCGCGCACGACCAGGAGGTCGAGTTCCGCTCCCTGCGGCGTGGCCCAGTGGTGGCATTCCGCCGCCCGCGCGCCCAGCGCGTGGATTGCCTGCTCGACGACGAAGCCCTCGAACGAGGCGCCGACCTGTGGGCGCTCGCGCAGCTGCTCGGCCGTGGCGACGCCGAGCACCGCGTGCAGCATGCCGCTGTCGCGGACGAAGACCTTCGGCGACTTGACCTGCCTCTTGGCAATGGATGCCTCCCACGGCCGGAGGATCCGGACGGCGAAGAACCCCTCCAGCGTCTCCAGCCACCTGCGGACCGTCGCTTCCGACGTGCCGAATGCGCGGGCGAACTCCGCTGCGTTCCAGCGCTGTCCGTGCCAGTGCGAGAGCATGTGCCAGAAGCGGCGGAGCTCCGCGGGCGGCATCCGGAGGCCGACGTCGAGCACGTCCCGCTCCAGGTAGGTGCGCAGGAACGCCTCTCGCCACTCCATGCTTGCGGCGTCGGAGCGTGCCGTGAACGACCTCGGGAAGCCCCCGCGCAGCCAGAGGCGACGCCATGCCTGCGCGCCGACCTCGTCCAGCGACAGGCCGCCGAGCTCGTGGAACGCGATGCGGCCCGCGAGGCTCTCGCTGCCGCGGGTGGACACCTCGGGCGATGCGCTGCCGAGCAGCAGGAACCGGGCCGGCAGCGGCCGCCGGTCAAGGAGCGGCCGCAGCGGCGGGAAGATCGACGGCAGGCGCTGCACCTCGTCGATGACCACCAGCCCGCGCAGGCCGGCGAGGATCGGCTCGGGATCGGACAGCAGGCGCAGGTCGCGGTCGGACTCGAGGTCGAAGACACGTGCGCGCGAGCCGAGTTCGGCGGCGAGTTCCCGGGCCAGGGTGGTCTTCCCGACCTGCCGAGCGCCGAGCAGGGCGACCGCCGGGAATGAGCGGAGCAGGCATCTGACCTCGCGGAGATGACCGGGCCGCTCGACCATGCCGCCAAGCTTACCATGCAATTCCGCCAACACAAGACGGATTTGCATGGTTGGCCTCGGGGAGCCCGGCCGGCCCCCCGCGCCCCGCCCGCCTGACCCGTCACCCCATCCCCGCGCGACGCGCGCGAGGCGGCCGGCCTGACACTCGACGACCTGGGCGCGGCGCTGGACCTGAAGGATCCCAGCTTCATGGCCCTGGTGGAGAGCGGCAAGGTCGGCCTGCCCTTCGAGCTG
>CAYPOZ010000359.1:865-1874 GCA_964412415.1 uncultured Isosphaeraceae bacterium | reverse complement strand
TGGTTCACGTCACGTCGGGGGTTTGAGCAGCTTGGCCCGTGGCCGCACAAGGAGAGACGACGATTGGAAGGGTTCACGCCACCGGACGCTCGACAGTCCCTCATTGACGAGCTGCTGTCTCGCCACCAAGCGGGAGACAATGGTGCGCTCGAGGCGCTCTGGCTCGAGATCTACAGCGAGGTGCACCGGCTCGCGCGTTCCATCCTGTCGCAGGAGGGTGCCCGCCGGCCCATCGACACCACGGTGCTTGTGCACGAGCTCTACATCAAGATGGGTGGGGCGTCCTTCGAGAATCGGGCGCACCTCTTCGGATCCCTCGTGCGCATGATGGGCCAGATCATCACGGATGCGGCGCGTCGGCGGTCGCGGCGGATGCGCAGGGAGGAAGCGGTCGCCATTTCCGCAGAGGACATCGCGCTGGATGTCGCGCCTCTTGGCATCGACACGGATCCCGAAGGCGCTGCTGGTGCATCAGCAATTCGTGCACTCGACCGGCTCGACGCGCTTGCGCCTCGCCCTGCGTCGGTGGCGTGGCTGCGATTTGTCGGCGGGCTCTCCGTGGAGCAGGTCGCCGCATGCCTTGGGATATCGGAACGCACGGTGAAGAGCGACTGGGCGTTTGCCCGGGCCTGGCTTCACAGGGAACTCACATCCGAGGGTTTGAGGCCGAGAACCGGCCGTTCAGCAGGAGATCAGCATGACGACTGAGACTGAGGCAGCGCCTCCGTGGTCGGAGAGCCAAGCGCGCTGGCATCACGTGCACACGATGTTCGAGCGAATGCGGCACATGTCGAGAAGCGACTGGCAGATAGAACTCAAGAGCATCGGTGCGGCGGACCCGTCGGTCGCCTGTGATGTGCTCACGCTGCTCGTGGCGGACGAGTCAATTCGCATGGCAAAAATCGAATAGTGGCGATGGCTCGCGAACGCTGCCCCTGAAGCGGGCGGCTGGCGCTTGGTGGGGGGAGACGCGTGTGGACGCGCTCCACATCCCATCGTCCAGGAGACA
>CAYPOZ010000359.1:0-855 GCA_964412415.1 uncultured Isosphaeraceae bacterium | reverse complement strand
CTGAGCCCTTCCGGTCGTGCGCGTATGCGCGTGTGTGTGGTCGCTGTCCTTGCATGCATGGGGGTATCAAGCGCCGCAAGTGCGCAGTGCCCATCCGTGATTCGTGTACCGCAGGATGCACCGAGCATCGATGCTGCCGTCGCGCAGGTGTGCGAAAACACTGCAGCAGAAATTGTGGTGGGTCCGGGCACATGGCCGGCGTATGTGCTGCCGCCTGCGGGCAGTTCGCTGGTCGTACGTGGCGCCGATCGGGCGTTGACGACCATCACGCCGTCTGGACCCAATGGCAGGTTCGCTGGGATCAGCAGTGTGAACTCGTCGGAGCGGGTTCGCTTCGTCGATGCGAAGCTCCAGGGCCCAGGCGGTGGTGGCTACGAATGGCACGTCACCTTCACGCGCTGTGATGTCGTCGGTTGTACGAACAGCTTCTTCCCTGAGGGAGCTTCGGTGGAAGACACGCGGTTCATCGATTGCGTATCGGAGAACGGCGTGTATGGCACGCTGTACATGCAGAAGCGCGGCGACGTGCTCCGGTGCCAGTTCATCCGATGCGTGCGCCCGCTCACTGCGTGGGCCGCTCAAGGCCCGAACAGGCACCTCATCCAGGACTGCGAGTTTGTGGATTGCCACAGTCCGGTGCAGGTGTACTCCCAGGCACGGATAGAGCGCAGCACGTTCCGCGATACAGGAGACATCAGCAGACGTGCCATCCTCGTCTCATTCTCGGCGCAGGGTTCCACCGCTGAACCGTCTTTCGAGGCAGTGGGCTGCACCTTCACGGGAATCGGATTGGCCGAAGGTGTCCCTGGCGGTGCGATCCGCATCGAGGGCGACTGCTCCGCAACCATCGCCAAC
>CAYPOZ010000358.1:1539-1898 GCA_964412415.1 uncultured Isosphaeraceae bacterium | reverse complement strand
CGCTCCTGATGTTCCTGATCCTCCCGCTGCTCATCCAGATCGAGCGGAACACGCGGATGGCGTGAGCGCGGGGGCTGTTTCTGACAGACCGAGCGCGTGGCGCCGGCTGCCATGGCCTCCCGGGCGACATGCCGCGGGCATCCGACGTGCACCATCCATCGGATCGATGGACGCGGCCTCGCCTGAATGGTCGGTGAGCTTTTGCTAGCCTTGTGTCGGCGGGGCGGGGTGCCTCCGGAGACGAACATGAACTCGAAGCGATTCCTGGTCCGGGATGCTGGCGGAACTACCTCTGGCCCCTATTCATCCGCGGAACTCGTCCGCATGGCGTCGGAGGGTCGATTGACTCCGGACTGCTT
>CAYPOZ010000358.1:0-1529 GCA_964412415.1 uncultured Isosphaeraceae bacterium | reverse complement strand
TCAGCGGGACCCTGGCACCCTGCGTCCAAGGTGAAGGGACTTCAGTTCGATGCAACGCAGTCCGTCGGCGCTTCGGCTCAAGCCGCAGCTCCGGCTGCCGCGGCTGGGACCGAATCCCATCGTTGGTGGCTCGCGCGTCCCGGAGAACAGCCTCTTGGGCCGTACGCATGGGCTGACCTTCTCAAGACGGTCAAGCAGTCGGGTGGGCCTGGTGATTGGATGGCGTGCGCAGAAGGCGCAAGCGAGTGGAAGCGTCTCGACTCTGATCCCGCTCTCGCCGCCGCCTTGCAGCGGCCCGCGACTCCGGCCCGGGTGCCCGACGGATTCCCCGCCGCAGTCGACCCGGTGGCCGCCCGCTCGCAGGGCAACACCGTTCCCGTGCTGATGCACCTCTCGGTCCTGTCCGGCATCATCATCCCGCTCGGAGGCCTGATCGTTCCGCTCATCCTCTGGCTGGTCAACCGCGGCATTCCCCGCTATGACGCTCAGGGCAAGGAGGTCATGAACTGGGTGATCTTCCTTGCCATCTATGCCATCGTCAGCGGCATCCTGTCCATCGTCTTGATCGGCCTGCTGATGCTGGCAGTTGGCGCGGTCGCCATCTTGGTCTTGGCCATCATGGGAGCGGTCAAGTCGTCGAAGGGAGAGTTCTTCAAGTATCCGCTCCCATTCAGGCTGATCAAGTGAGCGGAGCAGATGATGGTCGTGGCCCGGCCCGCCACGTTCTTCGTGGCCTGGACTACCGCTCGTTCATCCATCCCTATGACCGGGGCGCGCGAGCGCGGATGGAGGCCATCCCGCTGCTACCCCAGCTTTCAACGTGGATCAGCGGCAACTTCACCGAGCGCCGGATCCTGACGCACCATCTCGCGACTGGCTTGCGGGTCACGCCCCGTCAGTATCCGCGGCTTTACAGGCGTTTCGTCGGGCTCGCATCCGTCCTCGACATGCCTCGCCTGCCCCAGCTGTTCGTTGTCTCCGAGCCGGTTCCCAACGCGTGCGCCATGGGACAGGTGGAGTACACGGTGTCCATCACCGGCGCCGCACTGGACGCCCTGAGCGACCGGGAGGTCGACTTCCTGCTCGCGCACGAGCTCGGCCACATCAAGTGCGACCACATGAAGTGGAAGTCAGTGGCGCACGACCTGACGATACTTGGCGAGGGTGGGCTCACGCTCCACCTCCAGAACTCCGGGGCGGGCCTTGCCGGAACGCTCATCGCCGTCGGCGGGACCGCCGCGATCCTGGCGGCGGCGATCGCGATCATGGAGTGGAGCCGCAAGGCCGAGTTCTCGGCCGACCGCGCAGGATTGCTCGGATGTCAGGACCTTGAGGCCGCCCAGTCGGCCCTATCGAAGCTCTCGGTCGGGACGTTGAACTACCCCGAAGCGATCGACCGGGCCGAGGTGCTTCTCCAGGCGGATGCCCTCGAGGACGAAGTGAGCGAGTCCTTCATCTCCCGGATGATGGAGTACGGCCGGATGCTCTCGCAGACCCATCCGCACATTCCGATGCGCGTTCGCGACATC
>CAYPOZ010000357.1:0-1926 GCA_964412415.1 uncultured Isosphaeraceae bacterium | reverse complement strand
GCACGGCCATCCCCGGCTGCACCTTGCTCCCGAGAGGCACCAGCCTACGGATACGCTAGGGAACCTTCTTCTCTCGCTTGCCCCGGCGGCGTGCAGGACGCACTCACCGCCGGGGCTTTTCATTTCACTTCGACTTGAACATGTCCATCAGCTTGCCGATGGGCAGGACGTTCCCGACGAGGTAGCCCGCGAGGGCCAGCATGACGCCGAACCAGACCGATCCGAGGAACTGACTCATGTCGTGCCTTTCTGTTTGCGGCGCTTGGCCGCGTTTCGGTATGCCGCATCGAACTCCGGGTCTTGCGCCCGCATC
Source organism: uncultured Isosphaeraceae bacterium (assembly GCA_964412415.1). Classification (GTDB taxonomy): domain Bacteria; phylum Planctomycetota; class Phycisphaerae; order Phycisphaerales; family SM1A02; genus ZLKRG44. The sequence goes on along the minus strand of CAYPOZ010000357.1, from coordinate 1,613 downwards.
GCGGCGATCAATTCACGGTCCCCCTCGGGGCGTGATTCATCGAGCATATCCACGGCCAGCTCGGCCTGCGACACCTTCTTCCGGGGCAGCCACCCGATGGCGATTCGGATGGCCGTGAACGCACCGCTCTGCCACAGGATGAACGCCACCGCCACCACCGCCAGCGCAATGCCCCACCAGTGCAGCGTGGAGAGCCACGCCGGCACCTTGGCCTCCACGTTGGGGATGTCGGCCTGGATGGCGTCCGCGTGCCCCAGGATGCGCGTGGCGCCGTCCACGACCACCGGGTCGCCTGCGGCCTTGCCGTGGTCCACGAGCGCCTGCGCCTCGCCGCGGATGGCCGTGGCGTTTCCAGCGATCCTGGCGACCGGGTTGCAGCCGGCCAGGACCGCCGTCAGGACAAGCAGCTCAGGTGACCGCACGGATGACGTACGTGGACACCAGGCTCATGCCGGCGCCGATGGCTGCGGCCCAGCCGAGCATGTAGCCGCGTGACTGCTCGAGCGACCGGAGCCGGTGGTCGTGCTCCTTGATCTGCTCACTCTGGTTGTGCTGCATGACCAGGAGCGAGTCAACCTTGCCCTCGAGCCTGCCGATGGCGAGGAACAGTTCGTCGTGCCGTTCGCCGCTCATGGGGGATACCCGATGCTCCCGTCCTCGCGGCCGATGCGGAGCACGACGCTGTTGACGTATTGGCCCGTCTTCACGCCGGCGCGATACCACAGCGCCTCGGGCTCGTAGCCGACATCCTCGCCGGTCGACGTCCAGTAGTCGACGTCACGCCAGGTCGAGTTGTCGGTCGAGCGTTGCACGGTGACGGTGGTGCCGCCGAGCGAGCCGACCGATCCGGACGCGAGCGCCACGCTGATGTTTATGTTCCCGATCAGCTTGACCGGGGTGGTCCAGGTGTCCTGGGCCGAGATGGTTGCGGAAGCGATGGTTGACATGGTGTTCCTTTCAGGCCGCCATCCAGGCGGTGCCGGCCGCCGCGGCATCCATGAACGGCTTGAGGTCGATCCCGGATTCCTTGACGTTCGGCATGGAGCACATGATGGCGATGTGGCGGACGTTTCGGTCCATCATGCCGATTTCTTCGAAACCCTTGACGTTGGAGGAAATCACCGAATCGACCAGTTCCTTGGACTGGCGAAGCCCTTCGACGTGAAGATCGGTTTCCTCTTTGGTGAATGTCATCATGGTTGTCCTCACGATGTCGGCGCGACGAGCGTGATGAAGTGTGCCGTGAGGCGCACGTCGCCTCCGGTGAAGTTCGATCCGTTTGCGGTGAGAACCACGTTCGTCGCCGCGGAGATCAGGGCCGGTGCGATGCAGTTGTTGGACGTTGTTCCGGCGGCGATGGCGACGTCATCTCCGAAGCGGTTGGCCGTCGTGCCGTCACCGATGTCGAACGTGGTCGCCCCGGTGATGGCGGTGGTGACGCGGGCGGTGACGCCCAGCAGGATGCAGTTCGCCGGGATCAGCTTGGTCGCCGTGACGGTCGCCCCGGTCAGCCCGGTGAGCAGCGTGGTCGCCTGCCCGAGTCGCGTGGACTGGCCATTGGCCCCGACCGAAAAGGTGCTTGGGCCGTTGAGGTGCGTTGCCGTAGTGTCTGT
>CAYPOZ010000356.1:1454-1935 GCA_964412415.1 uncultured Isosphaeraceae bacterium | reverse complement strand
CGGGGTGATCAGGGGAGCACTCGCGATGGCGAATGCCGGCCCGAACACCAACGGCTCACAGTTCTTCATCGTCACCACTCCGACCGCCGAGTGGCTCGACGGCAAGCACACCGTCTTCGGAAAGGTGATCGAGGGCATGGACATCGTCGATGCGATCGAGACCTCCCCGACCGACGGCCACGACAAGCCGCTCGAGGATCAGAAGATCGAATCGATCACGCTGCTGGACTGACCGGCCCGCCGGTTTCGCCGGAGGGGTCCGAATTCGGCTTCTCGCCGTTCGTCCGCCTGGTCACGTAGACCACGCGATCGCCGACCTGGGTCGGCAGGCAGCCGGGCTCGCTCGGGCGGATCACATTCCCGTCCCGGATGATTGCGATGACGGTGTCCTCTGGGTCCGTTTCGGGGTCGTCTCCGGCTTCGGTCACCGTCCACTCGTCGATGTCGAGTCCGGCGCCGAATGTCAGAAGGTCGTTCATCA
>CAYPOZ010000356.1:391-1259 GCA_964412415.1 uncultured Isosphaeraceae bacterium | reverse complement strand
CGCATCGGGCGCTTCGGCCGCCATCCCCAGGAGCCTGCCGGCCGAACTCGAGGAGACGATCACCTCGTCGGCGCCCGATGAGGTGATCAGCTCGCCGTTGGACTGTTCACGGCAGGAGGCGACTATCTTCACCTTCGAGTTCAGCTCTCTCACCCGCAGGATCGTCAGGACCGCGTGGTCGTCGGAGTCGAGCGAGACGACCACGGTCTTCGCCCTGCCGATCTCGGCCGCCTTGAGGATCTCGGGGTCGAAGGCGTCGCCGAGGATCCCGGTCACGCCCATCGCGTTGGCGGCCTCCAGCGCGTCCGGTCGGTCGTCGATCGCGACCACCTCCATGTCCGGGCTGTAATGCCTCAGGTATTCGAGCGCCGAGCGACCCTTGACTCCAAATCCGCACACCACGAGGTGTCCGTCCAGTTTTTTCTGCCAGGTCTTCAACTTGTAGATGAACCTCGATCGCTCCGCCAGAACCTGCAGGGTGTCGCCGAGCCCTTCAAAGAGCCGCGGTCCCAGGATCTTCTGATCGGGAAGGGCTAGGAGCCCCGGCCGCAGCGTCAGCAGATGGCCCGCCAGGTTTCCGCTGTCCACGGAAGAGACGTAGAGGGGATGCAGCGGTTTGAGGGAACGGGTGTCGTACCAGTTGTAGAAATGGCCCTGGTACCTCTCCAGGGCTTCCATGGTCTCAAAGGCCTTCTGCGTGCGTTCGACGAGCTGCCCCGTGGTGAGGTAACCGAAGTCATGGGCGGACAGGTTGGCCAGCAGCGACAACCCCATGTTGGTCGGCGATGTACGGTGCGCGACCACCGGGGAGGGATGCTCCTGAAAGTTGTCCGGCGGCAGCCAGTGATCTTCCGGGCCGACGAAGGTC
>CAYPOZ010000356.1:0-381 GCA_964412415.1 uncultured Isosphaeraceae bacterium | reverse complement strand
GAAGGCCCAGGTTTTCCGGGAAAGGGTCCGCAGAAAGAGGGTCTGATCGGACGAAAGTCTCGCTTCACGGCGCACCAGCGGCCGGCTGATCCACCAGGAGATCGCCGGGGACAAAAACCACATCAGCAGGATGGGTGCAGCAGCAGCCAGGGCGTCCGGCCGGGCCAGGGCAAGGGTGATGAGCGTGGCGGCGGCAAGGGCCGGGGCAAACCACATGGTGCCAAAGGCGCCGATCAGGTCGCCGCGGCTGCGGTCCGAATTGCCCGAGGGGTTCCATTCGAGAAGCCGCCTGTGCGAGACCCCCATCCGCCAGAGGGTGCGCAGGATGGCATCGAGGCTGAAGAATGCCTCGTAGGGCAGACAGGCGAGCGTAAAGGCGGC
>CAYPOZ010000355.1:0-1935 GCA_964412415.1 uncultured Isosphaeraceae bacterium | reverse complement strand
CGGGCCAGGCATCGTCGTCGAGCTGAGCCCCGGACAGGATCCAGTGCTGCAGATGATCCTCTTCATCGACGACGAGGACATCGCGTGGCAGGTGATCCCGCGGCTGGCACGCGAGCTCCAGTGGCGACTTGTGGACGACACGTCGGGCCGCGAGTTGGTCTTCGGCCGCTAGGGGCCCCGTCACATGATGGTGCGCATCGCCTTGCTTGCGCTGATGGCGCTCGCGCTCGACCTGGGCTGGCTGCTCGCGCCGGAGCCCCGCGCCGCACCCGCGTGGCCGCGTGCCGTGACGGTCGGGCGCTGCGAGCTCACGCTCCATGAGCCTCGGCGCGACCCTGTGGCTGAAGATGCCCGCTCGCACACGCTCCGGATCGCGTTCTCGTGCACGCCCTCCGATGCGGGCACGCAGCACGCACGCGAGCCATCCAGTCGCACGATCCGCGGCACCGCGGTGGTGATCGGCGATCCGCAGGCCGATTCCGGCGCCTACGCGCTCTCGGGCGCACGCATCGGAGCCATCGCATTCCCGACCGTCCTCGACCCAGACAGCGGCGACATGCACGAGTGCCGCGCCGCGATCGAGTCAGCGCTCTCAGGGTCGGCGCTCATGGACAGCGACCCGATGTTGTGCCCGCCGGGCTCGTGCGAGACGCTGCTCGCCGGACCCGACTCGCGCGTCTACGCGCTGCGCAGTGGCACGTGGTGGCGCGAGGAGAATGACGGCTCGTGGTCGGCGATCGCGGAACAGGGATCAGCGTCGGCACGCCGCGATGCGCGCCTTGCACCGCTCGAGCGCACGATGGCGGAGCGTCAGCTGCGCGACGGCCGCTGAGTTGCGCCACGCGGCCACGTGCGCGGCGTGCGCCCGGTCTTCTCGATGACGATGATCGTGCCGGTGGGCGTGCGCACCTGGTCAACGACTGCGCCCCGCAGCTCGCCAAGCTCCCGCACCGAGTCCGCGACCTCCGCCGCCGCCTGCTCGCCCTTGATCGTGAGCATCACGCCCCCGGGCCGCACCAGCGGAAGGCACAGCTCAAGCAGCAGCGGAAGCCGTGCCACGGCCCTGCTCGTGGCCGCGTCAAAGCGCTCGCGCGTCGTGCGGTGGTCCTGCCCGAGGTCCTCCGCCCTGCGCTGCTCGACACGCACGTTCGGCAGCCCGAGCGTGCGCGCAGCATCTGCGAGGAAGCGAGCCTTCTTGCCCACGCTCTCGACGAGCGTGAACTCGGCATCGGACATCACGCACGCGAGCACGAGACCGGGCATTCCGCCGCCAGTACCGACATCCGCAACGCGGAGCCGCTCGCCCTCGGCCTGCGCCGATGCGAGGTACGGCAGCAGCTCGAGCGAGTCCGCGATGTGACGCTCCCACGCCTGCGTGCGGTCGCGGATCGCGGTGAGGTTGAACCTGGCGTTGGCGGCCTCGAGCAGGTCGAGGAACTGGCCGAGTCGCGCGATGTCGACTGGCTCGAGCTCGATGCCGCGCGATGCCAGCCCCGCGACCAGTTCAGGCGATGGGCCGCTCATGCGAGAGATCCCCTTGGCCCACCCGAGACGAGCGATCCGCCTGTCGCACCGCTTCCCGAGCTGACCTCACGCGACTGCCTGGCCGCGATCCCGAACAGGATGCCCGTGGCCATCCACGCGGCGACCATGCTTGCGCCTCCAGCGGACACGAAGGGCAGCGTGAGCCCCGTGATCGGCAGCAGTCCCACCGTCATGCCGAGGTTCACGGTCGCCTGCCACGCGCACATGATGCCGATGCCCGTGGCGGCAAGCCTGCCGAACCTGCTGCGTGTCATGGCGGCGATCCACAGGGCCGCGAGCGCGTAGATGCCCTGCAGCGCGATGATGGCGATGCCGCCCGCGAGACCCCACCGGCACGCGGCAACCGCGAAGATCATGTCGTTGTGCTCCTCGGGAAGCGCGTTGTGGCGC
>CAYPOZ010000354.1:0-1952 GCA_964412415.1 uncultured Isosphaeraceae bacterium | reverse complement strand
AGCCACCGAGCCCGCTGACCCTCGGCACAGCGCGCTCGAAGCCATCCGCCGAAAAGAACGGCATGGCCCGGAACCCCATCCCCGATGCGATGAGGCTCGCGGGAAACGTGCCGATGCGCGCGTTGAATCCGGCGGTGATGCCGTTGGCGTCGTCGCGGGCGAGCGCGATCCGCTCCTCGGTGTCTGACAGCTCCTTCTGCAGTCGCAGGAACGCGTCTGCGGAGACCAGCGTCGGATACCGCTCCACAAGGATCGCCATCGCCCGGTCCATGCGCTGCAGCGACTGGATCCTGGGGTCGGTGTGGTCACGCAGCGCAGCCTGTGCGCGAAGCTGCGCGATCGCCGTCTGCAGGTCCGACTCGTGGCGGCGCAGCCCTTCGACGCATGCCACGAGCGACAGCACGAGGTCTGCCCTTCGCTTGAGCTGCACGTCGATGTTCGCGAGGCGCTTCTTCACGCGGTTGCGCAACTCGACGAGGTCATTGAAGACCATGATGATCCATGCGACGAGGTACACGCCGATGAATGCGATGATGCCGCCTGCGCCTGTAAGCGTGAGACCCTGGTAGAGCCGGCGCTTCTGCTCATCGGTCACGAGCCCGATGTCATCGTGGCCCGACCACTGCACGATGCCCGTGACAAGCAGCGCCACGGCAGGCAGCGCACCCGCGAGCGCCCAGCCCCACCCTCGCCACGAGTGCCCGGAGAGCACCTGCGCCTCGCTGCGCGTCGTGACCAGGAAGTGGCGCGCGCGGCCACCGCCCTTGCCATGCTCGCCAGACGCGATCTCCGGCTCCACGCGGTCCTCGCGCTCGCGCGCGTAGCCGGACACGAACAGCGCGGCCCCTACCTGGATTCCGCGCTCGGTGAACGTGCGCATCCCGCTGGAGCCCGACACCGCACCTGCGGGGCCCTTGCCGTAGTAGAGCGCCTCGCCCATGTGCACCGTCTCGCTGAACATCGCCGCAGGCTCCACATCTGCGCCCTCCCAGCGCACGCGCACCGCGCCCGTGTCATCGCGCAGGTAGAGCTCCACGGATTCGCCGCCGCTGGCCACCGTATCCGTGCCGCTGTAGCGCACCGTCCGCGTCTGCGTCTTGCCCTTCGAATCCGTGTAGGTCTCGGTGCGCGTGCGCGTCCAGTGCTCGTTGCACTCCCATCGGTACCACAGGCACCGCTGCCCGGTGAGGTACGACGTCACCGGCGCCGGTCCCTCCGCGACACCCGCCACCTCCACCTCGCCCATCGCCACGCCACGCACCTTCGATGTGGGCATCGCGCTCATGTGCGTACGCCGACGGAACGCACGCAGGCTCAGCGCAAGGGTCAGCGCGAACCACGCCGCCGAGATGCCGATCCCCCAGCCCCACATGTCAGTGGATCCCCGCCAACCGGCGTACGGTCATCATGAACGACGCCTTGAGGTTTGCGTGCATGCCATACGTGATGCCCACGTAGATCGCGGCCGCCGCGAGCGCGCCGATGAGGATGCTGGTCACTCGGCTCACAGGATCATCAAGGCTCTCGGGAATCAGCACGCGAGGCTCCACCGATGCGATGGCGAGATTGAATGGCGTGAGCGCATTGATCGCCGCACCCACATATGGGATGCCGCTTCCCGCAGCGATGCCGCAAAGCCCCACCGCGCCGGTGGCCGTCAGCACCGCACCGGTTGCCGCAAACACGCTGCCGATCGTGCCCTTGCTGCGCACGCTCCACGCGAGCCCAGTCATCACGGTCATCGCGATGAACGCGAGCAGCACAAGCGGCAGCGCGATCGCCACCTCCGGGAGGATCAGCGGCACCGACACCGTGCGCGTGCCGACCGACTCGCTCACTGCCATCGCCCTGCCGCCGCCGAACCCATTCGTGATGATGTAGAGCGACGCGAGCGCCTGCGTGAGGCATGGCTCCGCAATCAGCGGCGACAGCGAGAGCACGATGCCGCGCAG
>CAYPOZ010000353.1:863-1955 GCA_964412415.1 uncultured Isosphaeraceae bacterium | reverse complement strand
GTGCCCGGCGCGAGCCGGCCATGTCCTGGCCATACACCCGGATCGTGCCCGCGGTCGGCTGCTCGATGCCGGCGATCAGCTTCAGCAGCGTGCTCTTGCCGGCACCGGAGCGGCCGGTGACCACCGCGAACTCGCCGCTTGCGACATCGTCGTCGAGGCGGTGTTCGAGGATCGTGAGATCAAGCGCGACGTGTGGACACGGCTCGATGCGGTGATGGCACCGGACGCGCTGTTGGCGAGCAACACGTCCTCGCTCCCCATCTCCGGGCTGGCGTCGTTCGTGCGCGATCCCGCCCGCTTCATCGGCCTGCATTTCTTCTCGCCGGTCCAGCGCATGCCGTTGGTCGAGGTCATCCGCGGCGGCTTGACCTCGGACATCACGCTGGCGCACGCCCTCGATTTCGTCGGTCAGCTCCGCAAGACGCCGATCGTGGTCAACGACAGCCGCGGGTTCTTCACTAGCCGCGTGTTCCTCAGTTATTGCCACGAGGGGCAGGCGATGCTGGCCGAAGGGGTCGCGCCGGCGCTGATCGAGAACGCGGCCCGGCTCGGCGGCATGTCGGTCGGGCCGTTGGCGGTGACCGACGAGGTCTCCTCGGAACTGCAATGGCACTTGATCCGACAGGCCGAGGAGGACCTCGGCTCGGCGTTCGTGCCGCCTGTTTCGTACGAGGTGCTGCGGCGTTTCGCCACCGAGATCGGGCGCCCCGGCCGCAAGGCCGGTCGCGGGTTCTACGATTACCCGGCGGACGGCCCCAAGCGGCTCTGGCCGGGCCTGTCGGAGCTGTATCGGCCCGCGGCCGTGCAGCCGGACGTCGCGGAGGTGCGTGACCGGCTGCTCTTCATCCAGAGCCTGGAGGCGGCCCGCTGCCTCGATGAGGGCGTGTTGACGAGCGCCGCGGAGGCAGATCTCGGCTCGGTGCTCGGCATCGGGTTCCCGGCCTGGACCGGTGGCGTGGTGTCTTTCGTGGAGACCTGCGGCGCCAAAGATTTCCTCGCCCGCGCGCGTCGGTTGTCGCGGCTCCACGGCGGGCGGTTCGAGCCGAGTCCTTGGCTGGAGGCCCATGCGCGGCGGCTGTCCGCCGCGTCCAT
>CAYPOZ010000353.1:0-822 GCA_964412415.1 uncultured Isosphaeraceae bacterium | reverse complement strand
ACGGGGAGGGTGTCATGAGTCCGACGATCTTGAGTGCCGGCCGCAAGGCGGCCTTGTGCATCGGTTGTGCGATCGTCTCGATCGCCGCGCATCCGGCGGAGCCGCCCAAGCCGCAGCCGGTCCAGGCCGATCTCGCATCCGTCCTCACCAAGGAGGAGCGCACCGTGCCTGGATTGCGGCGGGTGGACCGTACGGTGATGGTCCCGATGCGGGACGGTGTGCGCCTGGCGACGGACATCCTCTATCCGGCCGCAGGTGCGGAGAAGATGCCGGCCATCTTGCTCCGCACGCCCTACCCGCTCGCCATGGAGAAGTCGTGGTTGGCGAAGTACTTCCCGCGTTTCCTGCAGGAAGGCTACGTTGTGGTCCTGGAGAACGAGCGCGGGAAGTACTGGTCCGAGGGCGAGTACACCTTCTTGCCGCGTGCTCGGGAGGACGGCTACGACACCTTGGAGTGGCTGTCCAATCAGCCCTGGTCGAACGGCAAGATCGGCACTTTCGGCTGCTCGAGCACCGCGGAGAGCCAGTTGCCGCTGATGACCCTGGGGCACAGCGCGCATGCGGCAGCGGTGCCGATGGCGCCCGCCGCCGCCATCAGCCAGGTCGGACCCCACGTGGAGCGTGGCATGTTCTACCGGGGAGGGGCCACTTACACGCTTTGGGCAGGCTGGTACTACCTCATGGGCCAGCGCGAACGCCCGGCGTTCGATACCCGGTCGTTGCCGCAGGAGCACATCTCGCGCCTGTCACTGCTGTACGACCTGTCGCCCAACATCCTGCCGACTCTCGATTACGGCAAGAACGCCTACCGCCTGCCTTTCT
>CAYPOZ010000352.1:0-1994 GCA_964412415.1 uncultured Isosphaeraceae bacterium | reverse complement strand
CGCTGGAACTTCCGGCAATGGACCAGACCCACCGCGAGTTCGTCGACCTGCTGGCCGCGGTGAACGCCGCACCGGACGACACGCTACTTGCCCACTGGGCAGCGCTGGTCGAGCACACCGACGACCACGACCCCGACGACGCCGTCGACCCCCACCACCCCGACCACCACGACGCCGACCAATCCTCCCACCACCACCGAGCCGTCGACCATCATGCCGATGGCGATGGCCAGGCCGCCCAGCGACATCAGGTTGGCGGAAATGCCGTAGTGGTTCATGACCATGAACGTGCAGAGCGGGGTGATGATCAGGGTCGCCACCACGATCAGACTGGAGCGGATGTCGCCGAGGAAGACGAGCAGGATGATGACGACCAGACCGATGCCCTCCAGCAGCACCTTGGTCACGGTGTGGATGGCGGCGTCCACCAGTTCGGAGCGGTCGTAGTAGGGCACGATCTGCAGGTCACCCGGCAACATGCCCTGGCGGTTGATCTCGTTCACCCGGGCCTTGATGTCGCCGACGATGCGCTTGGCGTTGCCGCCGCGGAACATCATGACAATGCCGCCCACCGACTCGGTCACGCCGTTCTTGATCACCGCTCCCGAGCGTACCGCCCTGCCAATGCTCACATTGGCGACGTCATGTGCATGGATGGGGATGCCGTCAGACTCCTTGAGCACGATGTCACCGATGTCCTCGACCCCCCTAATCAGACCGACGCCGCGAATCAGGTACTGCTCGTCGTAATGCGGCAGCTTGCCGCCGCCGCTGTTGGCATTGTTCAGGGCCAGCGCGGTGTAGACGTCCTTGAGCGTCAGGCCATAGTGGCGCAGCCGGTCCGGGTCCGGTTCGACCTGATACTGGCGCTCGTAGCCGCCGATGGAGTTGATTTCGGCGACGCCGGGCACGCCGCGCAAGAGGGGGCGCACCACCCAGTCCTGAATGGTGCGGCGGTCGGTCAGTTCCTCGTCGGTGAGCGCGCGCTGGCCATCCGAGGGCAGTTCCAGGGTGTACTGGTAGACCTCGCCCAGGCCCGAGGACACCGGGCCCAGTACCGGCGTGACACCCTCCGGCATGCGCGAGCCGACCTCGATCAGGCGCTCCAGCACGAGTTGCCGGGCGAAATAGATATCCGTCTGGTCGGTGAAGACCAGCACGATTTGCGACAGGGAGTTGCGGTTGACCGAGCGCATCTCGACCAGGCCCGGCAGGCCGGTCATGGCGATTTCCAGCGGCACGGTGACGAAGCGCTCCACCTCCTCGGGTGAGCGGCCCGGCGCCTCGGCGGCCACCTGAACCTGGACATTGGTCACATCCGGAAAGGCATCGACCGAGAGTTGTTTCAGTTGGAGGACGCCGAACGCGATGAGACCCAGCGCGATGACGGCGACCACGATGCGCTGATTGAGCGCCGTCCGGACGATATTCTCGATCACGGCCTACTCCAGTTCCTTGAGATTGCGGACGTTATTCAGGTGAAAAGCCCCTTCGACCACGATGCGGTCGCCCTCCTTCAGACCCGCCCAGACCCGGCGGCGGCCATAACGGTCCGCATCCAGACTGACCGGCCGTAGCTCGAAGCGGTCCTTGGCCAGCTCGACGAAAACATGGTCACGGTCGCCTTCGCGCAACACCGCCCGGGCGGGGACGCTGAGAGCCTGCTCCGTGCGCCGATTGATGACCAGATCGGCGAGCATTTCCGGCTTGATCGTGCGCTGTGGATTTTCCACCTCCATGCGCATGGTCACGGTGCGCGTCTCCGGCTTGACCGTATCGGCGATGAAGACGATCTTGCCGACATAATGCTGCCGGGGGAGCGCCGGGATGATGGCCTCGACCCGACTGCCCACCTGCACCACATGGGCGTCCTGTTCGGGGGCTTCCGCGGCCACCCAGACCCGGCTGAGATCAGCGACCGTGAACAACTCGTCGGAAATTTCGGCGATGGTGCCGACCGAAATCTTGCGCTCGATGACCGTGCCGGTCAGGGT
>CAYPOZ010000351.1:1531-1994 GCA_964412415.1 uncultured Isosphaeraceae bacterium | reverse complement strand
GCCCGCGCTCGGCTTCTGCAGGCCCAGGATCACCTGAGCGAGCGTCGACTTCCCGCTTCCCGACGCCCCGACGATCGCCACGAAGTCGCCGGGGGCCGCCGAAAGCGAGATGCCCCGCAGGACCTCGCCCGGCGAGCCCGGGTGCGCGAAGCGCACGCCCTGGACCTCGATCGCCCCGGTGAGGCGGCCCGCAGGCTCGGCACCCGGCTCGGCTTCCGGCGCCTGCTCGAGCACCGGTCGCAAGCGGTTGAGGAGCGGCACCGCCTCGGCGAACTCACCGAGCGCATATCCCAGCGACGTCACGCCGACGAGCGCGGCGCCGAATGCCGCGTTGAACGTCATGAAGGCCGCGAGCTGCGCCTCCTTTCCGCCACCCATCGTGCTGAAGCGCCACCAGAGGAGCGCCGCCGCCACGAACGGGATCGCCGTCCCGAGCACATGGAGCCGTGCCGCGCACATCGAC
>CAYPOZ010000351.1:0-1521 GCA_964412415.1 uncultured Isosphaeraceae bacterium | reverse complement strand
GGCGCGGCGCTCGGTGCGGTAGCGCTGCAGCCACTGGACGAGGGCCTGCTCCTCCGTGCCGGTGGTGCGGATGCGCTCGACGCCGCCGATCAGCTGGAGCGCGAATCCGCCGAGCCGGCCGCTGCGCTCGGCAGCGTCCGCGGCGTGCCGCGCCTGGCGGCGCGCCACCAGCGCGGTGATGCCGAGGATGAGCATGAACGCCGCCGCCGACACGAGCCCTGCCTGCAGGTCGACGGCCAGCATCAGCGCGAGGTAGGTGAGCGAGAAGATGCCGCCGACCACCGCCGTGACCATCGACCCGGAGACACGCCGCTGCAGGTCGTCGGCCACGCCGAGCCGATCGGCGAGTTCGCCCACCGACTGTCGCCGGAAGAACGAGAGCGGCAGGGAGAGCGCCCGCAGCACGATCGCGCTGGAGCCGCGAAGCGCCAGCCGCGCCTCCACCCGAAGCAGCAGGAACTGCGCGACGAGCCCGAAGCACGCGACGGCCACCAAGGTCGAGGCGAGCACCAGACCAAGGTGCAGGTTCGAGGACCCGTCTCCGCCGGGGATGACGCGGCTCACCAACAGCCCCGTGGCGTACGGCACGGCCAGGTTCAGGACGCTGGCCGCTCCGGCCACCGCCGCGGCGAGCGCGAGTTCGTGGCCGCATCCCCGGAGGAGGAACGCGAACATCGCGCCGATCGTCCGCACGCCCCCGGGCATCGGCACCTCGAACAGGATCGCATCTCCGTCGAGCGTGGCGGCGCACGCCGCGTCCACGCGCACGGCCCGCGGCTGCTCGTCGGCCTCGTAGGCGAAGGCGCGGTACCCGCCCCATCGCCCGGGCACGAGCGCCACGGGCGTGCCATCCGTGCGCATGCGCAGCATCGGCCCGCTGTCTTGCGTCCACCATCGGGCGCGGCACGTGGCCCGTCGGCAGCCGATGCGCGCCGCATGCGCGAAAGCCTCGGGCGGCGGCAGCAGCGGATCCTCAGGGATGCGCCGCGGGATCGACTGGAGCGGCACGCCGGACGCGACGGCCACGTGGCGGCAGGCGCGAAGGAACGGCGGGAGCGCCGTGCTGACGCTCAGCACCTCGTCACGGCCGGCGAACATCGCCGTGAGCATCTGCGCGAAGCTCGATCGGCTCGACTCGGCGCGCCGGGCGCGCAGCCCGGCCGCGCGCGCGACCGATTCCTCGTCGCGCGCCACGGCCTCCAGGGCACGGTCCACCAGGGTCACCAGCGGGTCTTCCTCCGGATCCGCGTCGGCACGCACGACGAAGGGCAGCATCACCCGCGCGAAGGCCGTGCGCGCCTCCGCCACCTCGCCCGCATCGATCCCGGTCCGCGGTTCGCGCACGACCGAGGCGGGGCCGTCGGGGACCGCGACCAGGGTCACCGGCCGCCCGGCGAGCGCGTCCTCCATGCCGGGCAGGAATCCGCCCGGCGCCACGGTGCCCATGTGCGTCCGCCGGCCGATCGAACCGTCCGCGCGGCGCGGCGCGGCGAATACGTTGATCGTCCCGCCGACGACGGC
>CAYPOZ010000350.1:1927-1994 GCA_964412415.1 uncultured Isosphaeraceae bacterium | reverse complement strand
GGGGTGCGGCTCGTGATGCGCAGGCGCTGCTGCTGCGCGGGCTCGAGCCGCTGCTCCTGCCCATCGA
>CAYPOZ010000350.1:0-1917 GCA_964412415.1 uncultured Isosphaeraceae bacterium | reverse complement strand
GTGAGGTGATCTCCTGCGTCGCGGCCCGCGGCATCCGGGCGCACTTCTCGGTGTCGCACACCACCCGGCTGAAGCGCCCCGCGGAGACCGACGGCATCGACTACCGCGCAATCCTGGCCGAGGAAGGGTTTGTGGAGGCCCCCGGGGAAACGCCTCAACGCACGCTGCTGCTCGGGCTCGAGCCGCTGCTCGTGCCCATCGAACGCGTCGGGCTTCACGCCTGCGGGCTCGTGCACGTGCAGCACCGTCAACTGCGCGACGGCAGGACCGCTGCAGTCCTGCTGCACGCGCCAGTGGACGGTCTCGGCGTCCTGCGACGGGATGCTGTACTCGCCGTACTCGGCCTCGGTCTTCCTCGAAGGCGACCAAGTCACGATCACCACGGTGCCGGACACCTGGGCGCCGTTCGCGCCGCCGGTGTGCACGTGGTGCCAGGGCGGTTGCGCGGGCGTGTCCGGTGCCAGGACCCCCGACGACTTCCTCACCTGGGACTGCCGGACCTACCCGAGCCTGCCGTGGACGATCAACCAGTTCTGCGCCACGCCGACCGGCTGCCAGACGTGGCCCACGATGGTGACGCCCTACGGGCAGCGCTTCTCGCCCAACTGGTGCCAGGGCACCGAGCCGCCCCTCTATTGCGTGCAGCACCCGCACCTCTCGTCCTGGAAGCCGACGCGCTACTCCGGCAGCATGAACGCGGCGTTCAAGCTGCTCGTCACCTCAAACGCCGTGCGGCCGACGCTCTGCAATCTGACGAACTTCAACTCCGTCAACGTCCAGAAGCTCTCGACGTCGTCGAACGCCCAGATGACCAGCTCGTCATGGGACATCACCTGCAAGGTGATCGGCGGCCGCGCCTACTTCGTGCTGCAGATCGCCTGGACGCCGAACATCGACTACACGGCATTCGGCGCCACGTTCGTGGGCTGCGACGATTCAGGCCCCAAGCAGGAGACCAAGTCGGGTGTCCCATGGCCCGCGCCCGGGTGGGCAGTCGCGTATGCGGGCACGTCGTCCATCCCCAACAGCGCGGTCATCGTGCGCTACCGCATGCCCGTCAGCGCTTCCGCGGGCGCGCACGCCTGCGGCGTGGGCACGGGGAGCTACGAGCCCTACGAGATCTCCAACTCGACCGTGTTCCACGCCTCGAGCCTCCAGGCCTTCGGGCCTGCGACCGTCGGATGACGATCCACGTGTCCTACGTCCATGGCGGCGAGGAGCGCCTGCGGTGCTTCGAGGTCGACGGCCGGGGGGAACTGGTGCCCTCGCCGTGCCCCGAGCGCGCGCCGGACGTTCCTCCGGACGGTGGGCCAGGGCTCCTCGCGCAGGCGGCCTCCTGGCTTCGCGCCGAGGCGAGCCTGGCGCTCGAAGGCCCGCTCCCGGCGGACAGGGTCGAGGCGCGCCTTGCGCAGTGCCGGTCGTGCCCGCGCCTCGAGCCGCTTCCGGCCCCGCAGGTGGGCTGGTGCACGGCGTGCGGGTGTCCGCGGTCTGGCCGGGCGGAGCTGACGGTGAAGGCGACGATGCCTGCGGCTGGGTGCCCGGAGGGGAGGTGGGCAGGGTGAGCGGCGGGTTACGCGGACTTGGGGCCTCGTGAAGAGGGGAATCGGGGCATCGGGGCATCGGGGCGCGATCGCGCTTCGCTGCCAAGCTTCGCCTGGGTTAGCGATCCACCTTTAGCCTCAAGCGTTGCCTCCGGGCTCTTCCTGCGCTATCCTCATGGCCCTGGGGTCCCTTGGTTTAACTGGTCCTCCGGAGGTCGCATGGTTCGAGTCAATCTCACCAGGTTCTTTACGGTTGTTTCTTTGTCTTGCGCGAGCTGTTGGCTGGCCGCATGCGAGTCTGCTCCCAAGGCCCAAGGCCAGGCTCAGGGTGCCAACACCTTGACCCATGGGGCCGTACAACTGAAGCTGCAGAAGG
>CAYPOZ010000349.1:1273-1997 GCA_964412415.1 uncultured Isosphaeraceae bacterium | reverse complement strand
CTCTACGCCAGCAGGTACTGGGCGCTGCGCACGCTGTTCGAGACGGACTGGCACGGCGAGAGCCCGATCGCCGACCCAGACCTTGCGATGGTCGAGCCGCGCCGGTTCACGCCAGGCGATGCACCCATGCTGCGCGGCATCGCGCTTCCGCGGAACGTTCTCGACACCTTCTACGTCGAGGCTGCGGAAGCGCTCATGGCGGACTGAGTGCGTCCGCGCGCCATCTCGATGAGCGCCGTCGATGCGCCATCACGCACGGATGCCGCCTCTGCGCGCCGCTCCGGGCTTGCCTCGTCGCCTTCGCGACCAGGCGCCGACACCACAGGCACGCCAATGGCGCCCGCGGCTGCCTCAGCAAGGTGTGCAGTCCCCGTAACCAGGAGGACATCGGCTGCACGCCACCATGGCACGGGCCAATCGGCACCTTCGACGATGTGCAGGCGGCCATCGAGGCCAAGGCTGCGCGCATAGCGCTGCGCGCGCACGAGCTGCGGCATGCACGCGGAAAGCACAAGGTGCAAGTCGGCCCCGGCGAGCATCGCTCGACCGGCAACATCAAGCATGCGCAGCGCGTTGGCCACGTACGGGGCATCTGCGGCGCCCACCACCACAAGGGAGCCACTCCCCGCTCCAATTGCCGCGCGCGCGTCGCACCGAGCGCTCCCGGAGTCCGGAGCCGCGCTGAAGAGCGGTCCGCCGCATGCGGCCGCGGCGGCTAGCGCAA
>CAYPOZ010000349.1:0-1035 GCA_964412415.1 uncultured Isosphaeraceae bacterium | reverse complement strand
GAGCGTGGACGCGCGGTCCGCATCCGCGGACCAGCATGTCACTTCACTGGGGGCCTGCCCGCCGCACGCCGAACGCACTGCACGGGCGATCGGGCGCGACGCAAGCAGCATCGCGCCGCATGGCGGGCTTGCCCACGCGTCGACGCGAAGCCCCGCACGCGCGAGCATCGACCGTCCCGCCGAAGTCCCCACGGCCACCACGCGGGCGTCCTCAGTGGCGGAGATCCCGCGCACGGCGCACGCCAGAAGCGCCGAGGCACCCTCCCCCGCATCGATCACGTGGACTGCGGCCGGCATCCCCAAGGTCAGTTTCGGATCCCGAGGTTGCCGCCGAGCTCGCGCTTCTCGTGCTCGTAGAAGAGCTTCGACACGTCCTCGGCCACCTGCTTTGCCAGCGCATCCTCGACACGCCGTCGGCCTGCGCTCGAGTTGTACAGCTCGAGGCTCTGCTCGCGCGTGCGCACCACCATGCGCTCGCCCTCATCGGTGCCGTCGGGCCAGAGCCGCGCACCGCTCCCGACATCGATCACCTTCACGTTCACGATCGCCGCAGGCCGCGGCGTCGCGCCATCAGCGCTGATTCGGTACTCGTCGACATCGATGTAGATGACCTGCTCGGCACCGACCGCCTCTCCGATCCTGCGGATCGACACCTGCTTGTCGGACGTGTCGGCGCGACGCGCATAGGCCACGGCATCCTTGGCCGAGATCACCTCGGGCACCAGCGCCTGCTGGAGGATCAGCGTGCCGACCTCCTC
This sequence comes from uncultured Isosphaeraceae bacterium, assembly GCA_964412415.1. Classification (GTDB taxonomy): domain Bacteria; phylum Planctomycetota; class Phycisphaerae; order Phycisphaerales; family SM1A02; genus ZLKRG44. The sequence continues at coordinate 277 of CAYPOZ010000349.1, read as the reverse complement.
GCCGACCGCTGTGCGCAGCGCTGCGCGCGTCATCCGGTTCGCGCGGTCATCGACGTAGACGACGGTCTTGCGACGCGGCAGCTCGTAGCGTGCAGGCTCCTTCGGCGGCCCCTCGATGAGGTACGAGGCAGGAATCAGGTAGTTGCAGCCGCCAGCGACCAGGCCAGCGAGCAATGCGGCACCGATCGCCAGGCACACCGGCATGGCGGCTGCCCCACGACGCGGCGCGGATGCCGGGCAGTCGCTGCGCTCGCGAACTGCGCTCATCGGCCGTCCT
>CAYPOZ010000348.1:1703-2006 GCA_964412415.1 uncultured Isosphaeraceae bacterium | reverse complement strand
GTCGATCCGCGACTCGGTGGTCGCGGCGAGTGCCGATGTCGCCTCGTCGAGGACCAGCACCGAAGGACGCCGCGAGAGTGCACGCGCGATCTCGATGCGCTGCGCCTCGCCGCCCGAGAGGTTCGATCCCGACTCCGCGACGGCCATGCCCAGCCCACCGCGTGCATCGGCGATCCCCGCGAGGCCCGCGTCCTCGATCGCCTCGCGGATCCATGCGTCCGGCACCTGGGGGTCCCAGAGCGACAGGTTCTCGCGCAGCGACGCCTCGAAGAGGATCGGCGACTGCCCCACCGCCGCGATGGT
>CAYPOZ010000348.1:0-1580 GCA_964412415.1 uncultured Isosphaeraceae bacterium | reverse complement strand
GCTTGGCCACGGTGCTCTTGCCGGACCCCGACGACCCGACCACCGCCACGCGGCGGCCCGGCCCGACCGAGAGGGTCAGGCCCTTCACGATCGGGGGCGAGGACTCGCTGTAGCCGAACGACACGTCCCGGAACTCGATCGCGTCGGCGTGCACCGCGGCAGCGTGCGCAGGAGCCGGATCGGGGCGCGCCATCGGGTCGATCGGATGCCGCATGACGTCGTCGACGCGCGCGAGGGTGGCGCGCAACGTCTGCAGGTCCTGGGCAAGGGATGCCAGTTCGACGGCAGGCCCCATGAACGCCACCAGCAGCGCCTGGAACGCGATCAGCGCACCGATCGTCATCTCGCCCTGCATCACCTGCCAGCCGCCATACGACAGCACGACGGCCGACACGAGGAGCGACGACAGGAGCGCCGGGAGCGCATCGAGGAACGCCGACCGCGACTCGAGCGACTGCACCGCCACGGAAACGCGCGCATTGGCGGAGGCGATGCGCGCGAAGAGGTCGGCCTCGCGACCCGCGCTCTTGACGCTCTCGATCGCCGCGATGCCGGACGAGAGCGTTCCGGCGGCCATGCCGACCTCGCGCTCCAGCACGCGGGTGCCGTCGACCAGCGCCCGCCCCGTCCGGAGCACGATGATGAGGATCGTGCCGACGGTCGCCACGGCCACGCAGGCCAGGTGCCAGTCGATGAACACCATGCCCACCAGGAAAGCGAGCGAAGTGGCAAGCCCGACGGCCGCAGGCGCCAGGCGCGAAGCCAGCACGTCGGCCATCGACTCGATGCTCCCCAGGCGCTGCGCCACGTCTCCCGGGGATCGGTGCGCGAAGAACCCGGCCGGAAGCCGAAGCAGGTGCTCCATGAAGGCTGCGGCCCAGGCGATCGCCATGCGCTGCTCGAGCATCGCAAGGACCCGCTGCTGGACCCACTCCATCACCGCCGCCACCGCCATGCAACCCAGCGCAATCGCCGCCATGGGCAGCAGCCATGACTGCGCACGGTCAAGGAGCACGCGGTCGATGTACGCCGCCCCAAGCGCCGGCAGCACGATCGCCGGCACGGCGGCAACCAGTCCGCAGGCGAGGGCCGCCGCGAGGACGCGCCGCGATCCGCGCAGGCGCATCAGCAGCGCCGAGGCGACGCCCGGCGGCCGCCCGCCGCGCACGAATGCGGCACCCGGCCGAAGTTCGAGCACGACCCCGGTGAACCCCTCGCTGAACTCCTCCGCGGAGAGCCACCGCCTCCCGAGGGCCGGGTCCATCACGCGCCAGCGGCCGCGCGACCAGCCCTCGAGGACGACGAAGTGGTCGAACCCCCAGAAGAGGATCGCCGGCAGCTCGACCTCGGACAGCTCGGCCGAGTCCACCGAGTATCCCTCGCACTCCAGCCCCCAGTGCTCGGCAGCAGCCTTGAGCTGCAGGGCATTGCTGCCGTCGCGCGAGACGCCGCACGCGCGGCGTGCCTCCTCGAGCGTCACGTGCCGGCCATGGCGGCCGAGCACCGACACCAGGCACGCGGCGCCGCACTCCGCGGCCTCCATCTGGAGCGAGACCGGGCTCGCGACCAGCCGGCGGCCG
>CAYPOZ010000347.1:1663-2008 GCA_964412415.1 uncultured Isosphaeraceae bacterium | reverse complement strand
CCTTCCGCCACCAGTTTGACCGCCCGCTTGGGGACTTCGACCTCGTGAAGGAGCGGCTGGCGGAGATGGCGGCGTACACCTACGCGATGGATGCGGTGCTCTACGCGACCACCGGCTTTCTCGACCGCCACGACGAGGACATCATGCTCGAGACCGCGCTGTGCAAGGTCTTCTGCAGCGAGATGGGCTACCGCACCGTCAACAGTGCGCTGCAGGTCATGGGCGGCGAGTCGTACATGACGGAGAACCACGTGGAGCGCATCTGGCGCGACTCGCGCATCAACACGATCGTGGAGGGCGCCAACGAGGTGATGCACTCGTTCGTGTTCGCCTACGGGTCGAAGC
>CAYPOZ010000347.1:0-1578 GCA_964412415.1 uncultured Isosphaeraceae bacterium | reverse complement strand
TCGGCGTGAAGGCCAACCCGTTCAAGCAGATCGGCGCCGCCGCGCGCATCGGCGGCGAGCTGTTCCTCGGGTTCCGCCGCCCCGCCCCGAAGTGGGGCAACCTCCACCCGTCGCTGCAGGCGATGGCCCAGGAGGTCATGTTCCGCATCCGCGACCACTCGTACGCGGTGAAGATGATGTTCAAGGAGCACGAGGAGAGCCTCGTCGGCAACCAGTTCATCCAGGCCCGCCTCTCGAAGTGCGCGCTGTGGATCCACGCGATGGTGTGCACGCTGTCGAAGCTCGACAGGCGCATCCGCGAGGGCCTGTCGGGCGCCGAACTCGACCACGAGATGCAGCTGGTCAGCCACTTCTGCACGATGGCAAACGCGGAGATCGAGTCCGAGACCCGCGGCCTGCGCTGGAACTACGACCGCTCCGTGCGCACCACCGCAGACAGCGTGCTCAAGTGGGCCACGACGCTCCCCAACAGCCGCTACTCCGTCCCCGAGCGCACGCCCGTGGATGGCGCGCGCGGAACCGGCCGGAACGTGGCCTCGCCGCACATCCCCGACTTCGGTTCAGGCAGCGTTTTCGCCGGCAAGAAGGCGTGACCCGATCGGGCAGTCCCGCTACGCTCACCGTTTCCCCAGTCCCAGACACCCCTTGACGGGTCGGCTGTGCGCCGATTCCCCAACGACCCACGACGGAGGCTCCCAATGCACGTTCTCGAGAGCATGGTCACCCACGGACACGAGCGAATCTCGTTCACGCAGGACCCTGAGACTGGCCTCAAGGCCATCATCGCGATCCACTCGACCGTGCTTGGGCCTGCGCTTGGCGGCACGCGCCGCTGGGCCTATGCGCACGAGAGCGAGGCTCTCTTCGACGTGCTGCGCCTCTCCGAGGGCATGACCTACAAGGCAGCCGCGGCTGACCTCCCGCTCGGCGGCGGCAAGAGCGTGATCCTGCTGCCCAAGCCGGGCGAGCAGCCGACCGAGGCCCAGGGCTGCGCGATGGGCCGCTTCGTCGACAGCCACGGAGGCATGTACATCGCCGCAGAGGATGTCGGTGTGAGCCCGCAGTTCTGCGACTGGATGGCCAAGGAGAGCAAGTTCATCATGGGCGGCGAGGCAGTCAGCCACGGCGGCGACCCGAGCCCGTGGACTGCGCTCGGTTGCTTCAACTCGATGAAGGCGTGCCTGCGCCACCTTGGCAAGAGCGTGGACTTCAAGAGCCTGACGGTCGGCATCCAGGGTTGCGGCGCAACGGGCTACAAGCTCGCGAAGCTGCTGCGCGAGGTGGGCGCTGCGGTGCTGGTCACCGATGTGCACGTGCCCACGATGAAGCGCTGCGTGGAGGAGCTCGGATGCGTGGCGCTCGGCAATGACCGCAACCTGTTCGCCGAGAAGCTCGACATCCTCGCGCCGTGCGCGCTTGGCGGCATCCTCGACCACAAGACGATCCAGCAGCTCAAGTGCCAGGTGGTGTGCGGCACCGCCAACAACCAGCTGCTGCACCCCGACGCCGACGGCGCGCTGCTGAAGCAGCGCGGCATCCTGTATGCGCCCGACTTCATCGCCAATGCCGGCGGACTGA
>CAYPOZ010000346.1:717-2010 GCA_964412415.1 uncultured Isosphaeraceae bacterium | reverse complement strand
CACGAACTGTCGCCCGCGGACCTGCGGCGCACCGTCGACCCTGCCGAACTCGGCTTCGACACCACCCAGTGCCTGGAACCGCTTCACAGCATCATCGGCCAGCAGCGCGAGAGCCCCCTCGGCGATCGCCTCGTCCGCAGCGCGAAGCGCATCGCGCGCCTTGGAAACCTGCGCATAGACGCGCGTTGACTCGAAGTAGATCGCCTGCCTCTCGGCCTCGGGCATGTCGGCAGCCATGGCACGCATGCGCGACTCCGTCGCCTTCATGGCTCGCGATGCCTCGGCGAGCCCGACCGCCGCCTGCTTCGCCGCAGGTATCCGCGCCTCAAGAAGCGCGAGCAGCTCAGCCCGCCGCTCAGCCGCGATGAGTGGCCACACGGCCACAAGCGGATCGACCCGCACGCTCACAGGCTCGCCCATCCGCATCAGCGTCAGCCGTGCCGCTTCATCACGCGCGGCACCGTCGATCTCGCGAAGCTGCCTGAGCGAAGCCGCCGCACGCGCCGCATCGGGTCCCGACGCCACCGCCGCAAGGCCGTCAAAGAACTCGGCGTCCAGCGCATCACGGTGGACACGCGCCGCATCGATGCTGTTGGGTACCTCATCGTTGAGCTGCGAGAACTCCTGCGCCTTCAGCAGCTGCTCCATCCTGAGCTTCGACTCGCCGAAGATGGGATCGACCCTCGCCGCCCACCCTGCAGCATGATCCGCCGCCAGCGACTCCAGGATCGCGCGCTGCCCGTCGTCCGCCGCGATCGCCGCAGCAATCAGCGCCACATCCTCAACACCGAACGCTGCGCTCCAGCCTGCCACTGCCTTTCGCTGCATGCGCTTGAAGATGCCCCCGACGTCTGCCGCCTGATCCGCGCCCGCCGAGGCGCCTGCAGCTGGCACATCGGCGTCGGCGCGCTCAGGCTCGAGCACCTCGCCGTCACGGCTGAGGTCGGCGCCGCGCACGATGGGCGCCAAGTCCGCGCCCACCGCCGCATCAATCGCATTCAGCGCCTGCGTCGCACGCTCGGTGCGCCGCCGCTGGAACTCGCTAACGCGCTCGTTGAAGCTCCGGTACGCCACATCGTCGAAGGTCCACGGTGTCACCGTCGCCTCGAACTCCTCAGTCACGGCGGACCACTCGCCGACCAGCGCCTCGTCAGCCGCGCGCCAGTCGGCAATCGCCTGCCTCACCGATGCGCGCGCCGCCTCATCGAGACCGCGCACGCGCAGCGCACGCCGGCCCGCCTGCGGCACTCCCGTGCTTTCGCTGTCAGGAATGCTCGGGTACGACGCCACAAC
>CAYPOZ010000346.1:0-686 GCA_964412415.1 uncultured Isosphaeraceae bacterium | reverse complement strand
TGCTGCGCCTCAGGGTTCACCGCGAGCGCCTCGCGCACCGCGCGCGACACGTCACGGTTGTTCGCAAGCAGCTGCTTGCGCTGCCGCGTGATCTCCGGGCCGAGCCGTCCCCACGCTTCCTGGCCCGCACCCTCGCCGATCGGGGCAGCCCCATCCTGGCTACCTGCCTCGCCCCGCGCAGCCGCAGCCTGCGTTGCCGCGACCTGCGCCTTCATGAACTCGAGATACATCTGCTGCACACGGTCGCCGTACTCGCGCAGCAACGGCGTCTGCTTGCGGCCGTACCCCGCAATCGCCTGCCGAACGCCGGCACGCGCCGCATCGGGCACAGGCAGGTCGAACGCCACCTGCTCCACATCCGCCATCACGCTCGACGACATCATCGCCCGGCCGAAGCCCATGCGAAGCGCATGCCGGCGACGCGCAAGCTTTGCGCCCTCCACCGCCTCTGCCGCCTCCGGTGACGACTCAATCGCCGTCGCCACCTCAATGAACAGAGCCTCGTCTATCGAATCGAACTTGCGGTTCAGCTCGGCGTACTCGCGCATCAGCGCCTGCACGCCCTCGTAGATCTGCCGCAATCGCCCGCGATCGGCGATCCGCTGCAGCCCGGCGTCGACTCGAGCGGCCAGGGCTTCGTCCTCCGGCCGGAACGCGATCGCATAGTAGCCCCGAGCCAGTCGCGG
>CAYPOZ010000345.1:0-2031 GCA_964412415.1 uncultured Isosphaeraceae bacterium | reverse complement strand
CCCCACTGACCACCCACTCCCATGCCCACTGGCCCACACGTCTTCACCTCAGAGTCCGTCTCCATGGGGCACCCCGACAAGGTGTCCGACCAGATCTCCGACGCCGTGCTCGACGCCATGCTGTCGATCGACCCCAAGGCGCGCGTGGCCTGCGAGACCCTCGTGACGACCGGCCTCGCGGTGGTCGCGGGCGAGGTCACCTGCCGCGGATATGTCGACATCCAGAAGGTCGCGCGCGACGCGATCCTGCGCATCGGCTATGACGACCCCGCAATGGGGTTCGACGGCCGCTCCTGCGGCATCCTGGTGACGCTCGGCCGCCAGTCGCCTGACATCGCGCGCGGCGTCGACACCAAGGTCGGCAAGCGCAAGAAGGCGCAGGGCGCTGGCGACCAGGGCATGATGTTCGGTTTCGCGTGCACCGAGACCCCCGAGCTGATGCCGCTGCCGATCATGCTCGCGCACCGGCTCGTGGAGCGGCAGGCGCTCGTGCGCCGCAAGGGCATCATCAAGGGGCTGCGGCCTGACGCGAAGAGCCAGGTTGCGGTCGAGTACGACGGCCTCACGCCCAAGCGTGTGGTCAACGTGGTGCTCTCGACGCAGCACGACGCGAGCTGGAACAGCAGCCAGGCCGAGCTCGGCGATGAGGTGCAGCGTCACATCATCGAGCCTGTGCTCGGCAGGTGGTGGCACCGGGGCATCAAGGTTTGGGTGAACCCGACCGGCCGCTTCGAGGTGGGCGGTCCCCACGGCGACTGCGGCCTCACCGGACGCAAGATCATCGTCGACACCTACGGCGGCCGCGGCCGCCACGGCGGCGGCGCCTTCAGCGGCAAGGACCCGTCGAAGGTCGACCGCAGCGCCGCATACATGGCGCGCTACATCGCCAAGAACATCGTGGCCGCTGGCCTCGCGCAGGCGTGCGAGGTGCAGCTGGCGTACGCAATCGGCGTCGCCGAGCCGACGAGCGTGCTCGTGGACAGCCAGGGCACCGGCTCCGTCAGCGATGCCGCGCTCGCGCGCCTGGTGCGCGACCACTTCGACCTGACGCCATCGGGCATCATCAGCTCGCTGAAGCTGATGCGGCCGATCTACTCGGTGACCGCCGCGCATGGCCACTTCGGCCGCACGCCCGACGAGGGCGTGAGGGGCTCGTTCTCCTGGGAGCGCACTGACGTCGCCCCCGCCCTCAAGCGCGCCGCATCCAAGGTGCGCTCGAGGTGAGCGAACCCGAGATGGGTGCGCGCGCGGTCGCGTGCGCACGCATCCGGGCGCAGGTCCCGCGATTCCCCAAGCTTGCCTTCGATGCGCGCGATGCGCGCGATGTGCGCATCGAGGCCGATGACGTGCACCTCGATGCGCGGGACGCTGCGCTTGCGGACGCGATCGAGCAGTGCACGCTGCGGCACTGGCTCGCGATCGAGTGCGTGGTGCGCGCGCACGTGCAGCGCCCATGGCTGACGGTGCAGCCGCCACTGCGCGCAGCGCTCATGACAGGCGCCGCACAGCTGCTGTTCTTCGACCGACTTCCCGCGCATGCTGTCGTCGACGAGACGGTCGGATGGACGAAGTCTCAGCTGCACCGCGGCGCGGGGGGCTTGGTGAATGCGGTGCTGCGCGCCGTCGCTGCGCTGCGCTCGGGCGTGCAGGATGCGCCGGATCCCGGGCGCGCAGCCGATCCAGCCACGCTGGTGCGCTGGAGCGGGCGCCGCGATGCGCTCCCTGCCGACGATGGCCGCGTGATCATGCTCGGCCGCGAGATCCTGCCGGCCGACCCGGCGGAGCGCCTCTCGGTGCAGACGAGCCATGCGCGTGCGCTCATCGCGCACTGGCGGCAGACGCTCGGTGCGGATCGCGCGCTGGCCGTGGCGGCGCATGGGCTCTGCCGTCCGCCGACGGTCATCGCGCTCGATGGCGAGCGTGCGCCTGCGGCACCAGAGGATCGCGAGCTGCTCGCCCCCCACCGGGAGCCTGGCTTCGCCGTGTGGACGGGCCCGCATCAGGCGCTTGAGCCCTGGCTGGCGGCGCATC
>CAYPOZ010000344.1:0-2040 GCA_964412415.1 uncultured Isosphaeraceae bacterium | reverse complement strand
GGCGATGAGCGACGGATCGTCGGTCACGAGGGCTGCATCGCCGAAGTCCACGGACTCGAGCGCGGCACGGAAGGCAGGCGTCTGCTCGGCGAACACCACGGCCGGGCGCACCATCTCGATGACGTGCTTCAGGCGACCGTAGTCGCCGCCCATGAGGGCGTAATTGACGCTGACGGGACAGGCCGGCAAGCGCGCGGCCATCGCACCGTACTTGAACACCGCGTGCATCACGGAATTGCCGGAGAGGATCAGCAACGAGCGGCCGGCCGGGATCCCTCGCGCGAGCAGCCAAGCGGCGACCGCGCGCGATTGCTTGTCGACCTCGCCATAGCTTGCGAGGTACCACGGCGCCTCAGCGCCGCCACGACGCTCGGCGAGGTAAGTCTTCTGAGGGTGCGCAGCGGCACGCGCGGCGAGTTCCTGCGGCAGATTGGGTCGGTAGTCCGCGAGCGCAAGCTCAGGGGTCACCCAAAGGCTGCCATCTGCATGGCGCTCGGTGCGCATCGCCGCCGAGGGGAAAGATGTCTTGCGAAAAGGGGCATCGGGTCGTTTCATGGGGCGGTCCGCCTATCGCTTCTAGAAGCGCTCGTAGGAAGGGTCGCCTTCGCCCTTGGCGCCCACGCGCATGCCCGGTGTGCCGGGGACGAACATGCCACCGACCCAGCCTTGCCGCGTCGGTGTGTCGCGGTTCCAGTCGAAGATGGTGCGGCGGTGCGCGATCTTCCAGCGTCCGTCACGCCGCTCGAAGCGGTCGATGAGCCGTCCGCCCGTGAAGGTGTCCAGCGTTTCCCCGTCGACCTTCATGCGCGCGAGCGTGACGATGTAGGTCTCGACATAGGCGAGATCCGCGCCGATGAAATCGAAGTGGCTGGTGCCGAGCACATGCTGCATCGCGTCCATCTGCCGGATCCGCGGGATCGCACCGTCGACGTAGTCGTGTGCGTTGCCGGTGTAGCGACCGCCGTGCTCCTCGATCGCATCAGCGTGGTAGCAGGACTTGAGCAGCGGACCGTCACCGCGATCGACGCCGCGCGCATACGCGGCGAGCACGTCCCGGATCTCGTCCTTGTCGAAGATACGCGCAAGGCGCGTGTCGCGGTCGGTCATGTCGATCTCCCTGCGGGGTATGATGACCCGCGACTTTCACTCCAAGACTGACCAAGACTGACAAGGACATCATCCATGGTCAAGGCATCTGATGGATCGCAGCCCGTCGTCATCGTCACAGGTGCAGGGACCGGCCTAGGCTGCGCGTACGCCTTGCATCTTGCGGCACTCGGGTGGCGCGTGGTGGTCAACAACCGGGTGCGTGCGGGTCCGGACGGTGTGCCGTTGCCCTCAGCCGCCGAGGCGGTCGCCGCCGCGATCCGTGCCGCCGGCGGGGAGGCCATCGCCCAGCACGACGATGTCTGCGCGGACGGCGCCGGCCAACGCATGCTCGACGCTGCGCTTGGCCGCTGGGGTCGGATCGACGCGCTGGTGAACAATGCCGGCGTCGACCAGCACGAGCCGTTCCACCGCATCGCCCTGCAGGACTTCCGGCGCATCATGGCGGTGAATTTTGATGGCACGGTCGCGGTGACACAGCCGATCTACCAGCACATGCGTGCCCAAGGGCTGGGCCGCATCGTCGTGTCGGTGTCGAGTGCGGGGCTGCACGGGCTGCATGGGCTCACCGCCTATGCCGCCTCAAAAGGCGCGCTGCTCGCGTTCATGCGCAGCCTTGCCGCCGAGGGCGCGCCACGCGGCGTGCATTGTTCGGCGATCGCGCCGTACGCAGCGACCCGCATGACCGGTCCGCACTTGGGTGATGACCTGCGGCAAAAGATGCCGCCCGCGTCCGTGGCGCCGGTCGTCGCAGCGCTGATCCGGCCCCTCTCCCGCACCAATGGGCAGACCTGGGTCGCGGGCGCGGGTTGGGTGCGTCGCGCTTCTTCGGTCGAGTGGGGAGAGGGCTTCCCTGTGAACGACGATCTCGCATCGCATCTCGATGCACCGGTCGATGCGGGCAACCTGTCAGTCACAGCTGATACCAGAATA
>CAYPOZ010000343.1:0-2055 GCA_964412415.1 uncultured Isosphaeraceae bacterium | reverse complement strand
TGGCCCAGTGATCGGCACGTGCAGGCTAACGTTCACCACCTTGCATCCGGCGGCGAGCGCCGCACGCAGCGACTCGACCAGCTCGGCGGCGCCGCCGCGCTCCGCGCGATAGGCCGGGGCATCGACGACCGACGTGATGCGGATCGGCACGATTCGCACGCCGGGAAGGACGGAGGGAATCCAAGGGGCCTCGCCGCCGATCAGCGACGCCACGCGGTTGCCGTGCCGAAACGATGGTCGACCGTTGCGGCGGATCTCCTCGCGCAGCCGCCGCACCGATTCCTCCGCGAGACCGGAGAAGGACCGCGCCAGCGTGACGTCATCGGGATCGAAGTCCGCGTCGATCACGCCGATCGTCGGCACGGCCGATGCAGCCTCCGGCGTGCCAGCCCATGCGATGTCGAAGCGAGGCTCGAACGGGCTCGAGAGTGGCCATCGGAACAGGCGACGGGAGGACTCGTCCAGCGGCCGCTCGGCGCCGATCGTCGCGTCGAATGCGGCAGACACGCACTCGAAGGCCCGGACTGCCGCCGGAGCACCCGCGGGAGGCGGCTCCGTCGCCGGCGGTGGAGGCACGGCCGCGGGCGGTGGCGGTGCCGCCGGAGCGGCGGGCGCGACCGCGGGCAACCTGGGTGCGGCACCCGCGTCGACCACGATGAACTCAAGCTCGCCGGCCACCCATGCGCCCGGGCTGCCGTCGGCCGCGACGGCATCGGCGAGCGACACCTTGCGCAGCAGCTCGCCCGCCTCCACGCTGCCGGACACGGCGATCGGCTCGTCGGTCACGACCGCGCGGATGCGGGTGACCCCGGCCGGCGGCGCCGCCCGCAGCGTGAACGGCAGATCCCCGGGAATGGAGACCGACTGGCCGGCGCGCACGCGGAACCGCTCCGTCCGCGCGTTGGGCAGCAGCATGCGGACGTTTCCCTCCGCGTCGACGACGAAGAGCGACAGGAAACCTTCACGGTCGCTCCGGATGCGAAGCGGCACCGGGCTGCCGGACATGATCGTCCGCCCCGGCGTGGCCACGCTCACGGGAACCGGCGAGGTTCCGGCATCCCCGACGCGTTCCAAGAGGTCCCGGACCGTCGAGGCGTCCCGGGGGTCCGCGGCGGGTGCGGATGCCGGAGGCGCAGCCGCGAGGGGCACGGCGGGCGAAGCGGGGGCCGACGGCGGCTCCGAGGCGAGCGGCGGTCCGACCCGAAGGCGCAGGAGCCGGGCCAGCTCGCCCACCGTCGCGGCCATCTCGGCGACGGTGCGGAACTGCACCACGGCGCGCGCCGACTCACGCACGATGCCCGTCTCGCTGTCCACCATCCGGGCCGACACCAGGTACACGCCATCGAGGCGATACACGGTGCCGACGAGCACGAAGCGAGTGTCCGCGAGCCGTCCGTACCGAACCGCCTCTCCGGGCTGGGTCAGGTCGCTTGTCGCGAACGCCTGCTCCTCGAGCACGCGCCGCACCTGCCGACGCTCGAGCAGCTCGTATCCCGGCGCGTCGATCGCCCGGATCACCATGTCCGACACCACGTCGCCCATGCCGGCGGGCACGCCCTGCTCGTCGAAGGTGGCGACGACGAGGCGCTCGCGCGGAGGCGCGCCGGCCTGGGGCACGGCCATCAGCGCGGCGGCCAAGGCAGCGAGCGCCGGGATCATGGCCCGAACGCGCTCATGGAGGTTCCCCCTCGATGGTGGCGGGAATCTCGGGTCCCCGAGCCGCCGGTTGCGCGGGCGCGGGGGGTGCACACCACGCGCGGACCGAGGCAAGCATCGAGCGTCCCCAGTCGTCGAGCCGGGCCTGCGACTCGACTTCTGCCAGGAGCTGGCGTGCCGTCTCGGCACGGCCGAGCTTCTGGAGCGCCACCAGTGCGTTCACGCCGGCATACGGATGATCCGGGGCGGCGCGTGCGCAGGCTCGAGCGACGGGGTACGCGAGCCCTGGATCCTCCAGCGCGAGCAGCGCGGCCGACAGCAGCACGCCGCCCTCGACGGTCGGGGAGGCGACGAAATCCGCGCGCAGCAGGTCGACCGCCGTCGCGAGCGACTTGGGAG
>CAYPOZ010000342.1:0-2057 GCA_964412415.1 uncultured Isosphaeraceae bacterium | reverse complement strand
CCAAACTCCGCGATCAAGGCCTCCACGCTCGCAAGCGCCGCGGCGGCGCGCGGCGGGCGGTCGCGAGCGGCGGAGTCCGCGCGCACGGACGCATGCACCAGCGATGCGAGCACGAGCGCAAGCACCACCCGGCGGACGCGGCGCATGGGAATCAGTCCCGCTCCCGACGTCGGCCGTCGACGTCGGATCGCTGCGGCGCCGGGGACGTCGAGGGAATCGCCAGCAAGCACATCACCAGCCAAAGCGCGAAGACCGTGTACTGGAGGGGACGTCCCTCGAACCACTCCCGGAAGGACTCCGAGCGCACCTGGGAACCTGCACCATCGAGCAAGGCGGCGTCCCCGGTTCCGGGCGAAGCCGCCGTCATCGCCCATGCCGTCAGCCCGAGCGCCAGCAGCGTGCATGCCGCCCACGCCGTCCGCCAGGCGGCACGCGGAATGCCGAACGGCGCGATGCGGAGGGCGGCCGGCTCCGCGGTCGTTCGCAGCTCGGCGACCGTCGCGGCGACTTCCGGATGGCGGCCGACCGCACGAAGCACCGCGGCCCTCGACTGTTCGGGGATCGCCTCGATGCCTCCCTCGACGAACGCGGCGAGCAGTTCGTCGTCGACCTCGGGCGCCCCGCCCCGGGCACGGAGCTGGTCCAGCGCGCGACGAACCTCGGGGACCGACACGCGATCGGCGCTATTCATCGGTCTCCTCCTCCTGCTGCCCGCGCAGCGTCGTCCAGACCCGCATCCACGAGTCGACCGCAGCCGTCGACCACTCCCCCGGCCCGACCGAGTCCAGCGACAGGCGGAGGCACTCCATCGACGCCGACAGCTCCCGGGAAACCTGGTAGTCGCGCAGCCCGAGCAGCATCCCGGCCTGCGCCTTCGGCATCTGCTGGCCGAACACGAGCCCAAGGAGCGCCTGCCTCGTCGGGGTCAAAGAAGCGAACGCCCGTTCGAACTGGCGTGCGAATCGCGTGGCCTGTTCCATCTGCTGAGCTGCCTCCTGCGGCGAGGGACCATGGCCCGGCTCCCGCGATACGTCCGCTCCGGGGCAGCGACGCTGCACCTGCAGGTGCCGGATGCGGTCTATCCCGATGCGCTTCGCCCGGACCGCAATGAACGCCGCCAGTGGCGCCAGCCCGCGGAAGCGCCGGATCTTCCCCGGTCGCCTGCCGTCCGGGGCCTCCGTCGCCTCCGGGTCCTCGTCCATGAGTCCAAGCACGGCTTCCTGCCAGAGATCCTCCGCCGAATCCGCCTTGCGCCCGATCCGCTCGATCCGGCGCAGCACCTCGGGCCGGATCTCGGCGTCGATCTGCGTCCAGGCCTCCGGTGCACGTTCCGAGGCAGCTCCCCCCAGGAAGAGGTCCTCCGGATACCGCGGATCGCCGGACCCCACGTGGACGGAAAATCGGTCGAAGCCCCAGGCGATGCTGGGCCAGCGACACTGGGCCGCCCGGAACCACTCCCGGAGCGATTGGTGAGCCATGGCGCGGATCGTACGGGGTCATGGCCTCGCCTCGACACGGTCGATGGAGAACTCGATGCCGGTTGGGGTCGGGACCAGCCGGCCGTAGCAGGCCGCGGTGCGCGACCAGAGCATGCCCGCGCGCGTCGCGGCATCGCGCATCGCGCGCTCCATCCGCCGCTCCACGCCGATCGGCACCACGACGGCCAGGTGTTCGCCCTCGCGGCACAGGCGGGAGGCATCGGCAAACCCGCCCACGTGGTCGACGACTCGCACCCGGTTGGAGTACGCGCCGAGCGAGGGCAGCGATGCCGCCCGGCGCCAGGTGCCGTCCGCACGCTCCAGCGCCCCGACCACCTCGAGCTCCTCGTTGACGCACACCAGGAGCATCCTGCCCTGATCGAGGACCTGGGTCGCTTCCGCGGGATCACCCCACGCGATGCGCGCGACCGGCTCGCCGGGTGTGGGTGCCTTCGTCGGAGGCGCGGCGCCGCGGTCGGTCCCGGGCACAGTCCAGGCGCTGCCTCGCTCAAGTGGACGCATCGGTTGTGATCGTGCTCTGCAGCACCAAAGCTGTTGTCATTCAACGCGAAGACTTAT
>CAYPOZ010000341.1:1644-2069 GCA_964412415.1 uncultured Isosphaeraceae bacterium | reverse complement strand
ATCCACGCCGGGCCCTGGCCGAATGGGCGAACGGCCGATCAGCTCATGTGTCGCCGCGGCCACCGTGCTCTTGAGCAGGTTGTGGATGATCACCGACCCGTCGGCCTGCGGCTCATGCCCGGGGCGCATCTCGGCGGTCGCCGCAATAAGGTCATCGGGGCCAGAGGGCCGGTAGCGCACTGTTGCCTTGAGCGTCTTGTGCACGCAGTGCTCGCTCCAGGTCTGCGCGATCGTCTCGAGCTCGATCTCGCGCGGCTCGCGTCCGAGGCGCGAGTACTCGGCCTGCACCGCACGCATCTCGTCAAGCGACAGGAACAGGTGCGCCTCGCGCGAGAGCTTCTCGAGCTCGCCGTCGCTGAGCCCTGTCAGCTTCACCTCGCGGATGCGCAGCTGGTACGGCGTGCCCCGCACAAAGTCAGCGGGGT
>CAYPOZ010000341.1:0-1634 GCA_964412415.1 uncultured Isosphaeraceae bacterium | reverse complement strand
CCCGCGTGCACCGCATGGATCACCGTGTTGGCGACAAGCGACTCGACCGCCGCACGCGCCGCATCGGCATCGATCCCCTCAAACTCGTAGCGGTCGCCCGTGCGCACCTCCACGTCAGCGCCAGTCAGCGCCGCGATCGCCGCGCGCACGCTCTCTGCGGCAGGATCCATCACGCCAGGCAGGGGATGCACCTCGACAGCGCACATCGCGTCGGCTGAAGCCCCGCGCCCCGCTCCAGCAGCCACGCTCGCCCGCTGCGTCACGGGATCGGCCAGCAGCTCGCGCGCCACACGCTCCGCCGTCGCCGCATCATCGAGTCCGCGGATCAGGTAGACGGCGACACGTGTCACACGCGTCGGCGCGCCCCGCCCAGCGGCCGCAATGCGCGCACGCAGCGCAGCTCCGCGCGGGTCTCCCACGCCATCGGCTGCCCTCACCTCGATCCGAGTCACGCTTGCGCGCGCAGTCTCCGCCTCTGCCATCATGGCCATCGGGCGATCCTACAGGCGCAGGTGCGCCGTTTGCCCGCTCAGAACAGCAGCTGCATCTGCGTGCGGATCACGACCTGCCCGTCGTTGCTGCCGCCGCCGTTGTTGGTGTAGTCCACCATCCAGTCGGCGCCGCTGTTGGCCCAGTCGATGATCGGCGTGAACCCGAACCCGACGTCCGCAGACCACTTCAGGTTGCGGTTCTTCGACCCCGCCGGGAACCAGTTCAGGCCCACCGTCAGGATCGAGAGCTCCTCGCCGTTGGTGCCCGTCGTGCCCGCGAAGGTGCGGAACTTGTTGCTGTCGCTGTTGCCCCACTCGTACCGGCTGTAGAGCTCGAGGTCGTTCAGGAGGAAGTATCCGCCCTGAACAACCGCCGACCACTGGTCCATGCCGTCGTCCATGCTTCCGTCGCGTGTCATCATGCTGTCGACCAGGTTGACCCTCCGGTAGATGCCGGCCGCGAAGATGCTGGCGCCTGGAAACTCAATGGTGAGGTCCGCCGTGGCCGCCCACATGCTCTTCATGGGATTGACCGGGTTGGCCACAGAAGTCGCGGGAATCTGCCGCAGGCTCTGCGCCATGAAGGCGCCTCCAAGCAGCACACCGAAGTCCTCGTCTGGAGTGCCCATCACGTCCCTGAACTGCGACCAGTTGCCTGCAAGGCGCCACTCGCCACGCGTTGACATCGCGTAGTTCACGGGATTAGAGCCGATGGGCTGGTTGAAGCCGCCGTTGTAGTTGGCCAGCGCACCGGCGTTGCCCTGGTCAAGCCCCGCGCCAGAGACGCGGACACCTGACCCATTGGCACGTAGCGCGTCCCCGAAGAACCCGCGCAGCCTGAAGTGCTCGGTACGCCAGTCGGCCATGAGACCCTGAGAGAACTTCGGCGTGAGCATCTCGCTCGCGAGCGAGCGCTCGATGACCGTCTGCATCGTGCTCGTGATGAACTCCTCGCGGTTGAAGGGCACCTTGTACTGGCCGATCCGCACATTGAGCCCCTCGGCAAGCTCCTTCTGGATGAACACGTTCTCGATCGCAGCGTTCGTCGCCGTAGCGGTCTGGAAGCGGTTCCAGATGGGCTGCAGCTCGTAGGTCCAAGAGGGATCGATGATGTACCCCGAGAAGTCGAGCTTCATGCGGCGG
>CAYPOZ010000340.1:810-2074 GCA_964412415.1 uncultured Isosphaeraceae bacterium | reverse complement strand
AGTCGTTGAAGATCTCCTGGAACTTCGGGATGACGAAGTACATGATGCCCGTCACAATCGCCACCGCGATGAAGATCACGACCGACGGGTAGATCATCGCGCCGATGATGCGCCGCTTGAGCCGCTGGCCCTTCTCCATGAAGTCGGCAAGGCGCTGCAGGATGACGTCGAGCACACCGCCGACCTCCCCTGCCGCCACCATCTTGCAGTAGAGGCGGTCGAAGGCCTTCGGGTGCTTCGCGAACGCGTCGGAAAGCGTGGTGCCGCCCTCGACTTCCTCGCACACGCCCAGGAGCACGGTCTTGAGCTTGCCTGGCTTCTGCTGCTGCTCGAGGATCTGCAGCGACCGAAGCAGCGGCAGTCCCGCGTCCTGCAGGGTCGAGAGCTGGCGCGTGAACGTCGTCAGCCTCTTCGCGCTGACCTTGCCGAACGAGAGCGAGAACCCGCCCTTCTTCTTCTTCTTGCCTTCACGGACAACCTTCTGGCCCTTCTTGTCCTCACGGACCGTGGACGGGAAGAGCCCCTGCGCCTTGATGCGCTGGACAGCCTCCTCGCTCGATACGGCCTCGATGGAGCCCTTCTGGCTCTTGCCTGATGAGTTGAGCGCCTCGTACTGGAAGGTCGGCATGGTTCGTCTCTCGGTTCGGGCCTAGGTCGCGTCAGGCTTCGTCGATCGTCTCGCGGACGACCTCGTCAATGGTGGTCAGGCCCTCGTAGATGCTGAGGAGCCCGCTCTCGCGCAGCGTCCGCATGCCGCGCCTGCGCGCCTCCGCACGCAGCACCGCGGTTGAGGCCTCCTGCATGATCATCTCGCGGACCTGGTCGTCGAAGGCCATGATCTCGTAGATGCCCATGCGGCCCTTGTAGCCGCTCTTGTTGCACTTCTCGCAGCCACGGCCGCGGAAGAACTTCTTGCCCTGCACGTCCTGGGGCCTCAGCGCAAGCTCCATGAGCTGCTCCTGCGTCGGGGTGAACTCCTCCCGGCAGCCGACGCAGATCTTGCGCACGAGCCTCTGCGCCACAATGCCCTCCACCGTCGCCGTGAGGAGGAATGACTCGATGCCAAGGTCGATCAGGCGCAGCACGGAGCTCGGCGCATCGTTCGTGTGGAGCGTCGTGAACACAAGGTGGCCGGTGAGGCTGGCCTGGATGGCGAGCTGCGCAGTCTCGAGGTCACGGACCTCGCCGACCAGGATGATGTCAGGGTCCTGGCGGAGGAAGCTTCGCAGCAGCTTGCCGAAGGTCAGCTCCTGGTCAAGGTTGA
>CAYPOZ010000340.1:0-800 GCA_964412415.1 uncultured Isosphaeraceae bacterium | reverse complement strand
ACCTGGCACTGGATCATCCCATCGATGTCGTACTCCACCGGGTCCTCGGCTGTGAGGATCTTGGTGTCGACCGTGTTGAGCTCGTTGAGCGCGGCGTAGAGCGTGGTGGTCTTTCCGGAGCCCGTGGGGCCGGTGACGATCACGATGCCGTTGGGCCTTGCGATGAGCGACCGCAGCTTGGCGAGGTCGTCGGGGCGCAGTCCCACGCGCTCGAGCGACAGCTGCACGTTGGAGCGGTCGAGCACACGCATGACCACGGACTCGCCGAACATCGTGGGCAGCACGGCGACGCGAAGGTCCACCGGCTGCTGGTTGACCACCAGGTTGATGCGGCCATCCTGCGGGAGCCGCCGCTCCGCGATGTTGAGGTTCGACATGACCTTCACGCGGCTGACGATGGCCAGCGCAAGGTGCCTAGGGGGCGGGGTGAGCTCGTAGAGGACGCCGTCGACGCGGCAGCGCATCTTGAACTCGTCCTCGAAGGGCTCAAGGTGGATGTCGGACGCGCGGTCGCGGATGGCCTGCAGCAGCACAAGGTTCAGGAGACGCACGACCTGGTTGTCGTCGGCCGCATTCTCGAGCGACGCAAGGTCGATCGAGTCGCCGCGGCCCTCGAGGGCCTTCAGCGCGTCCGACTGCGATGACGAGTCCGCATACAGGGCGCTGAGGGCGCTTGTGCCGGTGGGGGCCGCCGAGTAGCGCTTCCTGATGATCTCGTCGATCTGCTCGGGCGGGGCGACCACCGCGCTCACACGGAAGCCCATCAGCAGCTTCAGGTCATCGACCGCGCGGCAGTTGTC
>CAYPOZ010000339.1:0-2079 GCA_964412415.1 uncultured Isosphaeraceae bacterium | reverse complement strand
TCGCGCCCTGGCCCTGGCTCTCGAGGTAGTGCAGCGTGTGCAGGCTCACGCGCGATCCAACGGAGGACATCCACTCCGCCTCGTCGCACGCGGGCACGAGCAGCTCGTAGGTGACATCGCCCACGCGCACGTGCACGCTGCCTTCGCCGGCCTGCTCCAGAATCCCGTCGATGCGTGTGATCATGAATCGGTCCGCAGCGTATCTGCGCGGGCTGGCGCCGCATCCTGCCAACCGCTGCGCTCGAGAATCGCGCGCCTCAGCCGCTCCGTCGCCGAATCCGCATCCCTGAACCCCTCCGCGCGAAGGTCGATCACCCCGATGACCTCCACTCGCGCTCGCCGCCGCGGCAGGAACGAGTCAAGCAGCACAACACGCGTCGAGAAGGGCTGGCTGATCCAGCACAGCACGACTGGGGCATTGGCGATGAGCGCGATGGCAGCGGCCCCGGGCGCAAAGGCCTGCACCGACCTCGACGGCCGCTCGATGCTGCCCTCCGGGAAGACCCCGATGATGCCTCCGTCCTTGACGTGCCGGACGGCAGCACGCAACGTGCCAGCGTCGTCCGCGCTGAACTTCACCGGCAGCACGCGAAGCGCCCGCCAGAAGGGCCCGAGGGGCCAGCGCATCTGCTCCACGGCCATCATGAACCGGATCGGCCTGCGCAACCCGATCTGCAGCAGCGGGGGATCGGTGCCACTGGCATGGTTGGCCACGATCACAAAGCCGCCCGCAGGCATGTCGGCCTCGCGGAATCGGCGGTAGTCCGGACGGTGCAGCAACCGGAACAGCGGCCGCGCGACAGCTTCCGCACATCCAAGCCATCCGCGGTATGCGAGGCGCGTGGGTCCGGGCATCGCCCGCTATGATCGCCCAAGTTTGCCAATCCCGCACGGATGCGGAGAGAGATGATCCGGACCCGACCGGCAGATTTCCTTACGCACACACCGCACCATGCCACGCCGCGACGACATCCACACGATCCTCATCATCGGTTCAGGGCCCATCGTCATCGGGCAGGGCTGCGAGTTCGACTACTCGGGCACGCAGGCGTGCAAGGCCCTCCGTGAAGAGGGGTACCGGGTGGTGCTGGTGAACTCCAACCCAGCCACCATCCGCACCTACATCGAGCCGATCACGCCCGAGGCCGTCGAGAAGGTCATCCTGAAGGAGAAGGAGCTCGGTACCCCGATAGATGCGCTGCTGCCGACCCTTGGCGGGCAGACCGGCCTCAACTGCGCGTGCGCGCTCCACGACCGCGGCGTGCTCGAGAGGCACGGCATCACGATGATCGGCGCCAACCGCGAGAGCATCCGGTGCGCCGAGGACCGCGAGGCCTTCCGCCAGATCGTCGAACGACTGGGCCTCAGGCAGCCGCGCGCGCGCACCGTCACCACAGTCGAGGACGCACGCGAGTTCCTCAAGGAGATCGGCCTCCCTGCCATCATCCGCCCTGCGTTCACGCTCGGCGGCACCGGCGGAGGCATCGCCTACAACACCGAGGAGTTCGAGGACATCGTGCGCCGCGGCATCGCGGCGAGCATGATCGGCCAGGTGCTGATCGACCAGAGCGTGCTCGGGTGGAAGGAGTACGAGCTCGAGGTCGTGCGCGACCGCAACGACAACTGCATCATCGTCTGCGGCATCGAGAATCTCGATGCGATGGGCGTTCACACCGGCGACAGCATCACGGTCGCCCCGATCCAGACGCTCACCGACAAGGAGTACCAGTCGATGCGCGATGCGGCGTTCGCGATCATGCGCGCCGTCGGCGTCGACACGGGCGGGTCGAACGTGCAGTTCGGCATCGACCCCACCTCCGGCGAGATGGTCGTCATCGAGATGAACCCGCGCGTCTCTCGCAGTTCGGCGCTCGCGTCGAAGGCCACCGGGTTCCCGATCGCGCGCATCGCCGCGAAGCTCGCTGTCGGCTACACGCTCGACGAGCTCCGCAACGACATCACCGCGACCACGAGCGCCTGCTTCGAGCCGAGCATCGACTACGTCGTCGTGAAGATGCCGCGCTGGACCTTCGAGAAGTTCCCTGAGGCCGACGAGACTCTCACCACGCAGATGAAGTC
>CAYPOZ010000338.1:0-2081 GCA_964412415.1 uncultured Isosphaeraceae bacterium | reverse complement strand
CTCACCCACGAACCGGTTGTGAACCGGGGGGCCCGCCAGCGGAGGGTCTAATTCCACTAACGGGAGGTCGTCCACCGACGCTGCCACGGTTCGCGCGCGATTTGCGCAAGGGCAACTCGCGCACGTGACAGCGCCGCGCGATCCTGCCATTCTTCATGATTCGGCGTGTGACTTGAAGCAGCGCGGTGCCGGGCGAGCGCTACTTGTCGAGTGCTGCGCCAGCCGCTCCGTTTGTCCCGTGCGCGCCAGAACTTACGGTCGCACGATTCAGCAGCGTCCGGCATTCCGTCGAGATCGGATGGTCCGCACCGTAGTCGGCGATAAGCAGCTGAAGGGCCTGCTGGAGTTGCGCTGTCGCCTCGTCCGCCTTGCCGTCCTCGAGGAGCAGTTCGCCGAGCCTGGTGCGGTAGCTCAGTGTCGCGAGGTCGCGCGTCCCGTGCGAGCGTTCCATGAGGGCGAGCGCCTCGATGAGCATCGGGATCGCCGCGGCTCGGTCCCCGGCCTTCGCCATCGTTGATGCGAGCATGGCATGGGTGTAGACGGTCCCTGGCGCGTTCGCCCCGATGAGCGTCGCACGCCGCTCCCATGCGGCGCGAAGAAGCTGGACCGCTTCCTCGTGCTGGCCGATGTTGGCAAGCGCTGACCCGAGATCGCGCATGGCGCCCGCAGCCTCGGCTGAGTCCGCGCCGAGGGTCTCCTGTCGCACGGCGAGAATCGACCGGAGCAGGGCGATGGCCTCCGCGGGGCGGCCTGCCGCCACGAGCGAATTCGCGTACTGGGAGGCGGACTCGATGGTGTCTGGATGCCGCTCTCCGAGCGCAGCAGCCCTTCCGTCTCGCGCGCGAGACAGCAGGGGGAGCGCGGCAGATGCATCCCCACGCGACCACGCGATGATGCCCAGAAGGTGGACCGTATCGAGCGTGTCGGGCGCGCTCGCGCCGAGCAGCCGCTCGCGCTCATCGAGAGTGCGGCGCGCGAGCGCATCAGCCGCATCAAGTTGCCCGAGCACCCATCGCCGATGCGCGATCTGGTGGCGCATGCCGGCCGCTGCCGCGGGCATGTCGGCGAGCTGCTCGTCGATCGCCTTCTCCGTCGGGGTGACAATCCAGCGGTCGATCACGTCCTGGCCCAGGTCAGCCTTGTTGAGCTTGATCATCTCGCGGTACATCGTGGCGAGCAGCGGCTTGCGCACTGCAGCGTCGGGCTCGGTCGCCACCAGCACGTCGCGGTGTCGGTTAAGCGCATCCTGCACGATGGCCGCGCCGACCCACGTCGGATTGATGCGCGAGAGCACATCGGCCTGCAGCTCCGCGATGCGCGCGGTCTCCGCAGCGCGCCGCTCCGACTCCGTCCGCGCTTGCGACTCGCGAATCGCGAACCATGTCGATATGGCGGTCGCCGCAATGAGGCTTGCGAGCACCGCGGCCGCCGCCACGACTTGCGTGCGGTGCGTCCGCGCATAGGCACGGAGCCGGTATGCCACGCTCTCGGGGCCTGCCTGCACGGGCTCGCCGCCGATCCATCGGCGCAGGTCGCGTCCGAGCGAGCCTGCCGACTCGTATCGCTCGTCTGGGTTCCGGCGCAGCGCCCTCAGGCAGATCCACTCTGGCTCTTTGCGCAGGGCACGCGCGAGCCTTTCGGGCGTCGAGCGCCGCGCGGCCGCGTGGTGTGCCGAGCAGGCGGCAGCACGTGTCCGCGGTCGCGCAACGGAACCCTCCCGGAGCTGACGCATCGTGCTCACGCGCGCTGTGTCGCCGTCTGCGTGCGAACCGAAGGGTGGGGTGCCGGCCAGAAGCTCGTAGAGGACCGCTCCGAGGCTCCACACGTCGGAGCGGGTGTCCGCAGTCCCGCCATCGATGTCTGCCTGCTCCGGCGACATGTACTCGGGAGTTCCCACAAGCTCGCCAGCCTCGGTGACGGTCGCGCCGCGCTCCGACGAGGCGAGCGCCTTCGCGATGCCAAAGTCGATGATCTTCACTTCCGGGGATCCGTCATCGCGGGCACGGACCAGGATGTTGGACGGCTTGAGGTCGCGGTGGATGACGCCGCGCTGGTGCGCGTGCTGGATCGCATCGCATGCC
>CAYPOZ010000337.1:0-2081 GCA_964412415.1 uncultured Isosphaeraceae bacterium | reverse complement strand
CGGCAGCGTGTCGCCACGCACCGGACTGCACCGCAACGCGAACTCCACGTGCCTCAACGGGCATGACCTCCGAGGCGACATCGAGGCGCGGCTCGGCCGCGAGGTGCGATGCGCCAACGATGCCGATTGCCTTGCGCTGAGCGAGTCAGCGGATGGCGCGGGTGCCGGTGCGGGCTGCGTCTTTGCGGTCATCCTCGGTACCGGGGTCGGCGGCGGCGTGGTAGTGGACGGCCGCATCCTGACCGGGCCGAACCGCATCGGTGGCGAGTGGGGCCACAACCCGATGCCGGGAGAGCGTGATGCTGACATGGCTGCACGCCCTTGCTACTGCGGGAAGTCCGGATGCATCGCGCAGTTCCTGTCCGGGCCCGCCATCGAGGCCGAGTACGCGCGGGCGTCCGGAAGTGCGCTGCCGCTTGCCGAGATCGCATCCCGCGGGTCGGATCCTCGCGCCCGCGCGACGGTCGACCTGATGATCGGCAGACTTGGACGCGCGCTTGCGGCCGTCTGCAACACGATCGACCCTGACGTGATCGTGATCGGTGGCGGCGTCAGCAACATCGCAGAGCTCTACGCCCGGCTGCCGGGTGCGGTCGCGCCGCACGTGTTCGGCGACGCCTTCACGACGCCAGTGCGTCAGGCGAGGTTCGGAGATGCCTCAGGCGTGAGGGGCGCCGCGAGGCTGTGGGACGCGCCCCGGCGCGCGTAGCGCGCAGTCGCCATCGCCGCGAGGTAGTCAGGCTCGATGCGCGAGGGCTCGCCGCAGATCTGCTGCGCGACGATCTCCCCGGTCACGGGCCCAAGCGTCATTCCCATCATCGCGTGTCCGGTGGCCACGTACAGGCCGGGCGTCTGGGGCGCCCATCCGATGACGGGCATGCCATCGGACGTGCATGGTCGGTAGCCGGCCCAGTCAGCGACAGCGCACGCGCCGTCGATGCCATTGAGGTAGCGGCGCGCGCCCGTAGTGAGCATCGCCAGGCGCTGCCGCATCCACGGCAACCCTAGCGGCCCGATCTCGAGCGTGCCCGCCAGCCGGAGCTGGCCGCCGGTCGGTGTCGACATCGGTGTCACGGCGACAAAGGTCTCGTGCAGCACGCAGCCCGTGCGCGGCAGGACAGGCACGCCCTCGAGCTGCACGTGATACCCGCGTGCACCCTGCATTGGGATGTCAATCCCCGCAGTACGCGCAAGCTCGCCGCTCCACACGCCCGCGGCCATCACCACCACGTCGGCGGGCACAACCTCCGACGGCGCATCCGGGTGCGGACGCGCGAGCCTCACGCCGCGCGCGCGGCCCTGCGCATCGCGTTCGATGCGGGTGACCGTCGCGTCGGTGCGCAGCGTGCCGCCGCGACGTCGCACCGCATCGGCAATACCGCGCGTGAGCAGTCCAGGATGGCAGTTGGCGCTGTCGAGGTAGTGGATCGCGCCCGCCACACCGCCGGCAAAGGCCGGATCGCGGCGGCGAAGTTCGGTGCCGTCAATGCGCTCCGTGCGGTAGCCGTGCGGCGTGAGCATCGCAGCCTCGGCTTCGGCAGAGGCCATGTTCGCCGGGTCCATCACCACATCGAGCCATCCCGTGCGCTGGTAGCCGCACCGGATCGACTCGGCATCCATGATCTGCTCGAGCCGCTCGAGCGTGCGGAACCCCAGCGCGCAGAGCACGCTCATGCAGCGCTCAAGGTGCGCCTCCGTGCAGTGCAGGTGGAAGTTGAGGAGCCACCGGACCAGCTCCGGCGATGGCCTCCTGCGTATGTAGAGCGGGCTCGTCGAGGAGAGCATCCAGCGCAGCCCGCGGATGCTCGCGCCGGGCCGCGTGAGCGGGGGATGCCCGATCGAGAGGAGTCCAGCGTTGCCGCAGCTCGCACTGTCGAAGATTGGCTCGCGGTCGAGCACGGTGACGTGGTGGCCGCGGCACAGCAGCTCGTACGCGGAGCACAGCCCGACGATGCCCGCGCCAACGATGACGATCCGTCGTCCTTCCATGAGGGCCGTATCCTAGGCCCCATGGCGCTTGGAATCGGCATCGTCGGTTGCGGCGGGATTGGTGCAGTGCATGCCGAGACCGAATAGCGAAA
>CAYPOZ010000336.1:0-2084 GCA_964412415.1 uncultured Isosphaeraceae bacterium | reverse complement strand
GTGTGGCCGATGGCGATCAGCATAGCCGGGTCATCCGCGTACACGGGGCGCAGCCGCTCGCGCGTCGCCGCGTCGGGCTGCGTCACGTTGATCACCGGGCGCGCCATCTTGATGGCCAACTGGCGGCCTTCTTCCGGCGTCTTGGTGATCAGCGAGTTGACTGGAACCAACTGGTCTGGGGGGTGCGCTGGACAGGTCCACCCCGTATGAGAGTTGTGGGATCGTAGCGCTCCCGCTGCTGCGCTTGGGCGCTGCCGCGCGGGCGAGCGGAGCGAGCCTGTGCGAAGGCGCGACGCGAGGCTGCCTGCGATTGCGCATCCAACGTCGCCGCCTGGGCGAAGTAATGGGGTCCATGAAGCTCCTGAACCCGTCGATCGCGTCCGTCCTCTCCGCCCTGCTCGCGTGCGTGCCCTGTGCCGCCGCGGCCGATTCGAACCTTGAGTTCGATAGTGGCACCAAGGGCTGGCAGACCGTCCTCGATGGGGTCATGGGCGGACTGTCGACCGGCCGCATCGCCGCGGGTGAAGGCGGCACGCTGCGCTTCTCCGGCGAGCTCTCGCTCGAGAACAACGGCGGCTTCTCTCAGATCCGCACGGCAGTGCCCGAGGGCACCTTCGCCGGGGCGACCGGACTCGTCGTTCGCGTGAAGGGCGACGGCCGCACCTACCAGTGCGACATCCGCTCGTCGCGCCTGCGCCTCATGGCAGGCGGCTACCAGCGCACCTTCAAGACAACCGCCGACGAGTGGCTCGAAGTCGAGATCCCCTTCAGCGAGTGCGTCGCGAACAGCTTCGGCCAGCGCATGCGCAATGCGCCTGCGCTCGACCCGGCTTCGATCGAGTCGGTGGGCATCACGCTTGCCGACAAGAGGGAGGGTCCGTTTGCCATTGAAGTCGACTGGATCCGACCGATGGGTCAGGCCGATGCCGAGCGGACGTCCTCAGGTTCGCTGGCGACCGTCGCGGCGAAGGCGAACCTCACCACGCTGCTCGAGCTGGTCAAGGCTGCAGAGCTTGCACTGCCAGCGGATGCGAAGGTCACGATCTTCGCACCCACCAACGAGGCGTTCGCGAAGCTCCCGCGCGAGCAGGTCGAGTTCCTGACGAGCGCGAAGGGCAAGTCGACGCTGCAGGCGATCCTCAAGCATCACGTGGTTGCGCAGTCGCTGGAGAGCTCCGCGCTGCTCGATCGCCGCCGACTTAAGGCGCTATCCGGCCAGTCGCTCGACATCGACCCGTCCGCGCTGACCATCGACGGGTCGCGACTTGTGGCCACTGACGTGGCCTTCGACGGCGGGCTCGTGCATGTGATCGACGGCGTGATGCTCCCCGAGCTCCGCAGCATCGAGCAGATCATCGCCGAAGATGATCGCGTCGCCACGCTGCGGGCCGCCATCGGCGCCGCGGGCATCGGGTCGCAGCTTGGGGCGCAGAACCCCGGACCATGGACGGTGCTTGCGCCTTCCAACGCGGCGTTTGCGGCCATTCCCGCCGATGCGCTCCAGGCGCTTCTCGCGGACCGACCTGCGCTCACGGCGGTGCTCTCCGCGCATGTCCTGCCGTCGGCGATCCGCCGCGACGAGATGCTCGCGCAGGGTTCGGCACGCACACTGATGGGCGATGGCAGCGTCACATTCAAGCTCGACTCAGGCGCCATCACAGTCGATGGCGCACGCATCGAGGTCGCCGACATCGAGGCGGCCAACGGCATCATCCATGTCATCGACCGCGTGCTTCCCGCACGAAGCGGCGCGAAGTCGCCAACGCGGTCTTCGGGCGACACCTCAACCATGACCGCCGCGTCACCTGAGCGCGCACGGCAGGCGGCCGCGATCCTCGAGCTCGCGATCGAGCGCGGCGTCCCCCGCTTCAACGCTGGCGATGCGGCATCGTGCGCCGCGCTCTACGAACTGTCGATCGTCTCGGTGATGCTCCTTGGCGCAGACACCCTCAGCCCCAGCGCCAAGTCGGACCTCGCTGAAGCCCTCGAGCAGGGTGCAGGTCATGAGGATGCATCTGAGCGAGCGTGGATCTACCGCCGCGCGATGGACCGCGCACTGGGACAGATGTCCGAGCTGATGAAGC
>CAYPOZ010000335.1:1841-2103 GCA_964412415.1 uncultured Isosphaeraceae bacterium | reverse complement strand
CACGCTTTCGCGCATTGCGGAAGATTCGTTACTGCAGCCTCCCGTAGGAGTCCGAACAGTGTCTCAGTTTCGATGTGGCAGGCCGTGCTCTCACACCTGCTACCCGTCTTAGGCTTGGTGAGCCGTTACCCCACCAACTACCTGATAGGACATTCCCCGCTCTCAAGGCAGCGAGCCTTTGCTCCTTTCGGAGATCATCGAGTATTACCCAAAGTTTCCCTTGGCTATCCTCGACCTCGAGGTACGTGGAAATGTATTCCTC
>CAYPOZ010000335.1:0-1831 GCA_964412415.1 uncultured Isosphaeraceae bacterium | reverse complement strand
TTAGGCTTGGTGAGCCGTTACCCCACCAACTACCTGATAGGACATTCCCCGCTCATGAGGCGATGAATCTTTGATCTTGCGACCACATCGGGTATTACCCAGAGTTTCCCCTGGCTATCCCCGACCTCACGGTACGTAGGAATGTATTCCTCACCCTTTCGCCGCTCAGTCAGCATTGCTGCTGCTTCGCTCGACTTGCATGTTTTAGCTATGCCGCCAGCGTTCAATCTGAGCCAGGATCAAACTCTTCAATTGAGTGAACGGATCACGTGAGTGACCCGAATCTATCGAAGGTTGCCTGGCGACCTGTCCCGCTGGGGGACAGGTCGGTCGACACACTGGTCCGCTGACCAGTGCCTGCAACTTGGCGTTGCAGGATTTTCACCAACATCCTTGCCAGGCCTTTCGGCACAGGCGAGGTCTGCGGAATTGACCAATATCACCATTTGGCATCACAGAGGATGTTGGCGGCCGGTCGCTGTGACGACCGGCAGTTTTGTCATCGTTCCGATTGCCTATGAAGCTCTCGGAGCGACGCCACATCCTCGCGGCTAACCAACTGCTCACTTGTCAAGGATCAGTCGGATGCCGCGTCCCGTTGCCGGTCGGCAGAACATCCGCTCGCCCCAAATGAGGCGAGACGTGCCATCCTAGTGAAACCAACGGTCACGTCAAGGGGGTAGCTCGTGATTCACAGGTTGCCCACAACAATCTCTGGCGTTCCGTCAGTCGGTGGAGGCAGCCCGGTGCGCGAAGTCATTGCCAGTAATGGTCTTATAACGCTCACGGCGTCCTCCTCCATAGCTCTTAGTCGGTCACGCAACCCACCCCTGCCCATACTCGGAAATCCATACCCAGCATGGATTTAAGCGTGTTTCCGCACTCCTCCATCGTCGCCCCTGTGGTGAGGACGTCGTCGAGAAGCACCACTGTCCTGCACCCCCCCTGCACCCGCTGACGGGTCTGCCTTAGGGACCATCCGTGAGGGATCCCCCGCATCAGGAGGGGCGCACGGGGGGCAAGGAGCGCCTGGGCAAGGTCGCGGCGCCCGACCATCCGCTGCGCGGCACTGCGGCGCTGAAGCCGTGTCACGCGCCCCTGCGCACGTTGCGGCGCTCCTACGCGCTGCGTGAGCAGCGGAAGCAGCGGCACGCCGATCCAACCTGCGAACGACTGGCCGATGCACCACGTGTGATCGATGCCTCGGTCGATGCGCCGTTGCCACGGCATCGGCACAGGCACGATGCACGCGATGTGCGCAGGATGTGGCACCTCATCGAGCGCCGCGAGCCGCATCCACTGGTTGCCGAGCGCCTGGCCGACTGTGCGCCCTCCTCGCCTGTCCTTGCCGAACTTCACTTCGCGCACGACCGCACCCCACGCGCGCTCGTCGCCGTATCCGCTCAGCCGCACCGTGCCCTGACGAGCGAGCGCGACGCCAGCGCATCGCCCGCAGCACCTGCGGCCGGAGAGCCGCACGCGCACCGAGTATCCGCAGCGCAGGCACCATGCGCCAGCCTCATCAATCGGCGGTGGTGCAAGCGAAAGCGACTCGACACCGCCCGGCAGCAGCGCACGCGTGCCGCCCCGCTCCGTGCGCGCCTCCTCCTCGCCCGCGCCGAGCAGATCTCCGATGATGTCGCGGATCGCGTGCCGTATCGCAGTGACCATGCGGCCACCCTAGCGGCCGCCGCACGCGACTCCGGCACACGCGCCCAAAGTTCCCGCGAATGCCGAGACTCAGCTCTTGGCCATGCGGCGAAGCACAGTCTGCAGGATGCCGCCGTTGCGGTAGTAGTCGACCTCGACAGGCGTGTCGATGCGGCACAGC
>CAYPOZ010000334.1:0-2129 GCA_964412415.1 uncultured Isosphaeraceae bacterium | reverse complement strand
CAGCGGGGGTGCCGGGGTTTGCGGTGGGCGTTCCGGGCCTTGCGGCCGGGGCACCGGGCCGTGCTGTGCCCGCGGCCTTCGGGGCACCAGTCGACGCGGTCGCCTTCGGCGCGAACACACGGGCGACCTCCTCGATACTGGTCTGGCCCGAGCACACCTTCGCCATCGCCGCTTCCTGGATCATCGGCGTGCGGTGCGCACGCCGAGCAGCCTGGTACATCGTGGCCACGTCACCCGCCGCGAGCGCCTTCCGCGCGGCATCGTCGAGCTGCAGCACCTCGAACACGCCGGCCGTACCGACAAATCCGAGGCCGCCGCACGCGGGGCACTCCTCGATCCTGTTCTTCACCTGCACCTTGCCTCCGGCGCGGTAGAGCTGCAGCGGCTTGCCTGCAGGCGCACCGAGGCGCTTGGCCTGCTCGGGCGAGGCCTGGTACGGCTGCCTGCACTCGGTGCAAAGGCTGCGCACCTGCCGCCCGACGACAATCGCACGAAGGCGGGCTGCTGCCAGCGACGTGTCGCCCACGGCCCGCGCCCACGCGGTGGCGGCGGCGACCGCGGAGTCCGCCGGAATGCACACGTAGAAGAGTGTCTCGCCTGCGTTGGGGTTCGTGATGATCTTGCCGGTGCCGGGATCCTGCACATCGGAGACCATCATCACGTTCGGTGCACGACGCACGAGCGACTGGAGCTTTGTGGCGTAGTCGGCACCCGGTGCGGTGGCATCGAACCGCTCCTGCTCCACGCCCTCCACTCGGCGCTCGATCATGCGCTCGAGCGTCTTGATGTTCAGGAGGTAGGGGTCGTGGCGCGCGACCAGCGCGTACGACAGCGTCGTGAGGCCCATGCCGGGGGGCACGGCCACCAGCACCACGCCCTGCGACACTTCCCTTGTCGCATCCTCGAGCGCCTGCACCTGTGCGGGCAGCATGCCGAGAGATTCAAAGGCGAGGGCAAGCTGCTTCTCCCGCTCGACGTCGATGCGCAGCGCCTGGCCATTCGCGCCGCCCCATGTGGTCAGCGTCAGCGTCACCCGGCCTCCCGCGGCCTGGATCTTCATGTCCTTCATCTGGCGCTTCCTGCGCTCGTTGACGTCAAGTCCGGCTACGCGCTTGATGTAGTCCATCACGCGCATCGCCAGCTCAGGCGACATCGGCTCCTGCGGATGCCGGATTCCATCGATGAGCCGGATCGGGACGTAGCCCTTGGGCGTGGGTCCGAGGTCGATGCGTCGCGCGCGCGCCGGCAGCGCAGTGGCGATCATCTGCTCGGCGGCCATGTGCACCTCGGCCATCGGGTCCTCTCGTGCAGGGACGGGGACCTTGTCGCCAGATCCGTCAAGGAAGACGATTGTGGCGCCTGCAAACGCCTTGGCTGTCTTGCGCGCCTCCATCGATGCGCGGAACTTCGCCGAGAAGAGGTCGAAGCGGTCCTTCTCGGGGACCTGGCTGTCGCGGTACTTCCAGTAGCCGTACCCAAGGCCTGCGTAAAGCAGCACCTGCAGCGGCCATCCCACCCAGAAGATCGGGATGAAGAGCGCGGCCGCGAGGCCCGCGATGAGGGCGCCTACGAGCGCCCAGTTCCACCCGGCCAGCGGAAAGTGGAAGAACCGCACGTCCTTCTCGATGACGCTCGAGGCGAGCCACGCGAAGGGCACCACCGCGAGCAGGATGAGCACAGGCTTGTAGAAGGAGAGCAGGAATGCCGGCACGGCATTCGCGAGCAGCGCGCCTGCAGCCGGCACCAGGTCGCCGTGGACTTCAAGACCCATCATGGTCAGCCGATTCCCTTCAGCATGCGGCGAAGCTCATCAGGGTTTGGGGTGGCCTCGAGGGCAACCCGCTGGTGCACGATCT
The DNA here is from genome assembly GCA_964412415.1 of uncultured Isosphaeraceae bacterium. Lineage (GTDB taxonomy): Bacteria > Planctomycetota > Phycisphaerae > Phycisphaerales > SM1A02 > ZLKRG44. Next base: position 273 of record CAYPOZ010000334.1, on the reverse strand, counting down.
CCTTCTCGACGAGCTCGACGAGCGCCATGTTGAAGTCGATCATGCCCTGGTCGCGGTTGTCCTTGATGACCTCAAGGAGCTCTCCCTCGCGCGCCTCCAGGATGTACTTCTGCACGGCTGGCGTCGCAAGGAGAATCTCCAGCGCGGGCGCGCGCGGGATCTCGGGCTTCAGCGTCGGCAGCAGCTTCTGGTAGATGATCGCGCGCAGGTTGTAGGCGAGCAGCTTGCGGATCTGCTCGCGCTCGTTCACCGGGAACAGGTCGTAGATGCGGC
>CAYPOZ010000333.1:0-2146 GCA_964412415.1 uncultured Isosphaeraceae bacterium | reverse complement strand
TCGCCAAGTTCCGCGCCGGTCGTCGCGTCTGGGCGCGGCTGACCCGCGAGCGGCTCGGCGCGACCGACCCACGCTCGTGGCGCTTCAAGTTCCATGGCCAGACCTCCGGCGCCGACCTGACCCGGCAGCAGCCCCTGAACAACATCGCGCGCGTCACGACCCAGGCGATCGCGGGCATCCTGAGCGGCCTGCAGTCGATGCACACGGACGCGTTCGACGAGGCGTTGGTCACCCCGCGCGAGGAATCGGCACGGATCGCCGACGCCACGCAGAACATCCTGCGCGAGGAGGCCGGCGGCATGTACGCGGCGGTCGCCTCCGGGCTCGTGCAGCGGCTGATCGGTGACTCGGCGCTCGCCTACCAGATGGAGCTCGACCGTGGCACCCGGCGCGTCGTCGGCGTGAACTGCTATCGTTCTGAGGACGATGGCTACACCCCGCCGCCGACCGAGCGTCCGGACCGCCTGCGCATGGAGCGGCACGTGGAGGGCCTCCGCGCCTTCAAGCGGGATCGGGACCAGGCGCCCGTGCTGGCCTGAGCCGGCCGAAGGAGCGGGCGTGGACCCACGTGCGCACCAACTCGTCGAGCGGCTCGTCGCGGGCGACGTGCCGGCGCTCGCGCGCGTGCTGTCGCTGCTGGAACGCCCCGATCCGCTCGCCGATGCGCTGTTCGCCGCCGTGCTGCGTCATCGGCGCGATGCCCGCATCGTCGCCTTCACCGGCCCGCCGGGCGTCGGCAAATCGACCTTGGTGGGCCGCTTCGTGGCCGCGATCCGTGCTTCCGACCGCAGGGTGGCGGTGGTGGCGGTCGATCCGTCAAGCCCGGTCACCGGAGGTGCCGTGCTCGGAGACCGGCTGCGTATGACCGCGCACGCCGACGATCCCGGCGTCTTCCTGCGCTCGATGGCCTCGCGAGGCGCGTCGGGCGGGCTTGCGTGGTCGTTGCTCGCGACGACGACCGCGCTCGCCGCGGCAGGCTGGGAGCTCATCGTGATCGAGACGGTGGGGACGGGTCAGTCCGAGGTCGACGTCGTGGACGAGGCGGATTTCGTGGTGGTGGTGACGGCGCCGGGGCTCGGCGACGAAGTGCAGGCGATCAAGGCGGGGCAGCTTGAGATCGCCGATGCATTGGTGGTCAACAAGGGCGACCTGCCGCGCGCTGACCTCGCCGCCCGGCAGCTCGAGTCGGCCGTGGCCTTGCGCCTCGACCGGACGGGCGTCCCGGTCATGCGCGTCAGCGCCGAGACGGGCGAGGGCGTCGATGCCCTGCTCGCCCTGGTGGAGGGCGCGGCGGACGGCACGGACGCGCGCGCGCTGCGCGACGGTCGGTGCCAGCGCGCGTTGCGGCGCATGTTGGCCGAGCGCGCGGCGAGGTCGGTGCGCGATGCCGTGATGGTCCGGCGGCCTTCGACAGACCGGCTGTGCGAGGAACTGTCGCGCGGCACGATATCTTTGCGACAGGCGGTGGCCCGCGCGGTGCGGCTGCCTGCCCTCGACGGGGGGGACGATGATGCCGAGTGACATCCGGGACCGGCCGGCTTTCCGCGCCATGTTGGAGTACTACCGCACGATCTACGAGCCCGGGTTCGGGAGCGTGACGTATGCCTCGGAGGTCGCGACCTGTCCCGCGCACCGGTCGGTCGCCTTCACGGGCACCGTGATGAACGCCATCGACGCGCGGCCGTCGACCGCCGTGTTCACCCTTGATGCCGACTCGGGCGCGATGCGCCGGGTGACGGCCGAGGTCGGCGATGCCTGCGCGCCGCGCTGGTCCGCCGACGGCGCGCGGCTCGCCTTCCTGTCGGACCGCGGCGACGGCAGCGCCGCGCAGGCCTACGTGCTCGAGCGCGGCGTGCTCGGCGAGGCGGTCCGTTCGCCGCGCGTCGACGGGGTGGTCGAGCACCTTGCCTGGTCGCCGGACGGCCGACGGCTGCTGTTGGGCGTGGCCGGAGCCGGCGCCGAACTGTCAGGGATGCAGGGATCGACCACCACACCGTCCCGACCGGGCGCCGCGCCGGCGTGGATGCCGACCTTGCACGAGGGCTTCCATGCCCACGAGTGGCGGCGCGTCTGGGTCTACGACACGCAGACGGGACGGGTATGGCCCGTCACGGGCGAGGGCCGCAACGTCTGGGATGCCGCGTGG
>CAYPOZ010000332.1:1875-2153 GCA_964412415.1 uncultured Isosphaeraceae bacterium | reverse complement strand
GGGCTTCCCCCGCCGCCCGTCGCCATGCGCACGACCGCGGGACCGACGTCGCCACGGTGGCGGCGGGCCTCGGCGTGTCGCAGGTGGGTGTGGCCGAGATCGACTGGTTCCTGTCCGGCGCCGGCCGACCGGACAGGGCCGATGACGCCGCGGAGATCAAGCGGCGGCGGCTGGTCGGTCCGCGGCTGGCTGCGGCGCAGCGCCTCGCCTTGGCGGCCCGCACGGCGGCGACCTCGGTGATGACCATCGAGGTCGTCGCGGACCGGATCCTTGCCGAG
>CAYPOZ010000332.1:915-1865 GCA_964412415.1 uncultured Isosphaeraceae bacterium | reverse complement strand
AGGCCGGAGGTCCGGGCGGCGCCGCGTCCCGCCCCGGGCCGCTCGCGGTGATCGCGCGGTGCGTGATGGACACGCTCGCGCGGCACGGATCGCTGAACGCCACCATCGACGAGCAGGCGCACGAACTCGTGCTGTCCCGTGCCGTCCATCTCGGCGTGGCGGTCGACAGTCCGAACGGCCTGCTGGTGCCGGTGCTGCGCGATGCCGACCGGCTCGACACCGCCGGGTTGGCCGCAGCCATCCGCGATCTCGCCGGGCGCGCCCGGCGCGGCGAACTCTCGGCGGCCGACTTCCGCGACAGCACCTTCACCCTGTCCAGCACGGGCGGCCTCGAGTCGGCGGCGTTCGTCTCGACCGCCCCGGTCCTCAACTATCCGGACGTCGCGACGCTCTGGGTATCGCGCATCCGAGACCGTCCACGGGTGGTCGGCGGCGAGCTCGGCGTCGGCCCCGTGATGCATTGCAGCCTGGCCTTCGACCACCGTCATCTGCACGGCGCGGACATCATCTCGTTCCTGAACGACCTCGACGCGGCGTTCCGGGGCGAGGCGGTCCAGGCCCGGCAGGGCTGAGGAGGGCGCGATGGCAGAGACATCCGTCCCGGACTCCCCGCTTCGGGTGTTGGTGACCAAGATCGGACTGGACGGCCACGATCGCGGCAGCCGCATCGTCGCCTCGTTCCTGCGGGATGCCGGCATGGAGGTGATCTACACGCCGCCCTGGCAGTCGATACCGGCGGTGGTCCGTACCGCGACGCAGGAGGATGTCGACATCATCGGCATCAGCTCTCTCGCGACGGACCACCTGATCGTCCCGAAGCTGATGACCGCGCTGCGCGAGGCAGGCCTGACGGACGTGGCCGTGGTGGTCGGCGGGATCGTACCGGATGACGAGGTCCCGTTGCTGCTCGATGCGGGCGTGGCGCGCTGCTTCGGTCCGGGCGCCACCCG
>CAYPOZ010000332.1:0-905 GCA_964412415.1 uncultured Isosphaeraceae bacterium | reverse complement strand
CACGAAGGTTGCCTCGGCCATCGGCAAGCGCGTCACCCAGTGATAAACCGCCGTCAGGTTATGAAAGCCGAAATGATAGCTCAGGCTGGTCAGCTCGGCGTACGGCGCCGACGGGCATGGGGGGGCGGCTAGATGGACAGATCCGCAAAGCGGCCGGGCAGCGGTCCGCAGGGCGTCGACGGGCCCGCCGAGGCGTGGTGCAGGGAGTATGCGGCCGCGATCGGTACGCAGCCCGAGGTCCGCAACCGGTCGGGGCTGCGGGTCGAGCCGCTCTACACGGCGGAGGACACGGACAAGGGCGGCCGGGAGTTCCCCGGCCAATACCCGTACACCCGGGGCATCTATCCGACGATGTACCGGGGTCGCACCTGGACGCAACGCCAGTTGATCGGCCTCGGCACCCCCGCCGACTACAACGCGCGCGTCCATGGGCTGCTTTCCGCAGGCGCCAACGCGATCAGCCTGCTGCCGTGCAACTCGATGCCGACGAGGTCGATATCGAGCTGCTTGGCACCTGCGGGACGGTGGTGAACACCGTCGACCACATGGACGAGTGCTTGCGCGGGGTCGACATCGCCCGCATCTCGACCGCGATGAACGACCCGACGCCGTTCACGCTGCTCGCATTCCTGCTGGCGACGGCGCGCCGTCGCGGCGTCCCTTGGACGGCGGTCACCGGGACGTCGAACCAGAGCGACTACATCTCGCACTTCGTGGCGAACCACATGTTCTTCCGGCTCGCGTTGCCCGGCGCGCGGCGGCTGCTCGTGGACCACGTGCGTTTCTGCAACCGGCACGTGCCGCGCTGGAACCCGGTCTCGGTCGTGGGTCAGCACATGCAGCAGGCCGGTGCCACGCCGGCGCAGGCGATGGGGTTCGCGCTGTCGACCGCGATGCAGTTCGCG
>CAYPOZ010000331.1:0-2165 GCA_964412415.1 uncultured Isosphaeraceae bacterium | reverse complement strand
GTGCGCGGCAGTCCTCCATGATTGAGCGGTGCGCGGCGCGCAGGATCACATGGTCGACGTTGGGAAGGCGCGCCACGAGCGCCGCGGCCGCGATGCTCTCGTCGGCCTCGCGGCCCTTGGGCACGGGACCTGCAAATCCTTCGCGCGGTACCGACGTGTACGCCGTGAGCCGCTCGCCGCGAGCCGCCAGCAGGCGCGCCGCCACAGCGGTGACCGTGGTGCTGTCGTAGCCCGACGAGAGCATCGATGCGGTGGGTCCCGAAGATCGCAGGCAGCGCACCACCGCGCGGTCAAGCAGTTCACGGAACGCATCGACGTAGTCCTCGTCGCGCGCAAGGCGAAGCTCGCGCTTCGGGTCGAGCTGCGCCATCCACGATCTCTACGATGCGACCCGGCTCTACGCGGCGGACATCGCGGTACACCGACTGCGCCCCCGTATGCATCTCGAGCATCAGGATCTTCGCCACGCTGAGCTCATCAAGTTCACGCGAGACTCCAGGCAGCGCAAGCAGTCCTGCAGGCATGGATGCGAACGCAGTGATCCCGCCAGACTGGTGCCAGAAGAGCGGCCGGTGCCCCATGGCATCGCGCGCCAGCCAGAGCCTGCGGCGCGCGGGCTGCCAGCATGCGATCGCGAACGCACCGCGCAGGCGCTCAGCTGCAGCCGTGTCCCACGCGAGCGCCGCGCGCAGCGCAACATCGCTATCCGCCAGCATGGCCAGATCGCCCGCGCTGATGCCTAGCGCGCGCGCGACCTCATCGCGATTGTCGATGCGGCCATCGAAGACAAGCGCGGTGCCGCTCGGCGCATGCCACAGCGGCTGGCGATCGTGCACGTCTTCAGGCAGCGTGCGCAGCAGCGCGCGCACGAAGATCGCGTGCGGATGGTCGCCTGGCGCATCGACGCCTCGCGCGTGACTGCCCAGCCCATCGACGTCTCGCGCATGATCGCCGCCCCCGTATCGCCACTCGTCCCACGCGTCGCGGCCGTACACGGCGAGGCCGGCGCGCAGCGCGTGGGCGCACTCCGGGCCGATCGGCCGCCCATCCGCCGAGATCACGCCGCCGATCGCCGTCATGGCAGGCCTTCCCGGCGCAAGACCATCTGGGTGCAGCACGACCGACCCCTCTGACGCATCACAACAGGTTCGGGCCTAGGCATCCCTTGCAATATCGCCGATTTTGGCTTGGCGCGCCGAGTTTCTGTTGCAGGCTTTGCAAGTCCGAGGTGGCCGATGCGTGACGTGGGCAATGGCGACAACAGCATTGACGTGGGCGACCGCGCGAACCCCACGGGCGCCGATGCGGGCACTGCCCCGAGGCCGCGCGCCGCCTACATGGCCCCAATGCTGGTCGCCCTCGACATGCACATGACCCAAGGCGATACGGGAGCACGCGTCGACGGCGCACTGGGCGCGTACTTCACCTCCGGCGGCGGTCCGGCATAGCCGCGACTACCCTTCGCGCGCATGTCCCAACCGCTCACGCCAGACACCACGCTCACGCGCAACCCGCGTCTCATCGCCGCCGACATGGACGGCGACACCGTGATGATGAGCATCGAGTCCGGCGAGTACTTCGGCCTCGGCGGCGTGGGCACGCGCATCTGGGAACTGCTCGCCGCGCCGCACACGCTCGCGCAGCTGGTCAGCGCGATCTGCACCGAGTACGAGGTCGACGCAGCCACCTGCGAGGCGGACGTGCGCCGCTTCGTGGGTGACCTTCTCGACAACGGCCTCGCCGTCCGCGCATGATCCGCACGCTGATCCGCAAGGTGCGCAGCTTCGCAGGGCTGCCCCTCTTCACGAAGGCGTGGATCATTCCGACTTGGCTCGAGCTTGGCCTCAGCCGCGCGCTGATCCTCGTGGTTCCCTTCCGCACGCTCGCCCCACGCCTGGGCACCGCGCAAGGCACCGCCGCGAACGTGCCGCTGCTCACGCCAGCGCAGGAAGCGCGCGCGCGCGCGATCGGCCGCACCATACGCCTCGCGGCGCGCTACACGCCGTGGACGAGCAACTGCTTCCCGCAGGCCGTCGTCGCGCGCACGATGCTGGGCATGCACGGCATCCCCTACGCGATCCACTTCGGGCTGATGCCTGAGCCGCCCGCCGGCGCCGGCTCCCTCACGCCCCGGGCGCGCGCCGCGCCGCCCGCCGGCATGCGCG
>CAYPOZ010000330.1:0-2180 GCA_964412415.1 uncultured Isosphaeraceae bacterium | reverse complement strand
CGCCTGATCCACGCGTCGCATCGGCACTGCCGCCAGCCGCCGCTGCCGCTGCCTCCGCCGCGAGAAGTGCGCCACGCGCAAGCTCGATCGCCGCTTCCGCGGCACCCCGTCGCGCGTCGAACTCGTCTGCCGCTGCACCCAGCTCGAGGAACCGCGACCGGGCATCCGCAGTGAGCGCGAGCACCTCGGACAGGGGCTCGACCTGCAGCCCGCTCGCGTCCTGCGCAATGGCGCGGAAGCCAGCGGCCCTTGAGATGTCGACGAGCAGGGACAGGTTGCTGCCGCCGCCGCCCTCGCCGCGCTGGGCCTCGGCCCCCCCCGACATCTCCGCCGTCTGGTTGAGCGCCGCGTAGCGCACCTCGATCGCACGGATCGCGTTCTCGCGCGCACCCACGATCTCGACGCCCTTGAGCGGACCAGTGACCGTGGAGAAGCTCGTGCCGCGCACGGCGAGCGTGGTGCTCGGCGTCACGACCTTGAAGTCATTCTGCAGGCCGACCTTGTCGACCTTGAAGTCTGCGCGACCGCTGCGCACCGCGGCGATCGTCCGGAGCACGTCGCCTTCCTGCTCGATGGTGGGGATCGAGAAGTTGGTGCTCGAGTCCACCAGCACAGTCGCGTTGCGGAAGCGAAGCGTCACGCGCGAGCGCATGCCGGTCCGGATCTCGGCACCGGGCGAGAGGTCATCGTTGACGGATGCGTCCTTCCACTCTCCGTCCGCGGACGCGCGCCAGCGGGCCTTGCCCGACACGTCGATGATGCGCGCCTGAAGCTGGGTTGCCGTTGCCGAAGGCACGGCATCTGCCGAAGCCGCCGCTGCAGTCACCGCATCCGCAGATGATGTCTCCTGTGCGAGGGCTCCAGCAGCCACAAGCATCGTGAGCGACACAGCCGCAGTGGAGGCAGTCGCGATGAATCGGTGGCTCTTGTGATGGTTCATGTCGATGTCTTTTCTGACGGAGGCGGTTCTGGCCTTCCCGAGGGCGGAAGGGGTGGCGGACGCGGCACGGCACTGTCCCGGACTGCAGCAATTGCAGCCGTACCTTCCCTCAACCGTGACATTCTGCTGAGGCGGTTCAAGAAATCCGTGAATTCGAGTCCAGAAAGTGACTGGTTCTCGGTCCTTGCCGGAAGAACGTCCTGATAAATCAACTCGCGGAGGGCGTAACGCGGTATCGGTCCGAGCAGCATAAAGGAGAGACCGCCCCGAATCTCAACAATATTGGACGCAATTGAGGCCATCCGACCGACTGTGGCGCTCTCGTTCGCAGGTTCCCGCCAGTCCTTCGGCAACCAGCCCCTTGAGCGAGCATCAAGGACACGCTGCGCATAGGTGGCCCATGGGTCCTCCCCGCTTACGAAGACGATGAACCCGTGGAGCATGTCGTTGTTCGTCACCACCGACGTCGAATCGAGCGACTCCGCGTGGTCGAGCTCCTGCTCGGGGCGCGGGAACCGATCCGTGACAGAGGTCTGCAGCATCTGTCGGTCGCATCCGGCAGCGAGCGCGATCACGGCAACGCATGCTGCCCACACCGGGCCGGTGCGTGCCATGCGCGTGCAACACTGTCCGTGCCCGCACGACTCAGAACGCATAGGTGACCCCCACGTAGAGGAACTGCCGGATGTTGCCCTGGTCGCTGAGCCCGTCGAAGGCGGCCTGGTTCGGGATGAACACGCCGTAGCGCAGGTTGATGTCAAGGTCGCTCAGGATGCGCCACTCAGCACTCAGGTCGATCTCGGAACCGACGAGGTTCGTGCCGTTGGTCGTGAGCGCGGAGATCGGCGCATCGCCGTCCACCTTGACGAACCCGAACATCGTCGCGCCGAGGCGCAGCTGCCTCAGTTCCGAGACGCCCGGGAATGGTGTCGTGCTCATGCCGAGCGAGGGGCAGAAGAGGTTCGTGATCTCGGGCGCGAGCACGAGTCCCGTGTTGACGTAGCCGAGCGAGTTGAACGCGCGATCGGTGCGCCCAGGCGGGATGCCGCCGAACGTGTTGCCGGAATCGAGCCGGTTGTCGTCACCTGACCCGATCGCAGCCTGGAAGTCGATGCGCGTATCGCCAGTGTCGCGCGCAAGCCATGTCAGGCCGGCGAGCCCCGCGAAGGCAGACACGTTCGCCATCTCCTGCGGCACGGCGAGCGTCGGGTCGCTGCGGTCCACGGGATCGGTCTCGGTG
>CAYPOZ010000329.1:0-2184 GCA_964412415.1 uncultured Isosphaeraceae bacterium | reverse complement strand
GGTGGGCCTGGGGCGTTCACTCTTAACCAGCGGGCGCGTCCATTTGGCACGCGCCACTTGAAGTAGTCCGAGCGGAACAGGTTTCGGGCAGCCGAGTTGAGGTTTCGATCTCCGAGAGAGCGAGACGGCCCTCCGGCGCCGTCAGAAAGGGGTTCCGGCTCGGGTCAGGAGATCCGAATCGCGGCATGTCGGTGTCCCGACTCCCAGTCGGGGTAAACTCATTACATGGTCGCGATTCGTCCAGAAATCTTCGACCGAGTACGCGAGCTTTGCGCCCGTCACGATGTCGCACGGCTCGAGTTGACCGGATCGGCGGCTCGTTCCGACTTCGACCCGGTGCGGAGCGACATCGAAACGAGTTGACCGGATCGGCGGCTCGTTCCGACTTCGACCCGGTGCGGAGCGACATCGATCTGCTCGTGGAGTTCCTGCCTGGCGCTCGTGTCTCAGCGCTCCAGTTCGTCGAACTTTCGGATGCGCTCGAGCAGGCGTTCGGCCGTCGGGTGGATTTGATCGAGCTGAGCGCGGTGACGAACCCGATCCTTCGTGACGCGTTCATCCGCGATCGGATGCCGCTCTATGCAGCAGCGTGAGGTTCGCGTCTACCTGCTTGACGCGCTCACCGCAACGGACCAGATCATCTCGATCCGGGAAGAGGTCGGAGGCACGCGCCTCCGCGAGGATCGCATCGTACGGGCCGCGATTGAGCGGCACCTCATCACGATCGGCGAAGCCCTGCACAAGGCTGATGGTCTCGACAAATCGATCGGAGCCCGCATCCCTCACCTTCGCGCCATCATCGGGCTCCGCAACCGTCTCGTCCACGGCTACTTCGCCATTGAGTGGTCGCGCATTGTCGCAGTGGTCGAGGGAGATGTGGATGCCCTTGCCTGTGCGCTTCGGTCGCAGGCACAGTGAGCAGCCCGATCAGCCCAGCAGCGACCTGCTCAGCCGGTCGACCTTGTAGACCACGACGCAGTCGACCTTGCCCGCCTTGATGTCCTCGACGAGCGCCGCAAGCGCGGGACGGTCGAGGTTGCCGCCGGAGAAGCCGCCGTCGTCGTAGCGGGTGGGGACGAGCTTCCAGCCCTCGGCCGCCTGGCTCCTGATGTACGCCTCCGCGCTCTCGCGCTGGGCGTCGAGCGAGTTGAAGTCCTGGTCGAGGCCCTCCTCGGTCGACTTGCGGGTATAGATCGCGCAGCGCACGGTCTTGCGGACGGCGCGCTCCTTCTCGGGCTGCCTCCTCGGCTTGATCACGCGGCCTCCTTCACGAGCCCGAAGAAGCGGAACCCGTTGATGTGCGAGCCCGTGACCGCCTTGGCGATCGCGGAGAGCGAGCCGTAGCGCTCGCCCTTGAACTCGAAGCCGTCGGCCAGGACGGTGACCCGCAGCGTCTCGCCCTTGTAGCGGCGCACGATCGCGTGGCCGGGGCGGGGGAGCCGCGCGTCGCGCTGCGGGGCGCACTGCGCCACCGGCTGGCCCGCCTGCACGCTGCGCGGCGCCGTGGTGCGCACGTCGAAGTCGCGTGCGAGCGAGTCGGCCAGCGCGGCTGCGCGCTCGCTGAGGCCGCCGAGAGCCAGCGCCTGCTGCATCCAGAGGATGCGCCGGATCAGGTACTCGCGGTTCCTGCTGCGCGACTCGTCGCCGCTGAGCTGCCTGTAGCGCTCGCGCAGCTGGGCGACGCCCATGGCGCCGAGCCTGCTGCGCTCGCTGTCCACGTCGAATCCTCGTGCCGTCGCCAATCATGCCTCCTTGGCGCGCGCGCGTGGCGCGCCTGGCGCATTGACGCTCGGGTGGGCCGGAAGATCAAGGGATGCTCGCGCAGGATTCGCGCAGATTCCCTCGCGGCGCTGCTGGTGGAGCCTGCGTATGCCGCGTGCGAGGAGCTCGCCGACGGCGCGGATGCGCGCGTCTGGCGGGAAGGCGTCGTGGTACTGGTGCGTCATGACGGGGCAGGGCGCACAGCGCCTCTATCCCTGTATTTCCGCAGCCGCGCGAAGAGTCCTCCGCTCTCTTGGGGGTTGGGGAAGATTGTGGGGGGCCGCGAGTGATGGAGGGCCGTCCTCGACGGATTGTGCGCGTTCAGCAGCGTGATCCGCGGATTGCCGCAAAACGCGAACGCCCCGGCCGGTGGGCCTGGGGCGTTCACTCTTAACCAGCGGGCGCGTCCATTTGGCACGCGCC
>CAYPOZ010000328.1:0-2190 GCA_964412415.1 uncultured Isosphaeraceae bacterium | reverse complement strand
ACAGGATCAGGCGTCAGGTGCCCAGCCTGAGCCGGCTGCGCCGGACCGACTCGGAGGTCGCGCTCGAGAGCCCCGAGGGCGAGCCCAGCCTGATGTGGGTCGCCATGAAGGCGACCAGCCTCCGTGCCGGCTACGTGAACCCCCCGGACATGGCCGAGACCTACCGGCTGCACCGCTTCCTCCTGGAGACGGCGCCGTACTTCCTCTCGATCAGCCCGCTCGACATCGACTCTGTCGATCTCATCTTCGGCTTCGACCTGGAGACCGAGCACGATCGCGACATCATCGTCTACAACGCGCTCTACTCCGACAGCAGGCTGTCGGGCCTCTTCGATCCGGACCACGACCTGCCGATCGACGTGCAGCCGTTCATCGGCCTGAACCTGACGACCGAGGGTGATTGGCAGGCGTTCGTCGAGGTGAAGACGCGGCCCAAGGCGGCGGATGGTTCGAGCGCGCGCCACCTCCCTGAACCCATCAGCGTGATCCTCACGGTTCGCAAGGTCGGCCCCGTCGCCACGCTCGATGAACTGCCGGCTGTCCTCGCATCCCTCGCGGGGCACGCTGAGCGGCTGGCTGAGTCACGCGTGATCCCCCACGTGATCACGCCCCTTCGCGACGAGATCCTGAGCCACTGACAGACCAAACGACACGCGGCGCCCTGGATCAGGCGCCGCGTGACGAAGTCTGGATGTGGGCGGTCGCCCCGGACGCGTCACTTGACCGTGACGAACTTCGAGACCGACTTGATGTCGGGCACGATCTGCGGGGTGACGAAGAGGCTGAACGACGCGCCCTTCGAGAGGTTCACGACCTTGGTCGCCTTCATGCGGGCGGTCCACATGCGGCCGCCGCGCTGGTTCAGCGGGGTGGTGCGGCCACGAACCTTCGCGACCTTGTCGAGCGTGCGCTGCACCTTGGGGTTCAGGCGCATGAGGCGCTCGATGGTCTTGCGGCCCTTGGCGGTCGTGGGGACGGTCTTGACGCGAAGGGTGACGGTGGTGCCGGGGGTGAGGGTCATGGCGAAAGTCCTTGATTCAGGCGCAGATCGGGGAGTCTACAGGGCATCCCCCTCCACGGCAATGCGCGAGGCCAAGGAGCCCTATAACGCTGCCGACCCGCTGGCCCGAGCCCGCGCTGCGACGAAGGGAGCGAGCGCCTGTGTGCCCAGCGCACCGCTGCCTGAGGCCAGGAGTGCCTCGTACAGGCGGTCTGCAAGCTCGAGCCCGGGAAGCGACAGCCCCAGTGCCCTTGCCTCCTCAGACGCAATCTGGAGGTCCTTGACCAGGTGCTCGACGCGGAATCCGGGCGCCATATCCCCCTTCAGGACGCGGGGCGCGAGGTTGGCGAGCGTCCAGCTTCCCGCAGCGCCCGGGGAGACCGACTCAAGCACCTTGTGCGGATCGAGGCCGGCCGCATCCGCAAGCGCGAGCGCCTCCGAAACCCCCACCATCGATGCCGCCACGAGCACCTGATTCACCAGCTTGGCGCACTGGCCGGTACCGGGTCCACCGTGGTGCACGATCGTCTTGCCCATGAGAGCCAGCAGCGGGCGCGCGCGCAGGAAGGCTGCCGCATCGCCGCCGACCATGATCGAGAGCGTCGCATTGCGCGCGCCCACATCGCCACCGGAGACAGGCGCATCGAGTGCCGCGCAGCCGCGAGCTGCGGCCGCCCGCGCGATCTCCACCGCGAGCGACGGGGAGCTTGTGGTCATGTCGATCAGGAGCGCTGGCGCACGACCTACGGCGAGCGTTCCCCGCGCGCCAAGGTGCACATCGCGCACATCCGGCGGAAGCCCCACCATCGAGATGGCGGCATCCGCGCCCTCTGCGGCGGCCGCAGGATCTGCAGCCCACGTTGCGCCGCGATCGAGCAGCTCCGCGGCCCGCTCGCGCGTGCGCGTGTGCACGACCACATCGTGCCCCACCGCAAGGATGTGCCCCGCCATCGAGCGCCCCATGACTCCGGTGCCGATGAACGCCACACGCATGGGCCGGCCAACCTCAGGATCCGCATCAGGTGGACTCATCGATCCGGAGATTATCCTTGCATCCGGACTCCGAACCTGCAACCGGAACTCGTCGTATCCGAGCCCATGAGTCCAATCACCATGAGCACCTCCCAACGAGACATTACCGAGCTCGAGCGACACGTCGAGGCCGCGAGCCAGCCATTCCGAACCCTCGT
>CAYPOZ010000327.1:1901-2199 GCA_964412415.1 uncultured Isosphaeraceae bacterium | reverse complement strand
CGGCCATCTCGCGCAGGGCGGTAAGCTCCGAGACCGCCTCCGCAGGCCTCCCGCACTGCGCGGCCAGCCGCGCGCGGGCCGAGGCGAACACGATCGTGCCGCCTTTCGAGTCGAGCCGGCCGAGATGCTCCGCCGCCGCCGTTGTATGTCGCGAGGCGAGTTCCCATTCCAGCAGGAGGAGGTCGGCCCATTGCCGTTCGTAGATTGTGCCGTCCCTCGCCTTGTGCTGCGCATCCCGGATGCTCGACGCCGCCGGGCCTAGGGCTCCCTCGGCCAGTGCGCGCTCCGCCAGCAAGCA
>CAYPOZ010000327.1:396-1834 GCA_964412415.1 uncultured Isosphaeraceae bacterium | reverse complement strand
CCGTCCATGACCTGCCGTTGCTCGTCGTATCGCCCGAGCTGTCCCAGCACCTGCAGTTCGAACGCGCGGATCCGCCGTGGATCGACCGTGCCCGGCGCAGCGAGCGCGAGCCGCACCTGTTCGAGCGCCTCATCCAACCGTGCCTGCCTGAACGCGACAAAGAAGCGCAGGTAGGCGGTGGGATGCATGCTGCGTTCGGCGGGCGGGGGGGATAGCCGGGCGAGCGCAGCCAGATCCGCGTGCGCGACGTCGAAGCGGTACAGTTCGGCAGCCACCCAGCAGTGGAGGGAGAGGCACAGGACCCGAGCGCGGCTGCCCGCGTCCAACGGGAGAACGAGCAACGATCCCGACAGCGCAAGCGCCTGCTCCAGATCGCCGCGAATGTGTTCGAAGCGCGCCCGCTCGCTCCCCACGTAGAGCGCCACTTCGGGAGGGGCGCCATCGTGGCGGATCGACTCGATGAACGACGAAAGCCGATCGGCCAGATCCAGCAACCCTCGCTGGGCGGTCACGCAGAGAACCGATGCCAGCAGGCAGGTCCACAGATCGCGATCCCCCATCCGGGTGCTCAGGATGCGCTCGACGACTTCCGTGAGCCGCTGCGGTTCCTGCCGCCTCCAATCGCCTGTGAGGCATGACCGATGCAACTCGACGACCTCACGACTCGGGGCATCAAGCTGCGGTTCAAGTTCCTGCAGCCTCTTCCGGTCTCTATCCAGAAACGATTGCAGGTATGGACTCATGTGACTGATTTAGCCTTATTTTGAGGCTAAAGCAAGCCTGGGCCTCTCGCCACCACGGCGCCGCCAGGCGAGGACGTCATCCGCAAGATATTGCCAATAAATGCATTATAGAATCCCATCCGCCTATCGCTGGGCGTCTCATGCGCCTCGCGCGATGTGGAACGGATGATGCTAAGGCTAAGGAACCGCAAGGGAGAACGCAACGCATGAACTTGGCCCAAGCAGCCCTGCTGTCCGTCGTCACAGCAGCCCTCGCGACCGCAGCCTCTCAGGAGATCCCCGACTTCGCGGTGAAGCAGCCTCTGTACCCGACGATGCAGCAGTACTACGAGTCCCCCTACCGACAGCCGTACCTCGACATGCGGCGCGGGGCGTACGGTTCGCTCGAGAAGATGGAGGCCGCTGCCAGTCACGATCCGGCCAAGAGCGCCGCCCTGGTCCTGGTCCCTTCCACCTGGCGCAAGGCCGACACCGGTTGGGGCCTCTACCTTCATGTCTCGCCTCATGACCGGGGCTATCTGCCCGCTGGATGGGAAGCCGTGTTGTCTCGCGAGAAACTCATAGGCGTAGCACCGCACAGCGTCGGCAACGATGTCGACGTGACGCTGCGCATGCGGCGGACGCTCGACGCCATGGCCGCGGTGAAGGCCGAATATCGGCTCGACGGCAAGCGCGTCATCGTCGGGGGGTTCTCT
>CAYPOZ010000327.1:0-386 GCA_964412415.1 uncultured Isosphaeraceae bacterium | reverse complement strand
GCGCGCCTCGTGGTCGAGTTTCCGGACCTCTTCCTTGGCGCAGTGGCGGAGTGCAAGGCGCTGCCGCTGCTGGATGTGCCAGCCGCCGCCGGCGTGTATCCGGGCGAATACACGCTGGTGCCGGAGGCGACCTGGGCCGCGCTCCGCGGCTACGGCCGTCGCTGGTACTTCGGCACCGGCAAGCAGGACTTCAACTTCCCGTCGGTCACGGCCCAGGAGCCGATCTGGCGCAAGCTGGGCCTGGAGATCCAGACTGACGTTGTCGGCGATCTCGGCCATCAGGACCTTCCCGCCGACTCATTCGCCAAGGCGCTCTCGTTCATCCGAGCCGCGTCCGGCGCCGAGACGCCACCTCCGGCCGGCAAGACCGTGGCGGCGGGCAAGCC
>CAYPOZ010000326.1:568-2248 GCA_964412415.1 uncultured Isosphaeraceae bacterium | reverse complement strand
CGAAACCTCAATCGATGAGCTGCCAGAGCAACTCGGTCGATGCCAGACGCTGAACAGAGTGTGCATCACGAAGGCGCTGGCGTGTCGAGTGCCAGAAAGTGTCCTTCGCCTGCCTTGCCTGACGTCGCTGCAGGTCGCGGGAGTGGCGTCAGTCTCATTCGAGTCGATTCCCAAGGGGTGCGCGCTCAAGGAACTGAGCGTGACCGAGTGCGGTCGGCTCGCGATGCCGCACAGCGTGGACGGCTTTGCCAATCTGCAAACACTCACGCTGTCGGCGAACATCGCCGACATTCCGGATGCGGTCTGCGAGTTGCCCTCTCTTACGAGCATCAACCTGGGGAGAGAAGACGTCTACGGTGACCGTCCCGGAACCGCTGCGCTCCGGCGGCGCTTGTCTGCCGGGGCACGAGCGCTGCTTGATGGGTGACTTGCGCGCTCGACGCGAGTGGCTGCCTGGCGTGAAACTTTAGAGAGGAGATCTGTGTGATCAGTAGTCATGAGTACGTATGGCATGGGCCACGCCTTCGGGGTGCCGACTTTCTCTCCTTCGTCGACCATATCTACGAGGGCAACCTGCGCCGGATGAAGGCGGGGCAGGACTCCGTGCCCTGCTGCATCTGGGGGAAGCACGGCATCGGAAAGACGCAGTCGATGCGTGAGTATGCCCGTCGCCGGGGTGTTGGATTCCGTCAGATCAACCCTGCCCAGTTCGAGGAAATGGGCGACATCACGGGAATGCCTCGTGTGCACGACCCAAGCACCCCGCATGACCCGTCCGATGACGTGACCCACTATGCGATGCCCGACTGGGCACAGGATATGCACCGGCAGGGCCCCGAGGGAATCCTGCTGCTCGACGACTTCAATCGTGCAGACAACCGCATCATCCGCGGACTGATGCAGCTGCTTCAGGACCGCCAGATGGTCAGCTGGAAGCTGCCGCCGCACTGGCAGATCTTCCTGACCGCGAATCCTGATGGGGGCGACTACTCGGTCACGCCGGTCGATGACGCGGTGCTCACAAGAATGTCCCACGTGACGCTGGAGTTCGACCATCGCGCCTGGGCCGCCTGGGCACGCTCGGCAGAGATCGACGAGCGTGGGATCGCATTCGTGGTCGGGTACCCGGAGCTGATAGGGGACGGCAGGACGACCGCGCGCTCCCTCGTCAACCTGTTCATGCACCTCCGGCCAATCGATGACCTTGCCGGGAACCTCAACCTCGTCGATGCCCTTGCCCGCAGCTGCATCGACGATGCCACCGCTGACGTGTTTGTCACATTCGTACGCCATTCGCTCTCGAGCATCCCGGATGCGCAGGAGATTCTCGAGGCGCAGGACCTTGTGGGTACTGTCATCCCAAAGCTCCAGCGTGCTGAGAGTGGGGATAGTTCGGGAAAGCGCCGCGCTGATATCCGCAACATAGTCACTGACCGGGTGGCACATGCGATCATCGCGTCGCGAGGCCAGCTCTCGGATCGCGCTCGCGGCAACGCGCGTGACTTTCTTGCGCACGAGTGGTTGCCTGCGGATCTGCGCTTTGCGGCGCTGACACAGCTGAGTGGGGTGCGCTGGGCCGACTTCCTCTTCTCCGACCGGCGTCTTGAGGTGGCGTTTCGGGCTGGCGTCGTCGGCGCAGGTGCCGGCGCGTGAGTGTCCGTGATGACATCGTGCTCGGAG
>CAYPOZ010000326.1:0-343 GCA_964412415.1 uncultured Isosphaeraceae bacterium | reverse complement strand
CAGAGGACCTGACGAACCCTGCGCACCGCATCGGTGTGCTCAAGCATGAGCTGCTGCATGTGGCATTGCGCCACGTCGAGCGTTCGGCCGAGATCCCCCATAAGGAGTTGTACAACGTCGCGGCTGACCTCGTGGTGAACGAGATCGTCGGCCGTGAGAACCTGCCGGAGGGTGCGTTGCTGCACGACGAGATGGACCCTGCTCTGGGTCTGGTCGCTGGGGCGTCCGCGGAGGAGCACTATGCGAAGTTGCGGAAGTCTGCGTCTGAGATGCCTCAGCTGATGCAGCAGTGTCAGCGCGGTGATCCAGGCAATCGTGGCTCCCACGAGCGCTGGGGCGTCGC
>CAYPOZ010000325.1:1249-2254 GCA_964412415.1 uncultured Isosphaeraceae bacterium | reverse complement strand
CGGTCGGCGAACGTGACCCCAATCGACGCGAAGGTCGATGCAGCCCACTCGGAGTAGGTGCGCTGCTCGGGGAACATCTCGTCGGCCTTCGCCGTAGGGTGCGGCTGGCCAAGCGCGTTCAGCGCGTAGGTGCCGTCAGCCATCTTGGTGTAGGTGGGCGTGCTCACGTCGTGGCACTGCCCGCAGAAGCGCCCCTTCGTGTGGAAGGGCGAGTAGATGAGCTCGGCCGACCCGTGGAAGTTGATCGGAACGTCTTCGTACGGGCCGCGGCGGGTGTCCTTGGGGTCGACCACGAACATCGCGTTGCCGCGATCCGTGGGCAGGTTGCCGGCCGCCGCAAGCGACTGCAGGATCGACACGTCCGGCGCCGGATCGGCGTTGCCCGGGTAGCCGACGGCGCTGTCCGCGCCAAGCACGGGATTCACCGCCCTGTGGCAGAAGCCGCAGTTGATGCCGTCGAAGTCCTCGGGCTCGAAGAGCGACATGTCGCCGGTCACGCTCTTGCCTGCCAGCCACGCGCCGGGCGCATGGCAGCGGATGCAGAACTCGCCAGCGAGGTGCGCATCCTGGTTGGCGACCGCCAGCGCCGCATGGAAGACCGGATCGCGCGCGGCCTGACCCATCAGGCTGACCACCCACGTGTCGTACGGCGCTGTCGACGGGTTGTACTGGCTGTGGCAGAACTGGCAGTTGTTCGATGCGAGGATCGGGTCGAAGCCGGCGCCCGAACCGTTCGGCTGCGTGCCAGGCATGAAGAAATCGGAATCGGTCGTGGGCAACTGCACCTGCCCGCCGCCGCCGCCGCTGCCGGCGCCCGCGAAGAACGACGCAATGGCAACCGCACCAAGGATGCCAAGCGATGCGCCCGCGTACGCACGACTGGTGCGTCGCGCACGGAGCCTTGACGTGCGGTCTTCTTGAGTGGAACGACTCATCGCTGCATCAGGTAGGGGTGGCGGCAGTCTGTGTCTCGTCGGGCGTCAGCGGCCGGACCTTTGGTCAAAC
>CAYPOZ010000325.1:0-1239 GCA_964412415.1 uncultured Isosphaeraceae bacterium | reverse complement strand
TCCAATGCGGAGATCGGGCGCAGCCCGGTGCGCCCTCAGTTACAGGACATGGTCGCCGTTTTCTCAGCGCTGAGTCGCACGCAAGGCGGGGGTCAGGGCGCCACGACCGGCGTGGCCGGCGATGGGTCAGTTCGAGACAACGCATCCGAGATGGCCAGGCCGATCGTGCGCTCGTAGGCCTCATCCCGACCGGATGGATTCCACGCTGACTGAAGGCGCGTCGAGCCGTCCGGGGGGGCTGCTGGATCCTCGCCACGGGTCTCGCTGTACCTCGACGCAAGCGTGCCCGAGTATGAGGAGAGCTGGATGCCCGGCTCCGCAGACTTCTCGAGGTAGACCCACACCCGCGCCTCGATCGGGCCACTCCAGGCCTGGAGGTCGAATCGCTCGAGGATGCGCCCTGCAGCGTGCCGTCAGTCGCCAGCGGTGGGGGCAACCACCCGGCGGGCGTGAACTCCACGCGCATGCGCCGCCGCGTCTTCACAAGGGTGTTCGCCGCAGACTGGTCGATGCTGTCGTTGTCGAGCCTCCATGGCTCAAGCAGGGTGCCGGCGTGGCGAGTGTTCGTCTCGATGATTCCGGTGGTGCGGTCCACAACGATCGGGCTGAACCCATGGTCGCGCGCGGCGGCGATCGCCGCGTCAAACGCCTGCGGGTACTGGCCGGGGGTCACCGTGAGCGTGCGCGGCCCGTCGGCGGAGAGGCATCCTCCGAGCAGAAGCGCCGACGCGACCGTTGCGAAGGTGCGGGCGAGGATTGACGCGGCGGGGCAATTCACTGGCCGGAGTCTACGAGCCGGAGGCGCCGCCGCCCCCAATGTCGATCCTCGGGTCGATCCAGTGGTAGAGAAGGTCGACGAGCAGGTTGAAGATGACCAGCGCCACCGCATACACGAGCACGATGCCCATGATGAGCGTGATGTCCTTGCCAAGCACGGCCTCCACGAAGTGGCGCCCGAGCCCGGGCACCGCGAAGACCTTCTCGACCACGAAGGACCCGGTCATGGCCGCTGCAGTCGCCGGGCCGAGGAAGCTGAGCACCGGGAGGAACGCGTTCTTCAGCGCATGGCGCGTGGCGGCTTGCCGCCTCGAGAGTCCCTTGGCCACCGCGGTGCGCACGTGGTCGCTCGTCATCTGCTCGATCATGCCAAGGCGCAGGAGCCGCGCGATGTATGCGGCGAAGGGAAGGGACAGCACCAGCGTGGGAAGGATGATGTGCGAGACGCCGCCCCACCCGCCC
>CAYPOZ010000324.1:1875-2260 GCA_964412415.1 uncultured Isosphaeraceae bacterium | reverse complement strand
CAGGTACTCGCGCACGGTCATGTCGGGGTAGGCCGGCGCGCCCTCGGGCAGGTACCCGAAGGTGCGCCGCGCGGCGATCGGCTCCTCGGACACGTCGATGCCACACAGGCGCACCGACCCGGCCGAAGGCTCGAGGAAGCCCGTGATCATCCGCATGGTCGTCGTCTTGCCGGCCCCGTTGGGGCCGAGGAACCCGAGCACCTCGCCCGAGCCGACGCGGAGGTCGATGCCCCGCACCACCTCCACCGGCCCGAATGACTTGCGAAGCCCCTGGGCCACGATTCCGTCACCCATCAGCGTCTGCCTCCATATAGATAGATACGCGACTCTACGCGGGCGACATCGTTTCCGGCGGAAATTTCCACGGTCAGCCGCTCGCGATCGC
>CAYPOZ010000324.1:0-1803 GCA_964412415.1 uncultured Isosphaeraceae bacterium | reverse complement strand
GTTCGGTCGCCGGCGTCAAGTCCCCCTGCGTCCACCTACACTTATCCCCCTTATGGCCGCTACGCCCAGATCCGTGCGGATCGCCCTGCTGCAGCACACCTCCCCGAGGGCACCCCCCGGGAGGCCATTCTCGAGAAGGTCGAGCGGATGGCCCGCGAGGCGGCCGCCAAGGGGGCGACCATCATCGCCACGCAGGAGCTCTTCGCCGGGCACTACTTCTGCCAGGTCGAGGACGCCGCGCTGATGGACCTGGCCGAGCCGATCCCCGGCCCCACGAGCGACCGCCTGTGCACCCTGGCCGCGAGCCTCAAGGTCGACATCACCGCGAGCCTCTTCGAGCGCCGCGCACCCGGCCTCTACCACAACACCAGCATCTGGATCGACCCCACCGGCACCATCGCGGGCAAGTACCGAAAGATGCACATCCCGGACGACCCGCGCTTCTTCGAGAAGTTCTACTTCACGCCGGGCGACCTCGGATGGCAGGCCGTGCGCACCAAGAGCGCCACCTGCGGCATGCTCGTGTGCTGGGACCAGTGGTACCCCGAGGCCGCGCGGCTCACCGCGATGCGCGGCGCCGAGATCATCTTCTACCCCACCGCGATCGGCTGGTACCACGGCGAGACTCCCGCTGATGCCGCGCAGCAGCGCGATGCGTGGGTCACGATGCACCGCGCGCACGCGATCGCCAACGGGTGCTGGGTCGTCGCGATCAACCGCGTGGGCACCGAGCGCGACCTCAAGTTCTGGGGCACGTCGGTGGTGATCGATCCGGGCGGCACGATCGTGGCGCAAGGCAGCGAGGACCGCGAGGAAGTGATCGTCGCCGACTGCGACCTCAGCAGGATCGAGGACATCCGCCGCGGATGGCCATTCTTCCGCGACCGGCGCATCGATGCGTACGGCGGCATCACGCAGCGATTCGCGGAGAGCGGGACGTGAGCGGAGCGGCAGCGGGCGCGAAGGCAGGCGGCGCGGGTGGTGTGAGCGGTGCGGCGGCGGGTACGGCAGCGACCGCGCCGGGCGCGATCCTTCCCGCGCGCGAATCAGGTTTCCGCATGCCCGCGGAGTGGGAGCGCCTCGCGTGCGTGTGGCTGGTGCGGCCGCACAACGCAGAGACGTGGCCGCTGTGCCTTGAGAAGGCGCAGGCGGAGTGGGATGCGTGGCGCGCGGCGATGTCGCGCGTGGTCGAGGTGCGCGAGTGCGCGGAGCTTGGCATCCCCACCAACGACTCGTGGATCAGGGATTTCGGCCCGATCTTCGTGCGCCATGCCGATGGCCGCGTCGCCGGCCAGGACTTCCGCTTCAACGGATGGGGCGGCAAGTACGAGGTGCGCGACCTTGACGATGCCGTGCCGCAGTCGATCCGCGAGCGATGGGGCGTGCCGATGTGGTCGCACGACTTCGTGCTCGAGGGCGGGTCGATCGACGTCAACGGCGCGGGCTGCGTGCTCACCACGCGGCAGTGCCTGCAGAACGCCAACCGCGGCGCGGGCCGCGACCCCGAGCGCGTGCTGCGCGATGCGCTGGGCATCGACACCGTGATCTGGCTGCCCGGCGGCATCACCGGCGACGACACCGACGGCCACATCGACGACATCGCGCGCTTCACGCGCCGCGATGCGATCGCCGCGGTGCGCGCGCCGCAGGGCCACCCCGACCACGACATGCTCGAGTCGAACTGGCGTGCGCTCGAGGCCGCGCGCGATTCGCGCGGCAACGCGTTCGAGCTGCACGCGCTGCCGGTGCCCGAGCCGATCCACTACGACTTCCCGCCCGACCGGTTCGGCCCAGGCGGCCGCA
>CAYPOZ010000323.1:0-2276 GCA_964412415.1 uncultured Isosphaeraceae bacterium | reverse complement strand
CAGTCCGGGCTCGGTCAGCGCGTGGCCGGCGGTATCGGCGGTCCCGCACTGCGCGACTACCATGCTTTCCTCGGCCGACTCGGCGAGGCGATCCTGCAGCAGCGCCAGGTCATCACGCGCTGCGAGTCCGAGCGTGATTTCGATCAGCAGCGCTGGCGCGAGATCGCCGTGCAGGTCAAGGCCGTCTCCGCCGTCGTCGAGCGCTGGCGCACTGAGGAACGCGTGATCGAGGGCCGCGCCGAACAGCGGGCGATCGACGAACGGGCGACGTTAGCCCGGCATGCCGCGACCTTGGAGGCCTGACGCATGCCCCCGAAACCGATGTCAGGGATGGAGCGTTCCGCCGATGCCGCCGCGGCGCGGCGGCCGGTTCCGGACCCGTCCGATGCCGCGGCCTCATGGTCGTCGGTGGCGGGTCTCGTCATGGCCGACGCGCAGGATGCGGAGACCGTGCCGGGCGTCGCCGTGGATAACGACACACGGTCAACGCTTTCGGCATCCGTGGGCCCCGCGCCCTTCGACATGCCCGCATTCCTGCAGATCCTGCCCAAGGTCGGCATGCCGGCCGCGGTGGCGGCCGCTCGTGACCCGACGATGGCGCAGGCCTTGCGCCGTCTGCCGGAGAACGCCGCGATCGGCGAGCGACCCACCCCCGATGCCGCGGTGTCGACGCGGCCGATCGCACGACAGGATGGCCCACAGATCAGGTTGCCTTCGTTCCTCGCCGCGGCCGGCAGGCCTGCCGCCTTGAAGGATGCGGCCCGGGGCATCGACATGGCTGCGGTCGGGGCGGCGAGCGCGGAGGCGCCGGCGGCCACGATCGCAAATCCATTTGCGTTCGACATGGGCGGCGGTGCGATCCGATCCGTCTCCTCGGGGCTCGCGGCTGCAGCGGCTCATAACGGATCCCGCGTCGTCGCGTCGCGCGCCCCAACCGTACACATCGCGGGCGCGCCGCGCGCGGAACTTGGGGACGGTTCGGTTTTGCGCTCGTCCGCACCGGTCGGCGATCTCCCAGGCGCGTCATCTGCGTCTTCATCGCAGTCCCGCACACACGATGCGACGGTCGGGCAGGGCAGCGCATCGCGCACGGGCGACGCGCTGAAGGACGCGCTGTCGGCCCGCTCGGCCGCCGTTACGGTGTCCTCCGCGGCTACGGCCGCACCCTCTGCGGCAGCGCCGGCGGCCACGATCGCAAATCCGTTTGCGTTCGACATGGGCGGCGGTGCGATCCGATCCGTCTCCTCGGGGCTCGCGGCTGCAGCGGCTCATAACGGATCCCGCGTCGTCGCGTCGCGCGCCCCAACCGTACACATCGCGGGCGCGCCGCGCGCGGAACTTGGGGACGGTTCGGTTTTGCGCTCGTCCGCACCGGTCGGCGATCTCCCAGGCGCGTCATCTGCGTCTTCATCGCAGTCCCGCACACACGATGCGACGGTCGGGCAGGGCAGCGCATCGCGCACGGGCGACGCGCTGAAGGACGCGCTGTCGGCCCGCTCGGCCGCCGTTACGGTGTCCTCCGCGGCTACGGCCGCACCCTCTGCGGCAGCGCCGGCGGCCACGATCGCAAATCCGTTTGCGTTCGACATGGGCGGCGTGTCCTTCGTCGCAGCCGGCGCCGCGGTGGATCCGTCGTTGTCGGCGCAGATTTCGGCAGTCAGCTTGGATGCGCCGGTCGGCAGCGACGTCTGGCAGGACCAATTGGGCGCGCAGCTGTCGGTCATGGCGTCGACGGGTGGCGAGTCCGAGGCCGTCATGAAATTGGCGCCCGAGGGTTTGGGCGAACTCGAGATCCGCATCCTGGTCCGGGACGGACAGGCGTCGCTGCAGTTCGGGGCCTCCAACGCCGATGCCCGGCAGGCCATCGAAGTCGCCCAGCCGAGGCTGCGCGAACTCTTCATCAGCCAGGGAATGGATATCTCCAATTTCAGTGTATTCAACACATTAACGGGTAATCCTCACTCGGCCTCTAAGCAAGGGGAGTCACATCCGCGTCCCGCCCGGTCGGCTACGGGCGAATCCGACGGTCTACAGGTCCGGGTGACGGTCCGCACTCCGCAAGGCATCGTCGATACCTACGCCTGAGCCGATGTGACATTGGCACGCCGCTTGCTTCCATCACCTGTGTCCAACAGGTCCGATCGGAGATTCCATGGCGTCCAAGCCCTCTGCTGCTGCCGCAGCCACCGCCGCTGCGATTGACGCCGCTGACGGTACGGCTGCGCCCAAGTCGCGCAAGAAACTGCTGCTGATCGTCGGCGCTGTGCTGCTGTTGG
>CAYPOZ010000322.1:0-2282 GCA_964412415.1 uncultured Isosphaeraceae bacterium | reverse complement strand
AGGCCCCAGTCGCTTTGAGGGAGACGTGAAGCATCGCGAAGGGCGTCGAGGCCCGGCCGCGCACGCTCAAGCACTTCCGCGGCACGCGCGCGCCACTGCGGGCTGCTCCTGCCTGGGAATCCCGGGTCGAGCATCTCGTTCCAGACAAACTCCCAGTCCTCACGCGAGAGCGCGCCCCCCTGCGACACGCTCATCGGATCGATGCCGAGTGCGCGCATCGACTGCAGGTAGGCCGCGGCGGCGTTGGTGTCCGAGTCTGGTGGCATCAGCGCGGGTCGCGGCGGCGGCGCGGCACCCGGCGGCTGCTGCTGCGGATTGGGCGCAGACGCCATTGCGCCGCGTGCTGTGACCACCGCGCACACGACGAGCGCGAGGGCTACGCGAAGCGGGATCATCGCCGGATCGTACGCCGGGCTGCGCGGAATGCCGAAAGCACCATGCTTGACAATGATACTATGTGGCGTATAGTGTACGGCATCACATCCATGCGACAGGAGGATTCCGATGGCTGTTGACGACCAGTTCATTCGCGGTGCAGGCATGCTTGCGGTGCTCAAGGTGCTTGAGCGCGGCGAGCTCTACGGCTATGCGATCGTCGAGGCGCTCGCGAAGACGCCAGGCGACGCGCTGCACCTCGAGCAGTCCACCGTGTATCCAATGCTCTACAACCTTGAGGGCAAGGGACTCGTGCGCTCGCGCTGGGATGAGAGCGGCGCGCGCCCACGCAAGTACTACGCGCTCACGGCCGCTGGCCGGAAGCGGCTTGCCGCCGATGCGGACCAGTGGAAGAGCGTCACTGCCGCGATGGAGGCGCTTGGTCTCGGACGACTCGCGCTTGCGCGTACCCGGAGCGCCGGATTCGCCCACACGCACATGGACGCCGCATGCTGCTGACGCCAGGAGCCACCACACGAGCGGTTCGAGCCATCATCGCACAGCGGGAGCTGCCGACTGAGATCGCGTCGCTCATTTGCTCTGTCGTCAGGCGCACCCGGCTCCGACACTATGAGCAGATCGACATCGCGGCCGAAATGGCGTCGCACTTTGCGGAGGGTCTCGCGCGCGGCGCCGACGCCGCATCGCTCATCCGCGACTTCGGGGACGTGCGTGCCACAGCGCGCCGCTTGCGCAGCGGCGCGATCGCCAAGCGATCACCGGCCGACCGTGCGATGCGCCTTGCGCTGCGAGGACTCGGCGCATCCATGGCTGCCCTGCTCGTCGCGTATGTGCTCGCGGCAATCTGGCTATCCACCCGCACGCCCACCATCACCTTCGATTTCATCGTCGAGGCGCAGAAGCGGATGCCGTTGGTTGGGCCGGAGGGCTCCGCCATTCCGACCTACGTGCGCGCGCTCGCCGGTCCGGATGGCGCAGAGGCGCTCACGAAGGGTGACGCCGAGAAGGAGTGGTCTGCGGTGCTGACGCTGCTCCCGCGCGTGGCCTTCGACCCTGATGCGGAGGCTCGCGTGCGCCGCTGGATCGCCGCCAACCGCACCCGGCTCGATGCGCTGCGCACGCTGCCGGCGACGCCCGTGATCGGCGTGCCGCTGGCGATCACCAACACCGCAGATGTGCGCGCCCTCGCCAAGCTCCTGGGCTTGCCGGACGCCGGCATCCTCGAGCAGGAGGCAGCCGAGCGTTCTCGTGACCCTGGGTCCGCCATGTCCCCGCTGCTTGGGGTCATGCTTCCGCAGCTCGCCATGATCCGAAACGCGGCCCAGTGCGTGAGCGTCGACGCTGCGATGGCGGCACGTGATGGCGACACGGTGCGCTTCATGGAGTGCATCCGAGCGATGGACTCGATGTGCGGCCATGCGCGCGAACCCGCCTTCATCATTGGTGCGCTCGTGTCCACCTCCGTGCGGATCATGATGGCGTCCGCCATCGTGTCAGCCATCGAGAACCATGGTTCGGCGTTCTCCGATGCGCAGCTCACGGAACTGCAGTCGCTCCTTGCACGCGAGGATGCCAGCCTGTGCCGCGGCCTCGAAGGCGAGCGCCTGATGTTCAACGACATGATCCAGCGCTGCTACACCGACGATGGCTCGGGTGGCGGGGTCGTGATTCCAGGAGCGCTTCGCGCATTCGTGTCCGTCATGACCTCCTCCAGCGATGGTCTCCAGTATGGCGCGGAGCACTCGCCTGAACTGATGGAGCTGGCTGTTGGCCCGCTGATGTCATTCGGCACCGCCAACCGACGCGACGTCCAGAGTTCTGTCGATCGCATGTACGACGCGCTCGCTGCAGTATGCCAGGGCGAATCGTTCGAGGATGCCCGCGAT
>CAYPOZ010000321.1:757-2284 GCA_964412415.1 uncultured Isosphaeraceae bacterium | reverse complement strand
CGCGTAGACCCAAGGCGCGCATCATTGCCACCAAGGCCTTCGCCTTCGCGCCATACCGCTCCTTGCGCGGATCGATTGCGAACGTACCCATCGACCACGCACGGCTATCCCAGCCATCCCTGTCATCCTTGGAAGCACTTGGGCCTGGCTCCCAGTGCTTGATCAGCGTCCGCAGCCAGCTCTTCCCCCAACCACGCCCGGCGGATTCCAGCGTCTGTGTCCACCACCATCGCCGCACCATCAGGCGCTCTGTCCCGAGTCTCGCAACCCGTTGCCGATCAGGGTGCCGAGCGAGTCCGGCGAGCAAGGCAACTGAGACCACCGGCGTTGGCGATGCCTTGAAGTGTCGGACACCGCATTCCATGAGTAGCTCGGCTGCAAGTGGCATTGCCTCTCGCAGGCATTCCGCGCCCCTCGCTATGCGCCCTACCGCCTCAACATCTCGCGCATCGGACAAGATGCTCCGCCGGCCAAGGTCAGGCATCTTGCCCGACTGACTCCCCGCACACATCGCCGCCTGCAGCAGCAGATCGCCGTCGATCCCGGACATCGCGCCAGGCGCATCCTGCTCGAGCTCGCGCAGCAGATTGCGGAGGGAACGATCGCGCACGAAGAGGCTGGCGCCAGCAATCTCGCTCGTCTTGAGGTCCCTGCCTGAGGTGTTGAGCTGCTCAAACGCAGACGCGGCTTCGGCATCCGTGCACTCGGCGATCCGGGACACCGGGATGCGGTACTCGCGGACACGACGCAACATCCGCTCGACGAGCTCCGCAAGATCCCGTTCCTGTGCCGTTGCGGCCGACGCCGCGTACCAATCAACCATATGCCTGAGGATGGTTCCGGCGCCCTTCTCGACATCCGGAACCTTCGCTTCGCGGACTTTGACTGCGCTTCCCGTAGGGCCGCGGCCGCGATCTGAGATACGGTCGGCGACTCCTTCCTCCGCTTCGGATCGACAGACTTGAGCGACTTGTCGACTGCCGCGAACACATCGCGGTGGTCGGCATCCATGCCCGCGAGCGCGGCGACGACCCGCTGAAGGTCGAGGCACCAGATCGGCGCACTCTCCATGACTCCAGCCCGACGCCCACGCTGCCGGGCGGACTGAAAGCCTCTCATCAGCGCAATGAGACGCTGCTGGCCGTCAAGCACAAACGCCTTCGGCTCGACAGCATCCTTTCGCTCTTGCTCGTCCTCCTCCCCACCTGCACGGCCGCGGTCCAGTCCGATCCGCTCTCCGAGCGGCACTGCCGACTCTCCATCGGCCTGGTCGATGATCCGCTCCACAACCAGAATCGACCCGATGGGCCGACCCGCGAGCACGCTTGCGAGCAGGCGCCGATCATCCTTCAGAGTCCACACTGGTGGCCGCTGCAGTGGCGGAACGAGATAGCGCCGCGACACGCACGCCCTGACGAGCGTCTGGATCGTCACACCCGAAACCGCAGGTCCTGACATTGTTCCCGGCATGGGCTTCAGAATAGCCCCGCTTCCTCGTTATGCTTCGGACACCGGGATGGCCCACTT
>CAYPOZ010000321.1:0-676 GCA_964412415.1 uncultured Isosphaeraceae bacterium | reverse complement strand
CGCTGCCAACTGCCACTGCCGAGTGGTTCCGCACGCACCTGGCTCAGTGGTTCAAGCACCTCGACCCCGAGAACACCACCCCGCTCTCGAGGTACGCATGGCAAATGACAGTGGAGTCGCCCGACTCGAAGTGCCCGGGCACACTGACGATTCCCCTGCCAGGCGGATCGCTGAACACGGATGTCGAGTGGCAGCTTGTGAGCATCTCGCCGCGGGCCGCAGCAGCCAGCAGCGACGAGGCCACCGTCATGTCCGAACTGGTCTGCATGGGCATACTCACGTTGAGAACGCGCATCGAGGCGGTTGCCGCACACAAAGCCCTTACCCCCGCCCAGGCATCTCCTGGCTCCGACGACCGCACTAGCACCACGTCTGAGTCGGGGATGCCGGTGGCGGCCTCACTTCAGCTACCCGGCATCGGAGCTCCGGTCGCCAACCCAGCGCACATCGTCCAGTGCATTGACGCACTCGACCTCGTCGAGCTTGATGGCGACTCAGGTGGCGCAATTGCTCGACAGCGCGCCGACTATGCAGGTATCCCCACGGTGATAGAGGCGTGGGGCGGCATGGACTTCACCAGCCGCACGTGGATCATGCTCAAGGAAGACGTGATCGCCAAGTTTGGCTCCGTGGACCATGATGCTGTGGCTGCGCTGATTGCCCCGGATCTGCAGGC
>CAYPOZ010000320.1:0-2286 GCA_964412415.1 uncultured Isosphaeraceae bacterium | reverse complement strand
ACCCGCTGATCCATGCGCCTGTGCGCTACTACGCCGACACCGACGGCGATGGCGCGGGCGACCCCGAGAGCTACATCGACGTGTGCGAGCTCGAGGCTCCCGAGGGCTACGTGCCGGTGGCGGGCGATGCGTGCCCGGCCGACGCGGCCAAGACCGAGCCTGGCGACTGCGGGTGCGGTGCGGTGGAGACCGACGCCGACGATGACGGCGTGAGCGACTGCATCGACGCCACGCCTGCGCTGCGGCTGGTCGCTGCAGGCGACGGCACGTTCTCCGGCGGCGAGCCCATCGTGGTCCACGTCGAGGCGGGTGCGCGCATCGCGAGCCAGCCGACTGTGGGCGCGCAGGTGGTGGTGCGCTACGACCGCACGAAGCTCGCGTTTGCCGGCGCGGCGCCGGGCACTGGCGCTGGCGGCGTCTTCAGCCAGCAGATCAGCCTGTGGCACGATGCGGATGCCGGCGTGGTGCAGTACGCGGTGGGCGTGCAGGAGCCTGAGGCCGGCAGCACGGAGGCGGGCCGAGTGTGCACGCTGAGCTTCGCGCTGGCCGACGGCGTCACGGCGGTATGCGCCGAGTCAGGGCTCGTGAGCTTCGCCGACGGCGGCGAGCTGCAGACGAGGATGACGATGCCAGGTGGAGAGCCGATCTACGCGACGGAGTTCGACCTCGGCGAGATCAGCGCCTTTGCGGCGGACCTCGCGCTCGTGGGCGTCCCCGACGCATGGCAGCGGCCTGCGGACGCGGGGCTGGCAGGGAGCGCCTTTGCGGAGCCTGACGTGTACCTGCCTGGGCGCTGCGGCGGTGACGTGCCTGCATCCGTGTCGGTGACGATGCCGGATGGCACCACACGCACGTCATGGCCTGCAGGCGGCATCTTCCCGGTGGGCACCACGGTCGTGACGTGGAGCGCGGCGCCCGCGCCTTCAGTGCCGCCGGTGACGCAGGTGCGCGCCTTCGAGGTCCGCGACGAGCAGGTGCTGCGCGTGACGCTGTGGCTGCAGGGCGCATCGATCCAGCCCAGCGAGCGGCTGGTGCGCGTGCGTGCGGGCGGCGTCGAGCGCACCGTGACGCTGGCCCTTGGCGGCTCCACGGCGCGCGTGATGGCGGACATCGCGGTGCCCGTGAGCGCGTCGGCGCCGTGCGTGAGCGCCAAGGGCCTCGTGCATACGCTGACCTCGGCGGGGCCGTCGCAGGCCGACGGCACGGTGTGGGCGGCGTCGATGGCGCTGCGCCAGGGCGACAGCAACGATGACGACACCGTCGACATCCTTGACTTCGGCCGGCTCGTGGGCGACTACGGCGCGGCCGGCGCATCCGCGCGCAGCAACTTCAACGGCGACGGCTTCGTCAACACGACCGACTTCAGCTTCATCAGCTTCAGCTTCTTCGACGTGGGCGCCACCTGCGACGAGGGCGGCGGCGCAAGCGGCGCGCCGGTGGACCGCATCAGCGTGGCGCAGCTGCGCAAGATGGGCCAGGGCGAGCTCGCGTGCGCCGACCTCAACCGCGACGGATGGGTCGACACCGACGACGTCGCCCTCTGGATGCAGGGCGCCAGGCCCGAGCAGGGAGCCGGCGACCCAAGCAGCGGCGGCAACGCCGCAGAGTGAGCGGAGCCGGTCACCCGCGAGTCACGCGAACGGAGTCATCGCCGCGCGACGCGCGCGCAGGCCGCATGCCGTGGGCACGTCACGAGGTGGTCGTTGACCATGCCGACCGCCTGCATGTATGCGTAGCAAATCACGGGACCGCAGAACCCGAAGCCTTCGCGCTTGAGCGTGCGCGCCATCGCTGCGCTCTGCGCGCTCTGCGTCGGCATGTCCTCGCGCCGGCGCAGCCGCGAGTCGACGGTGCGGTGGTCGACATGCTGCCAGAGGAGATTGCGGAACGATCCGGGGCCGCGCTCCATCACGTCGCACCACACGCGCGCGTTCCGGATGGCCGCATCGATCTTGGCACGAGAGCGGATGATGCCTGCATCATCCATGAGCCGCGTCACGTCGCGCGCGCCGAAGCGGGCCACGCGTTCAGGGTCGAGCTGCGCGAATGCGCGCATGAACGCATCGCGCTTGCGCAGGATGGTGATCCATGACAGTCCTGCCTGGAGCCCGTCAAGCACGAGCTTGCCCCAGAGCGCGCGGTCATCCATGACCGGGACGCCCCACTCGGTGTCGTGGTAGGCGACGTAGACGGGATCGGTGCCGCACCACCAGCAGCGCTCGCCGCCTGCATCCGCCATCTCAGCGGCCGCGCTTGCCGCGGCGGCCCTGCTTGAACCCGCGCTTG
>CAYPOZ010000319.1:1688-2296 GCA_964412415.1 uncultured Isosphaeraceae bacterium | reverse complement strand
GGTGGGCGTAGGAGGGCGCCACATCGAGCGGATTGCGGATGATGTAGAGGGCGCCGAGCGTCGCCTCGCGGCTGGGGAGGGGTTCTGCGCCCACCGCGTGGTACGCATCGTGGATCTTGTGGTAGCTGGGCTCGGCCGCGCGCAGCGACCACCGGTACACGTGCGGGCGCAGTCGGTCGACCTCGTCTGGGTGCAGCTCGCCGGTGTCGAAGCCCAGCACCTCATCGAGCCATCCCCGGCTGCTGGCGATCGTGTGGTGCAGGTCGTTGATGTCGACGGGGGTGTCGGAGCCCGACATCAGGTTCGCCAGGAACGTGCGGAACCAGGTGTTGCCCGACTTTGGGTACGACGCCAGCCAGTAGATGCCGCCCATGGGTTACGGGTGCTCCGCCATGTCGGCGAGGAACCGTGAGCCTACCTCGATTTCGTAGACACCCCAACTGGCGAGAAATCTTGCCACGAGTGCTCCATGGTCAAGCGTGGAAGGCCCTGAGCAGCGGCGTTCCGGTGGAGCAGTTCTGGTCTTCACCCCATGAGCACACAGCGGCCTAGCAAACCGGATTGACTAACCTCGCTGCGCTCGGCGGCTGTCCTTGATCGTTAGGTCA
>CAYPOZ010000319.1:1087-1456 GCA_964412415.1 uncultured Isosphaeraceae bacterium | reverse complement strand
CATTTGACGAGGCCGTTTCTGTCTTCGCCGACGAGCTGGCACTCTTCATGGCCGACCCGGATCACTCCGACAAGGAGGACAGGTTCGTCCTCCTGGGGCTGAGCTCATCGGTCCGCCTCCTCGTCGTAGTGCACGCGTACCGCGAGGACGACGAGACCATTCGCATCATCTCGGCCCGGCGCGCCAACAGCCGCGAGTGCGCGCACTACAAGGAAAGCAACTCACCATGAGAGCCAACTACGACTTCTCGAAGGCCAAGCGCAACCCCTACGCCAAGAAGCTCAAGCGCTCGATCACGATCAGGCTCGACATCGAGACCATCGAGTACTTCAAGCGGCTCGCCGCGAAGTCCGAGCTGCCCTACCAGAG
>CAYPOZ010000319.1:319-1077 GCA_964412415.1 uncultured Isosphaeraceae bacterium | reverse complement strand
CCTCATCAACCTCTACCTTCGCGACTGCGCCGCCCACGGCCGCCATCTCGCGATGGAGTGGCGCCGGCCGCGCAAGGGCGCTGCCTAACTGAGCGTTCGTACCGACACATCAGTGCGTGTTAGCCTGAGTGCCAGTGACGGGGTCGCTCTCATCGGTCCACCCGTTATGAGAGTTGGCGCACGGTAGATGGGAACTCGCTGTGCTGCGGCGACGATTGGAAGTCGTCGCGGTCGTCGTGGTCGTCGTGGAGCTGGACCTGTTCAGTGAAGCCCTGTCGCGGCCATGTCGGCGATCAGCGCATCCATCAGTTGGTCGAGGTGGAAGCCCTCGCGCGGGCGCGTGACCTTCACGAGCCGCACGCGCCCCGCGAGCTGCCCGCAGAGCTTGAGGTGGTCGGCCTTGAGCGCCATGCCGTCGAGGAACCGCACGCGGTAGGTGTTGTTGTGCAGCGGCGCGAAGCGGGCCAGGCCGGTGATGGGCTCCAGGCGCAGGTCGGGCTCGTTGTGCGAATCGAGGATGTAGATCCAGCGGATCGGCAGCGGCGCGTCGGCCGGCGGCGCCACGGGCAGGTTGAACTTGTGGGTGGCGGGGCGCACGCGGCGCAGCGGCGCGGTGTCGACGCTCAGGCGCTCGGCCGAATCCTGCCACAGCTTGATGCGCGGGAAGCCTGGGATCACGCGGCACTCGCTGTCGACGGCGACGACGTCGTCGGCGAGCACCGTATGACCGCGGCGCCAGAAGCCGGCGGATGTGGTGC
>CAYPOZ010000319.1:0-309 GCA_964412415.1 uncultured Isosphaeraceae bacterium | reverse complement strand
TTCGAGAAGGAGCACGGCGCGCGGCTCGGCTTCATGTCGTTCTTCGTCAAGGCCTGCATCGAAGCGCTGAAGAAGTTCCCGCTGGTCAATGCGTCTGTCGACGGCAACGACGTCGTCGGCCAGGACCGCGTGCCCGCGACGCCAGAAGCCTGCCGCGAGCGTGCTCTTGCCCGCGCCGGAGTAGCCCAGCGCGCACATGCACGCGTCGCCGACCTGCACCGCGTTGCCGTGCAGCACCAGGAAGCCGCGCTGGAAGAGGGCGGCGCCGAGGCCCGAGCCGAGCAGGAAGACGCGCACGCTGTCGGCGTC
>CAYPOZ010000318.1:1293-2296 GCA_964412415.1 uncultured Isosphaeraceae bacterium | reverse complement strand
CTACGGCCACCGCTTCGGCGACGACGTGCTGCGCGCGGTCGCGCACGCCGTGAGGAACCCGAAGGAGATCTCGGTGCCGTGAAGGTCGTTGTCGATCGTCTTGGGCACGCCGATCACGTTGATGCCCTTGCCCACGAATGGCGCAGCGCACGCCATCGTGCCGTCGCCGCCGATGACGATCAGCGCATCGAGCTTGCGGCGGCGGACCGTCTCGATGCACGTGTCCGTGACGTCCTTGAAGACTGGGGTGCCGTCAGCCGCGTGGCCTATGCACCAGCGCGATGGGTTGCAGCGGTTGTTGGTGCCGAGGATGGTGCCGCCGCGAGTGAGGATTCCCGAGACGTCGCGCATCCCGAGCGGGCGCAGCCTGTCCTCGATCAGCCCCTGGAACCCATCCTCGATCCCCCACACCTCGATGTGGTGCTGCAGCATCGCCGTCTTCGCGACCGCGCGGATGACGGCGTTGAGTCCGGGGCAGTCCCCGCCACCGGTGAGTATGCCGATGCGTCGGATGGAGGAGGGGCTCATGAGTCGCGGGATGGTAGTCCTCTGGGCAGGTAGTCTTCGCGCTCCATGCATGTGGCCACCCACATCGCGCACATGAAGGAGTCCGCCACGCTCGCGGTGAGCGCCCGCGCCGCGGCGCTGAAGGCGCAGGGCGCGGATGTCGTGGGCTTCGGCATGGGCGAGCCCGACTTCGACACTCCCGATCACATCAAGCGGGCTGCAATCGCCGCGCTCGAGGGCGGGATGACGAAGTACGTGGCGACGCCGGGCACGCCTGCCGCGCGCGAGGCGATCGCACGCAAGCTTCGCGAGGAGAACGGCATCGCGTGCGCCGCCGAGCACATCAGCGTCACCTCGGGCGCCAAGCACGCGGTGTTCATGGCGCTGCAGATGCTGGTCGAGCCCGGCCGCGGCGACGAGTTCCTGCTGCCGACGCCGGCATGGGTGAGCTACCGGCCGCTCATCGAGCTCGCGGGCGGCACGTGCGTTGAGGTGC
>CAYPOZ010000318.1:0-1283 GCA_964412415.1 uncultured Isosphaeraceae bacterium | reverse complement strand
GTGCCGGGCCGGCTCGAGAACGGGTTCCGTGTGGGCGCCGCGCAGATCGAGCGCGCCATCACGCCGCGTACGGTGGGCATCCTGCTCAACTCGCCGAGCAACCCGTGCGGCGTCACGTACCCCGAGCGCGACATGCGCGCGATCGTCGACGTGATCGCGCAGCACCCGCGGATCTCGGTGGTGTCGGACGAGATCTACGAGAAGCTCGTGTACCCGGAGATCGAGCCCGGGCTCAAGCACTGGTCGCCTGGCAGCGACCCCCGCATCGCTGATCGGACTGTCACCGTCAACGGCATGAGCAAGGCCTTCGCGATGACGGGATGGCGCATCGGCTACGTGTGCGCGCCCGGTGACGGCGGCCGCTGGATGCGCGAGCTCGTCAAGCTGCAGGGGCAGATGACCAACAACGTGCCGAGCTTCTTCATGCCGGCGATCGTCGAGGCGCTGTCGCCCTCCTCGGCAGGTCCCGTGGAGATGATGCGTGCGGCCTTCGCGCACCGCGCGGCGCTCGTCCACGAGCTGCTTGCGAGGGTGCCGAGGCTCAAGTCCGCCAGGCCGACTGGCGCGTTCTACGCATTCCCCGACATCTCAGGCTGCATTGGGCTGGTGTCGCCGGGCGGGCGCCGCATCGATTCCGCGCAGGCGTTCGCCGACGCGCTGCTTGCCGAGGCGCACGTGGCCGTGGTGCCGGGCGAGGACTTCGGCGCGTGCGCGCGCACGAACATCCGCATCTCCTTCGCGTGCTCGGAGGAGCAGCTGCGCAAGGGGCTCGCCCGGATCGAGTCGTTCGTCGCGTCGCTGAGGACGTGAGCTCGCGCGTCAGGTCGCGCCGATGGTGACGGGCAGCGGCTGCTCGCGCACCTCGTAGTTGGGCTGCAGCGCGATGTTCAGCGGGAGCCGCTTTCCGTCGGGATCGCGAGGGATCTGGTCCTCGTCGATGATTCGCTGGATCGCCATGAGGCCCTCGATGAGCATCTCGGGCCGGGGCGGGCACCCTGGCACGTAGACGTCGACAGGGATGAACTGGTCCACGCCCTGCACGACGGCGTAGGTGTCGAAGACTCCTCCGGTGCTTGCGCACGCGCCCATCGAGATCACCCACTTGGGCTCGGTCATCTGCTGGTAGATGCGCTGCAGCACCGGCAGAGTCTTCACGCTGACGCGGCCTGCGACGATCATGAGATCGGCCTGGCGCGGCGAGAAGCGCATCACCTCGGCGCCGAAGCGGGCGAGGTCGAAGCGGCTGCATGCGGTGGCCATCAGCTCGATGCCGCAGCATGCGG
>CAYPOZ010000317.1:0-2303 GCA_964412415.1 uncultured Isosphaeraceae bacterium | reverse complement strand
TGAAGGGATGGGCCGCGACCTAGACTTGGTCCGGTGCGTGAGGACTTGCCGCGATGCGCCCGATGCGAGAGCCGCCACGCCGCGGCGGTCCGGTCGCGGGCGGGGGGTGCGATGGTGCCCGGAGGACTGGCGCTTGCGTGCACGCTTGCGCTCGTGACGTTTGCCGGCACTTCAGTGGCGGGGCCGATCGGGCAATCGCAGGCCTCAGCAGCTGCAGTCGGTGCCGCCCCTGCGCCCCCGCGCGCAGCCGGTCAGGCAGCGGACATGCTGCTGCGCGGCCCGACAGTGCCGCCAAACTCGAGCAACGTGCTCGCGGGCACGTTCATGTGGGAGCGGGACGGGTTCGTGGAGCCGGTTGCATGCGCATCCGCGGGCGATGGCCGATTCGTGGTCGCTGACGCGAGCGGGGTGGTCCGTGCGATGTCCGCTGCAGATGGGCAGCCTTGCTGGAGCGTGGATCGCGGCGCTGGCGGCCAGTTTGTGCGCCCCGCATCGGTGGCGCCCTACGGCGACGGTGCAGTGCTCGTGTCGGATCCTGCCCGAGGCGTTGTGGCGATGCTGTCCTCCGTTGACGGCAGCGATCTTGGCGAGTGGCCCGCGGAGGGCAATCTCCGGCGCGAGTGGGAACGCGCAGCCATCGTGCCTGGCGCGATCGCCAGCGCGCCCGGTCCGTCAGATGTGCCGCGCGTTGTCGTCGCCGACGCGAACGCGCCGGGCCGCGCGCTCGTATGCGATGGCGATGCGGTGAGGGTCGTAAGCCTGCCTTTCGTGGCCGCCGGTGCCGCGATCGCCGCGGACGGGTCGATCATGCTGTCCGACCGCGATGGCCACCGCGTCATGCGGATCGCTGCGGACATGCCCGCCGATCCTGCCGCGCACCCGTCGGCGCTGACGTGGGGAGGGCGTGGTCCATACCCCGGCCTGCTCAACTCGCCGCGCGGGCTGTGCGCTGCCGGCCAGTGGATCCTCGTTGCCGACGAGCACAACCACAGGATCGTGCGCTGCGACACCAGCGGTGCCGGCAAGCTCGCATACGGTCAGCACGCGGTGCGTCCGCGTGCGGGTCGCGGCGCCGTTCACTATCCCGTCGCGGTGGCGCACGACGCGGAATCCGGCCTCGCGCTCATCTGCGAGCCCTTCGAGCGCCGCGTGCAGGCATACCGTGCCAATCTCGATCCCGAGCCGTCGGAGGTGCGCGTGGTGCTTCCGAGCCTCGAGGGCGTGCAAAGCCACTTTGGGTCGGGCGCGGATGCGGATGGCCAGCGGCTCGTGATGCAGGATCCGGAGTCGTCAAGTGTCGTCGTCTTCGACCTCTCGCTCGATGCACCTGCGCACGTGTCGACGATGGGCATGGCCGGCACCAAGCACCACGAGTTCGTGCGCATCTCATCGATGGCGATCTCGGGCGGCGGTGCGCTCGTGTGCGTCGCCGATGATGGCGCCCGAAGGCTCGCGCTGTGGAGTCTCGCGGCTCGCGAGAGAGAGCTGAAGTTCAATCCCTTTGCGGGGCGTCTTGTGAGCACCCGCACGTACGAGTCGATCGGGATCGCGGCATCCGAGGGCGTGGCGGATGCCATTGCCGTCGATGGCGGGTTCCTGGCGCTTGTCAGCGGTGGCGCACGCGGGACCTCGTCGCCACGCGCCGTGCACGTGAGCCACCTGCTCGAGTCACGCGAGCAGCGTCCGCTGCAGTCGCCGGCAGAGGGACGGTGGATGCCGCGGGCGATCGCATGCGATCCCCGAGACGGGCGCATGGCCTGGATCGCAGGTCGTGCGGACGCGCCGACAGGGGCTGCGATGCGATGGGTGCTGGTCGGCGAGCGAGTGCAGGAACTTGATGCGCAGGATCCGGTCGACCTCTGCATCGTGGGCGATGGTCGTGCGCGCGTGTGCGATCGACTGGGCGATCGGGTGATCGAGGTCGCAGTGCGGACCGAGCGATCGCCGGAACCTGACGACGGGTCGGTGCCGGCGGGCACGCGCACGTGGGGGCAGCGTGGTGCCGCCGACGGCGCCCTGTGGCTTCCGCTGGGAGTTCTTGCGCATGGCGACACGGTGTACGTGGTGGATGGAGGCAATCACCGCGGACAGGCCTTCGGCGCCGATGGCACATGGCGATCGACGTTTGGGCTTGGGCGCAGCTACACGAGGCCCCGCAGCGAGGACGAGGTGCTTGGGCTGCCGGGAGCGCGCGGCGGTGCATCGGCGCCAGCGGAATCGGCGGGCGCATCGGCTGCCGGAGCGCAGCCTGCGCCGCAGATGCGACCGCCGACGAGCGGATCGGCGACCGGCGACACCGCGGA
>CAYPOZ010000316.1:0-2304 GCA_964412415.1 uncultured Isosphaeraceae bacterium | reverse complement strand
GGCCGGGCGCGCGACTCACGGGACGTTGGCGCTGACGATGGCGAGCCCTTGCTCGAGGCATGCGCGCCGGGAGCGGGCGCACTGCCCTGGGACGCTCTCATCGCGCTCGCCGCCGAGCATGTGCCTTCCCACGTGCCGGTGCTTGCGGAGTGAGTGGCGGCTACTCGAGCTCTACGGTCCAGTACGCCTCGTCGAGGAACGCCTTCCACGACTGGTACCGGGGGCTGCCGAGCCGCATCGCGATCGCCGGGTTTCGCTTGGGCTTCACAGGCGCACGCATGAGGCGCATGTTCGCCTGCGTCGGCGTGCGGCCGCCCTTGCGGGCGTTGCAGCGCACGCAGGCGCACACGAGGTTGTCCCAGGTGTTCATGCCGCCCTGCACGCGCGGCACCACATGGTCGATCGTGAGCTCCTTCGTGGAGAAGTGCTTGCCGCAGTACTGGCAGCGGCTGGCGTCGCGCGCGTAGATGTTGCGGCGGTTGAGCTTGACCTGCTCGCGCGGCACCCGGTCGTAGCCAAGCAGCCTCACGATCTTGGGCACCGCGATGACAAGCGACGGCGTCGTGACCCACTCGTGGTCATCGTGCTCGAAGGTGCGCTGGAACTCCGCGGCATCTCGCCACGAGCGCAGGTCGTAGTTGACGAACTTGCCGTGCTCGACGGCGATGACCTCGGCCTTGTCCGCGATCAGGAGGTTGAACGCCTTGAACGCGTCCACCACCCGGATCGCCGAGTACACCTTGTTGAGCACAAGCACCTTCGCGTCGAGCGCAGTCGGTCCAACCGTCATGGTCGTCTCCACCTCAGCCTTCCAGGCATGCAGGAACTATACACCGCGTATCCACAGGGTTCCCGGGCGTCGCAACCTCATTCGGGGGCGCCCGCCGGCCACAAACCCATATCCCACAGGATCTTCAGGAAAAAAGGGCGACGTTCAGCCCGACGATGAGCGCGTTGTTAATCCCGTGCGCCACCATCGGCGCAATCAGGCTGCCGCGCAGCTCCCGCGCAATGCAGAATGCGACTCCAAGCCCCGCCAGGATCGGCGCGAAGACGATCCCCTGCGGATGGATCGCCGCAAAGAGCGCACTCGACGCCAGCGCAGCCACCATGAACGAGACGAAGTGCCCCATGCCGCCGAGCCGTTCCCGAAGGTGCCTGTAGAGCACGCCCCTGAACACGATCTCCTCGACCAGTGGCGCGAACACCGCCGCAAGCACGAGCAGCGCAAGTCGCACCGCCAGGCCACCCTCCGCGATGGCCTCCTGGATCGGGTGAGTCGCATCGGACACGGATTCCCCAGTCAGCGCCGAGAGGATGAAGGCGACCACGAATCCAACTGCGGCGAGCGGCACTGCGGCGCACCACGTGAGCACGCCGTATCCGACCTCCCGCACCACGCCACCACCGGCCGTGAGCCCCACATCCTGCCGCACCTGCGACCACGACCTCCCTCCACGGCACGCCCACAGGAGGCCAATCAGCGGAATCACCATGATGGCCATCTGCAGCACGAGACCGGACACGCCCATCTGGACTGTCTCCTCCGCCGGCTCCGCAGTCGCGCTCGATCCGCCGAGCAGCACGCCAATCGCAAGGCCCAAACCGGTCATCACGCCGAAGATGACGACGAAGGTCCACGCGTAGCGATCGCCCTGATCTGCGCGCGGCGCGCGAGCGAGTGCGGTCCGGTGCGAGAGCGCGCGCCACCCTGCGATGCCCAGCCAGACCAGGCCGATCAGGCCACCGAGCGCCACCATGCAGCCGAACCCGCCAAGCGCGGCGAGGATCCGCATTGCGGACGCCGACTCGCGCGCGCGGAACGAGGGATCGGGATCGAGCATGTCCGACAGGAACACCCCGTACCAGCCCATCGAGCCCTGCAGCGACTCGAGCAGCGCCGGATCGACGCCAGCGCTCGCATCCCCCTGCTGCTTCGCGATGATGGCCGAGATGACATCGCCCTGCAGCGATGCGGCACGCGCAAACTCCGGCCAGTCCGACTCCTGCACGGCGAGCTCGCGCGTGATCTCGAGCGCCTGAACCGAATCGCCAAAGCGCGCATCGAGCGCAGCGGCGCACAGTCGGTCCACCGGGTCATCCGACCTTGCGAGCGCCGCATACTGCTGCTGGAGCATCAGCTGGGCAGAGCTGTCCCCCGCCGGCATCCACTCGGACATGGCAAGCGTGATCCGTCCAAGGATCGCCTGGCGCTCGCCGACGACCGGGCCGTCGCGCCCCGCGTCATCTTCCTGCTCGCCTTCACCTACCCCAACGTCGATTTCCTGTCCGGCGTCTGCTTCG
>CAYPOZ010000315.1:0-2305 GCA_964412415.1 uncultured Isosphaeraceae bacterium | reverse complement strand
GGAGCGCGATCGTGTGCTCTACGCGAGAGCCGAACTTCGTATGGACAGGAAGAACTAGCAGGGATCACTGGTTGCAGCACCAGCCCGCAACTGCAACTGCGTACAGTCAGCCACTCGCTGGCGACGGGGTCCACTTGGCCATCGATCTCTCCCAGGGGAGTGCACTGACGTGGGTCGCGGGCGAGCTGGCGGTCGCCCTTACCGACATCGGCCAGCGCGTCAGCATCCCGCAGACACGTGCGCTGTCCTCCACGCTCGAGGAGAGGCTTAGGTCGCGACTCGGTGCGCTCATGTCCGATCGGCCCTTCCGGTCCTACCACATCAAGCTGAACCACTACTGGCCTCAGTTTTTCATGCAGGAGGTCGCCGGAGAGATCAGCGCAGAGTTGTTCGTGACGAACTACAGGTTCCGCGGCACGATCCATCCGCTCGACATGTGGAGTCGAAACCTTGGCGCGAACGGAGTGCGCAAGCTGTCCCTGAGCTCGTTCTGCAGCGACAGCCTGCAGGATCTCGGAGTGCCAGGTTCGCAGTGCGCGGTGGTGGCTCCGGGATACTCGCCCGAGGTTGATTCCCTCTTTCCCAACGGGAGGCGTCAGGCGGCTGGCAAGATGCGCAGGCTCTTGATTGTGACGAACTCGCACGACCTTCAGCGCTATGGAACCGACATTCTGGTTCAAGCGCTCTCCAAGGCATTTGGGCCGCAGGCCCCTGTCGAGATTCACATCAAGGACTACGGCGCTTCCTCCGGCTCACACGAGCTCCGCAACCTGATCGCGGCTCAGCCCTCGTTCCCTAGTTTGGTGTGGCACGAGACCTTCCTCCGCAAGTCAGACCTGATGCAGCTCTATGGCTCGATGGATCTCATGGTCTGTCCGTTCCGTGGAGAGGGGTACGCCATGAAGATTCTCGACGCGATGGCCGTCGGGCTTCCGGTGATGATGCCTGCGTTTGGAGGCCCCCAGGAGTACGCGCCTGCAGGGAGTTTCCTGCCACTTGAGTTTGACGAGGTGCCTGTGGGCGAGTGCTACGACACGCAGCACTACTTGGTGGGTCCGGGTGCGTACTGGTGCCAAGTGCGCGAGGATTTCCTGATTCACTCGCTGCGGTCGTACCTCTCCGATCCCGAGCCTGCCGAAGCTGCAGCTGCTGCTGCACGGGCGCATGTCTTCGGCCGCTTCACGTGGAAGAGTGCCGCAGCGTCGCTCGTTGGGGCGCTGTCGAGGTGGCGCGGCGAGCTGGACGCAAGGCGTGCGCCCCGGCGTAGGGCTGCCACGGTGCCGGTGTCGGTCATCGTCCCGACAAAGGACCGGCCGAAGGAACTTGCGAAGACCCTCGTGGGATATGCGGCTCAACGTGATCAGTCATTCGAGGTCGTGATTGTCAACGACCACGGCGACGGCAGGTCGGTCCGCGAGATCGCGGCATCCTTCGGCACGGACCTCAGAGTGCGGGTCATGGATAACGTCGGCCTCCCCGGACCGGGTGCTGCGAGGAACTGCGCGCTCGAGCAGGCCCAGGGAGAGGTGTTCCTTGTCACCGGGGACGACATCGTTCCAGCGCCCGACCTGATCGCGCAGCACTGGGCGGCTCACCAGCGCCACCCTGAAGTTGAGGCGGCATTCGTCGGCAAGGTCGAGTGGCACGCCGAGATGGGTCAGAGCTGGTTCACCGACCACATCGTTGGCGCTGGCGCCCAGCAGTTCGACTTTAGGGGGATTCGCAACGAGCAGGAACTGCGATTCGATCAGCTGTACACCTCCAACGTCTCGTGGAAGCGGGGGCTCACACAGGATCTGGAGCAGGTCTTCAGCGAGTCCTTTCGCTACGCGGCCTATGAGGACGCGGAGCTGGGCTACCGGCTCTCGAAGCGCGGGCTGAAGGTGCGCTACCTTGCCGATGCCATCGGATATCACCTTCACCCGATGACGATTCGATCGTTCCTCGGCCGTATGCGACGCGTCGGAAACATGCGCACCGTGCTGGCAGCCATGCATCCTCGGCTGATCGGCAGCGATGGCCTTCGTTTCTACGAGAAGCTTGAAGTGGCTCGCCGCTGTCGCCTTGCGCACGGTGTGGCTTCAGAGGTCCCGACGTGGGAGAGCGTGCTCGAACCACTTATGGTGACGCTGGAATGTCTCGATGCGTGGGCGGCATCAGTGAAGCCACTCAATGGCGCGGCCGCGAATCAGATCCGGGAGCTCGAGGAAAGCGTCATGGTCACCCGACGCGAACTCTTCGACGAACTGTGCGAGACGAGCCTGCAGATCGGGCAAGCGGAGGAGTGGGTACGTGAATCGTCAGA
>CAYPOZ010000314.1:0-2308 GCA_964412415.1 uncultured Isosphaeraceae bacterium | reverse complement strand
TGAGGTCAAGCCGTTCATGCATTGGGTCAGCACTCGCCGCCGCAGTCACCGTCGGAAGCGCGCTTGCGCTCGCAGCGTGCAGTGGCGCAACCGAGGGCCATGCCGACCATGACCATGCGGAGGACCACGCGCCTGCGCTGACCAACCGTGTCGACATCCCGGACGCGGTGCGCCGCAACCTCGGCATCACCTTCGCACGCGTCGAGCCACGCAACGTTGAGCGGGTGCTC
Organism: uncultured Isosphaeraceae bacterium; assembly: GCA_964412415.1. Taxonomy (GTDB): domain Bacteria; phylum Planctomycetota; class Phycisphaerae; order Phycisphaerales; family SM1A02; genus ZLKRG44. The sequence continues at coordinate 2,078 of CAYPOZ010000314.1, read as the reverse complement.
CGTGTGCCCGGCCGGTTCGAGCTGCTGCCGACGGCGCGCCGCGAGTACCGCGCCCCGCTCGACGGGACGGTCGAGCTGCTCGTGCAGCCGCAGCAGTCGGTCGAGGCAGGCACGCCTCTCTACCGGCTTCGGTCCGCGCAGTGGCAGCGGCTCGTGCAGGATGCGGCAGCCGCGCGCGCGCGCGTCGAGTCGATGGTGCCCATGAAGGCGGCCCTTGTCGCTCAGGAGCTCAGCCAGCGCGAGCGACTGACGGTGTGGCAGGACCGGCTCGCGCAGCTCGAGCGCATCCGCGAGGCTGGCGGCGGGAGCGCTGCGCAGTTCGCCGAGGCGCGCACCCAGTTCAGCGCCGCGCAGGCCGATCTTGCGGCGGTCTCCGTGCGCATGGCCGAGCTTGAATCGGCGCGTAGGGTCGCTGAGGCGGACCTCGCCGCGCGTGACGCGCACGTGAAGATGATCGGTGATGCTGCCGCGTGCGGTGACGCGGGCGGGGACTCCGGGGCTGCGGATCTTGTGGTCTGCGCCAGCGTGCCCGGCCGCATCGACCTGATCGCGATGACGCAAGGCGGGCGTGTCGATGCGTCAGCCTTGGTTGCATCCACCGTCAGTCCTGATGGCGTCTGGTTCCGTGCGCGTGCGCTGCAGTCGGACCTCGGCCGCCTCGCCGATGGCATGCGTGCGGTGGTGGCGCCGCCTTCTGGAGGGTCTCTCGAGTCGAATCCGGCAATCGCCGGGACGTTGAGGGTTGGTGCGACGGCGGACGCCGATGGCCGGACGATCGATCTCTACCTGATGCCCGAGGGAGGGGCGCCCTGGGCGCGATCCGGAGTGGCGGCGTCACTTGAGGTCACGCTCGAGGATGCGCCCGAGGAGCTTGCGATCCCGCTCTCGGCCGTCGTGCGCGATGGCGCCAAGCCCGTGATCTTCCGCCGAGACCCCGCGAATCCGGACCGCGCGATCAGGCTTGATGCCGACCTCGGACCATCCGACGGCCGGTGGATCGCGGTGCTCAGCGGCTTGCGTGAGGGCGATGAGGTTGTGGTGGCGGGCGCGTACCAGCTCATGCTCTCGATGAGCGGATCTAGCCCCAAGGGCGGCCACTTCCACGCCGACGGCACCTTCCACGCTGAAGACCACTGACCATGCTCGCACGGCTCATCGCAGCGTCAGTTCGTCATCCCACGATGGTCGTCGTGGCCGCGGGGCTCCTGCTGCTCTTCGCGGGGCTGCGCATCCGCGACATGCCCGTAGATGTGTTCCCCGAGCTGAATGCGCCGACGGTCGTGATCATGACCGAGGCGCCCGGGCTTGCCGCGGACGAGGTCGAGACGAACGTCACCTTCCCGATCGAGTCGGCGATCAACGGCCTTCCGGGCACTCGGCGCGTCCGCTCGGCCAGCGCGACGAGCCTCTCGATGGTGTGGGCCGAGTTCGACTGGGACATGGACCTGTACCGGGCCCGACAGCTCGTCGCGGAGCGCATCGCGGTGGTGCGCGAGGAACTGCCGCCGAACGTGCATGCCGAGATCATGCCGATCACGAGCATCACCGGCGAGGTGATGCTGTTCGCGCTCTCCTCGCCCGGCGGCGAGACGTCGCCTCTCGAGCTGCGCAGCTTCGCCGAGTTCGAGCTGCGCCAGAAGCTGCTCGCCGTGCCTGGCGTGGCGCAGGTGGTGTCGATTGGCGGCGAGCTTCCCGAGTACGAGATCGCGGTGCGGCAGGACCGCCTGGACCAGTTCGGGCTCTCGATCGGCGATGTGGTGCGCGCGGCGCGCGGCGCGCACAGCGCCGCAAGCGCGGGTTACCTGCCGAGCGTGGAGCACCAGGAGCTTCCCATCCGACAGATGGCGCGTGTGCGCAGCGCCGATGACATCGCATCGACCCTTGTCGAGCTCCGTGGCGGGCTGCCGATCAGGATCGGCGACGTGGCCGACGTGCGGCTCGGACCAGCACCCAAGCGCGGCACCGGCAGCGACGACGGGATGCCTGCCGTCGTCGTCAGTGTGAAGAAGTCGCCGGGCACGAACACATTCGACCTCACGCGCCGGATCGATGCCGTGCTCGACCAGATGGAGGTCGCG
>CAYPOZ010000313.1:0-2327 GCA_964412415.1 uncultured Isosphaeraceae bacterium | reverse complement strand
GGTCCATCGGCGAGCACGATGCACGCGAGGGCATCAGCGCATCCTTCATGAGCACGGCCGCGATCGGGTCCCACCATGACGAGTGCGACAGCGCCACGATCAGCGGGCGGCTCTCCGAGTCGAGCCCAGCTGGGCAGGAATCCTCCGACAGCCGCAGCGCATGGAAGTGCCTCGCGACGAGACGCCTCGAGTACCAGGCGAAGAACGAGAAGAAGCGGGCATTCCAGCGACCCAGGAGGATCGCATCGCTGCGACCAGTTGGGCCGTGTGAGCGCGCCATCTTGCGGGTCCCTCGGAGCACGCGCCGGTCAGGCTCCCGCGCCCACCGGCTCGGCGACGCGGCGTGCGGCGCCCGACGCCGCAGCCAACGTGGCCGTCGGCATGCCGGGCTGGTTCGCGGTGTGCGCCTCTCCCACGAGCGCGATGCCAAGGTCCTCGCACGCCGAGCGTGCGGCCGTGACGCCGCTCATCATGACCATCGGCGTGCCAGGGCCTGGATTGGCGCTGCCGCCGGCGAGGTAGAGATTGCCGAGCACGCGGCTGCGGTTGCGCGGCTTGAATCCGCCCTTGAAGAGGCCGTGCGAGGCGAGGCCGTAGATCGCGCCGCCCTCCGCGTTGTACATGCGGTCGATGCCCGCGGGCGTGAGGTGGCGCTCAACCACGATGTGCCGCTCGATGTCCTCCATGCCATGGTGCTTGAGCTTGCGAAGGATCACGGGGCGGTACTGCTCGAGCAGGCCGCCTGGACCGTCCCAGCGCTGGCCCGGACGCATGAACGGCGTGTGCACAAGAACGTAGAGCGCCTCGCAGCCCTCGGGTGCCTGCGAGGGATCGGTGCGGCTGGGCACGCACAGGTAGAGCGTCGGGTCGCGCGCAGGGATGCCTGCGCCGTAGATGTCGCCGAACTCCGACTGCGAGTTCGACGAGAACAGGAAGTCGTGGTGCGCAAGGTGGTCGTACTGCCGCGAGAGGCCCAGGTACAGCACGACGCCGCTGCACGCGGGAGTCCATGACCGTCCGATGGCGCGCTGCTCGCGAAGCGCAGCTGCGTCGCCGATGAGATCGCGATAGGTGCGCTGCACATCGCAGTTGGAGACGATGACATCCGCCTCGATCGTGCGCCCGTCGTCAAGCTCCACGCCGCGCGCGCGCTTCCCGTCGCTGTTGATCTTGCGCACGCCGCAGCCGGTGATGACGGCCGCCCCATCCTCGCGAAGGCAGCGCTCGAGGGCGCGTGCCACGGTGCGCGTGCCGCCCATCGCGTACCAGCACCCCTGGTCTGCCTGAGCCGATGCGATCAGCGCAAGGATCGACGGCGCGAGGAAGGGGCTTGAGCCCACGTACTGCAGGAAGTGCTCGCAGAGCTGCGCCATGTGCGGCTCGCGGATGTGGCGGTGCACGGTGCCCGCCATCGTGGCCATCATCCTCATGCGCACCACGTCACCCAGGAGCCCCGGCTCGCCGGTGGGCGGACGGCGCATCAGGTCACCCATGCCGCCGAGGTCCTTGTAGAAGAAGACCTTCTCGCTCAGCCTGAACATGCGGCGGCTGTAGTCGAGCAGCTCGACCCATCCGGCTCCTGCGCGCTGACCGGGGAACTGCCGGTCGAGCGCCTGCGCCATGCGTGCGGGATCGTCGAGAAGGTCAATCGCGGTGCCATCGTGGAAGAGGCAGCGCCACTGCGGATCCAGCCGCACCAGCTTCAGGAGGTCGTCAACGCGGCGGCCCGTGCGCTCGATGACGCCGCGCACGACCTGCGGCAGCGTCAGGATCGTGGGTCCCATGTCGAAGGAGAACCCCTTCTCCGAGTAGACGTTCATCTTGCCGCCGAGGTGCTCGTTGCGCTCGACGATCGTCACATCGAGCCCGTGGGTGCGGAGCTCGACTGCCGCGGCGAGACCTGCCAGCCCGCCGCCGATGACAATTGCGCTGCGTCCTGCCGAAGAGCGCGGGTGCGGCGTCGAGGATCTGTGGGCTGTGCCGTGCTGGATCATGGGTGATGGGTCCTTGGGCGAGATGCGCCTTCGCGGGGCGAGGGCGTTCCGCGCGCGCCAGTTCGAGCGATGCCGCGATCGTCATGCCGCGGCGCGCCAAGTCCGACAAGGCGGCGGAAGATGGACTGCACGGATGGCGACGGCTCGCCCGATGGCATGCGCATGCGTGTAGACGTGATGGAGACGCTCACCTCGCGCGACATGGCGCGAAGGCCCGCCTCGCCGCGTGTCGCTCCCCATCCGCTCGAGCCGTTGCCGGTGATGGACGTTGCCGGGTGCGCCGTCGGCCGGACGGCATCGTTGAAGGTCACCACACCTGCCCCAAGCGCCGAG
>CAYPOZ010000312.1:2069-2328 GCA_964412415.1 uncultured Isosphaeraceae bacterium | reverse complement strand
GCCGATCGACGTGCGTGCCGTTGCGGTCCTGGCCTCGGTCCTCGCTGTGGCGCTTGGCGTGCCGGTCGCGCTGGCGCAGGGCGGTGCGGCAACTCAGGGTGCGCCTGCCAAGGCCACTGGGGGCGCGGGCACAGGGACTGCGAAGGATGGTGCGCCTGCGCCCAAGGGCGGAGCAGGCCAGGAGGGCGATGCCGGCCCGCGCAAGCGCAACCGTCCCGCGGGATTCCACTATGGCGTGAAGGATCCGCCGGCGCGGGCC
>CAYPOZ010000312.1:0-2059 GCA_964412415.1 uncultured Isosphaeraceae bacterium | reverse complement strand
CAACATGCTCAACCGCTTCGACCACGTGGATGACCCTGCGCTCTCGGGGGAGAACGAGGACAGCACGCAAGCCACGCCAGCGGAGCGCTGCACTGCGCTTGCCGAGGCGATCCGCCGGCTCGATGCGGACATCCTCGTGCTTCAGGAGATCGAGTCTCGCGAGGCGCTCGCGTGGTTCCGCGACACGTACCTCAAGGGCCTTGGCTACGACCACATCGAGAGCTTCGACGCGGAGTACGCGCGCGGTGTCGAGCAGTCGGTGCTGTCGCGGTTCCCGCTCAAGGATGCGAGGCTCCTCGACAAGCCCTCGGGCGACGGCTTCCGCTACCAGCGCATCCCGATCCGTGCGACGGCGGTGCTTCCCGGCGGGTACGAGCTGGTGGTGGTCGGCATCCACCACAAGGCCGGTGGCGATGCGTTCAACGACCAGCGCGAGGCCGAGGCTGCGCGCATCATTGCGGCAGTGAAGGCGGAGCTTGCCGCGAACCCGTCGCGCAACCTCGCCGTCGTGGGCGACTTCAACGCAACGGCAACCAAGGAGGCGCGCAAGATGTACGACCGTGCGGGGCTCCTGAACTCCTACGACTGGCGCCCGTGGATCGAGGGCAAGGTCACGGCCGACCAGGTCCGCGACCGGTTCATCACGCACGAGTCGGGCCGCGCGATCGACTTCATCCTCGTGAGCGACTCGCTCGCGAACGAGCTCGTGCCCGACAGCTTCTTCGTGCTGTCGACGCTACATCCCGGCGACGCGTACAACTGGCGGACCGACAAGGCGCCTGCAGGCCATGCAAGCGACCACTATCCGGTGGCGGTGGACATCATCCCTGTCGAGCGCGATGCACGCATGCCTGGCGCACCGGGCACTCCCGAGTGGCAGGCCAAGCGCGGTCGTGGCGGGAAGCCGCGGGACGCCGGCGAGCCGGCCGCTCAGGGTGCGGGAGGCTGAGTCCGCGGATCGGATGCCCCCTGCAACGGCTCGGTGGCGGGCAGGCGATGCCGCAGCTTTCCCCGTGACATGATGGTGAGCACGGGGCCGCTGAGCAGGTACACGGTGAACAGCACCGCGAGCGTGATCTGGAACCACCAGATGGCGAGCACAAAGGGCGCCACGATCCACGCCACGTACGCGAAGCTCCGCTTGCCCCGCAGGTATCGGTTGACGATGTGCGCATACCGAAGTCGCGACACCATCGCCGCCGAGCAGAACACCGTCACAATCGGGATCGCCAGACTTGAGGTTGCGCCGAAACCTGGTGGCGGCAACTCGTTGAACCTCGTGACCCAGAGATGCTGGTGAAGGAGGATCAGGCTCGCGACGGCGCCTGCGGCACCAGGTGATGGAAGCCCCCGGAAGTTCCGGTGGTCCTCCTCGGCGTGCGAGACGGTCTCCACATTGAATCGCGCCAGCCGGAGGGCCGTGCAGCAGATGTAGAAGGCGGCGATGCCCCAGATCACCTTGCCGTAGACGCTGTCGGCGTCGGGTCCGAGTACCCCCGTGTAGTTGTCAGGCCCGCCGTAGTAGTAGCCCACAAGCCGCAGCATCATGTACGCGGGGGCGACGCCAAAGGTCACCATGTCCGCCATCGAGTCGAGCTGTGCGCCAAACTCGCTTGCGGAACGCGTGAGGCGCGCCGCGAGGCCATCGATGCCGTCGAACAGCATGCCGAGGAAGATCAGCGCGCCGGCGATGGTGAGTGTGCTCCAGCCAAAGACCTCTGCCGGCCCGATTGGCTTGGACGCGAAGTGGATCGCCGCGAAGCCGCATACGAGGTTGCCGAGCGTCAGCAGGGTCGGAAGCACCGAGATTCCGATGAGCCTCCGCCTGCGCCGGTGCATCCGCATGGTCCCGCGTGCCTCGCGGGCGCCTGGGGGCATGATCAATGGTCGTGGTGGCAGGTCGCTCATGGCGTGGTGGCCGTCTCGGCGTCCGGAGGTGCGTTGGGCTGAGATGGTACGACCGGCACCATGTCCGGATCGATGTGCACGTCGGCGATCAGCGGGACGAGCACGATCACCGTGCGTCGGGGCAGGGCAGAGGCGCGATCCGCCATCGGCA
>CAYPOZ010000311.1:0-2351 GCA_964412415.1 uncultured Isosphaeraceae bacterium | reverse complement strand
GCTGGCCGAGGCCGAGCTCGAGTACGAGGACCGCACCGACATGTCGGTCTACGTGGACTTCGAGGTGGCTGACCGCGAGGGCGCCGACCGCGCGTTCGGCACGGAGAGCCCGTGCACGCCTTGCCTGATGATCTGGACCACGACGCCATGGACGCTGCCTGCGAACCTTGCGGTCGCTGTGCACCCGCGCTTCCGCTACGCGCTTGCGGAGATCGACGGTGCCGTGACGATCGTGGCGACCGAGCTCCTGAAGAAGGTGTCGGGGACGATCGGCGCCGAGAAGGTGAGCGTGCTTGCGGAATGCGACGGTTCTGCGCTTGTGGGGCTCACGTACCGCCATCCCTTCTGCGAGCGTGAGGGACGTGTGGTGGCGGCGGAGTACGTGACGCTCGAGGACGGCACGGGCCTTGTGCACACGGCGCCCGGACACGGACAGGAGGACTACCAGACCGGGCTCCGTGAGGGGCTTCCGGTGTACTGCCCTGTACTCGAGGACGGCACCTACGACGGCAGCGTGCCCGAGTGGCTGCGCGGCATCAGCGTGTGGGACGCGAATGCGCTCGTCACCGAGCGGCTGCGCGAGAGCGGCCACCTGGTGTTCGACCACACGTTCGTCCACAGCTACCCGCACGACTGGCGCAGCAAGACGCCGGTGATCTTCCGTGCCACCGAGCAGTGGTTCGTCGGCGTGGACCGGCCGGGCCGTGCGTCGGGGCCGGCGAAGGGGCGCACCCTGCGGCACATGGCGCTCGATGCCGTCGAGCGCCACATCGACTTCGCGCCCGAGTGGGGCCGCGCGGCATGCTCGAGCACCGTCCCGACTGGTGCATCTCGCGCCAGCGCGCGTGGGGCCTGCCGATTCCCGCATTCACGATGCCCGACGGCCGCGTGTTCATGACGCCCGCGAGCGTGCGCGCGGTGGCCGCGCGGTTCGCGCAGGCCGGCAGCGACGCGTGGTTCACCGAGACTCCCGCGCAGCTGCTTGCGTCGTACGACGCGGCGCGCGACCCTGATGCGCCAGCGGGACTCGATGTGGCCACGCTGGTGCGCCTGCCCGACATCTTCGACGTGTGGTTCGAGGCGGGGTCGAGCTGGCACAGCGTGCTGCAGCGGCGCGGGTTCGGGATCCCGAGCGAGCTCTACCTCGAGGGCTCGGACCAGCACCGCGGGTGGTTCCAGCTCTCGCTGCTTCCGGCGCTCGGCGCGACGGGCGCGCCGCCCTTCAAGGCGCTGCTGACGCACGGGTTCATGGTGGACCGCAACGGCCACAAGATGAGCAAGAGCCTCGGCAACGCGCTCGACGTGGAGGACCTGCTCAAGGAGTTTGGCGCGGAGGTTGCGCGCTGGTGGGTGTCGGGCCTCGCGTACGACGCCGACATCCGCATCGACACCGAGTACTTCAGGATCGCTGGCGAGAGCTACCGCAAGGTGCGCAACACGGTTCGGTTCCTGCTGTCGAACCTCGACGGCGAGGCAGCCGGCCCCGCCGATGACGCGACGCTCCATGCGTGGGCGCGCGCCGCCGACCCCTCATCGATCGACGGGTGGGTGATCGCCGAGCTCGCGCGCGTGGAGCATGACGTTCGGCACGCGTTCGCGCAGTGGCGCTTCCGCGATGCGCACCTGGCGATCTTCAGGCTCTGCAACGAGACGCTCTCGGCGGTGTACTGCGCGGCCGTCAAGGACCGCCTCTACTGCGATGCGGCCGATGCGCCACGGCGACGGTCGGCGCAGCGCGCGATGAGGCTGTGCGCAGAGGCGCTGTGCCGGATGCTTGCGCCGATCCTCCCGCACACGGCGGAGGAGGCATGGTGCGCAATGCGCGGCAAGGATGCGCCGATGCTCTTCGCGCAGGTGCATCTGGGGCTCGACTCGCACGCGGAGGGCGCGATCCCGGCGTGGGCCGCTGCGATGTCAGCGCGCGATGCGGCGCTCAAGGCGCTGGACGAGGCGAAGTCGCGCGGCGTGGAGAACCCGCTCGATGCAGGGATCGCCGTTGGAGATCCCTCGGGCGAGCTTGCGCCCGTGCACGCCGAACTGGCCGACCTGATGGGCGTCTCGCGCGTGCGGATTGACCCGTCGATGCCGGCGGGACAGGTGCTGGTCGAGGACCTGCGCGGAGAGTCACGCTGCGAACGCAGCTGGCGCCGCGACGGCACCGTGAGCCAGCGCCGCGACGGCGGCAACGAGGATCTGCGGCATGACCATGCCCGGATTCTAGCGGTCCGCTGCCTCTGCGCCCAACGGCCCCCCGGGGGCCGCCAGGGCGCGGAGCGCGTGCTCCCGGTCAGTGAACTCCAGGTTGAGCTGTCGGTCGTACATCGCGTCCAGGATGGCCTTGAAGCGTGGCC
>CAYPOZ010000310.1:0-2356 GCA_964412415.1 uncultured Isosphaeraceae bacterium | reverse complement strand
GCCATCAGGCCCGCGCGGCTTGGATCCGAAGTCGCCGCTGGGGTGCGCAGGCATGTGGCATCCGTTGCAGTTGGATTCCGCGCGTGGGGGCCATCGCCATGACTGCACCCCGACTCCGCTCCACCCCGAGAGGCGGAAGCTGTCATAGTGGTTCTGGCCACGCATCCACCGGTAGTCGTTCAGCGGTTCGGGCAGGAAGACCTTGTGGCAGGTGGAGCAGAACTCGGCGGAGCGGTGCACCTCGGGCTTCAGGTAGGTGCGCGCATGAAGCGATGGGCGTGCCTTGACGAGCTGGCGGTTGAGCCATGCGCCGATCCCGCCGTCTGCGGACTCGAAGGGATAGGGCGCGGGCTCCGCGATCGTGAAGTCTGCGTTGCCGCGCACGCCCACTTCGGTGATGGCATGGCAGGCCACGCAGGTGATGCTGGCCGAACCCATGGGGTCGTGCGCCGCGTCGTAGTCAGGGTCATCCCACCGTGTGTCCTCGAATGCGCCAGAGAGGAACGGCACAGGGTCATGGCATCCTGCGCAGAAGTTGGCGTCCTTGACTGATCCCTCGCGCTCGAATGCACGGCGCCGCGTCTCGCGCACGCTGAAGGCGTACATCGGGTTGTTGAAGCTGCTCGCCGCGTGAGCGGACCTCGCCCATGATGCGTGCACGTCGGCGTGGCACTCGAGGCAGTAGTCGTTGCGCATAAGCGAGTCGGCGGAGAGGAACTCGCCATGCGCGGTGCGTACGAGCGAGGGCTCGAAGTAGGACGCGCCCTGACGCGGAGCGCGGGCGTCCTGACCGCGCGGATCGAGCCAGTGGAGCCCCACCATCGCCGCCGCGCCAATGACCGCAAGCGCAGACCACCCTGCACCCGTCCGCCAGCGGATGGGCGGACCCGCGAGCCGGTGCAGCAGGAACATCCAGATCATGGCCGCCGGCGCCGCGACATGCAGCCACATGATCCAGGACCGTGCCTCGGGACCCTCCACCGTCACCACCCGTCCCCCGAACTCGATGCGAGTCAGCAGGACACCGGTCACGATCGTCGCGATGCCCGCCGCCGCCGTCGCGAGTCCGGCGCGCACTGCACTTCGGTTGGGGCGCCCGATGGCTCGCCTGAGGTGACCCACGACAAACCACAGGAATGGGATTGCAAGCCCGATGCCGAGCACCAGATGGCCCAGGAACATCCAGATCGTGAAGGTGTTCTCGAGCGGCCTGCCCGTGGCATGCGACGCCAGCGACACTGCGCCGAGGTAGGCCGAGTTCACGACCAGCAGCGCGAAGGCCGCCATCATCACCGCAAGCAGGCGGCGCAGTGACTTGCTCAGGACGGGCCGGGACGACACTGCGCTGCAGGATAGGTCAGTCGCGCCCGCCCTCGATGCGCGTGTTGAACTGCGTCATGAGGCCCAGAGCCGGTGACGACGGGACACCTCCGTCACGGGAGGGAAGCGGATCGAGTCGTGCACCCCCCCGCGTGAGGGGATCCATGTCCTTGCACCACCCATCGACCTCGAGCACCCAGACCCTTATGCCGGCGGGCACCGCGGTCGGCATCGCAGTGCCCGAACCGGCAGATGCCGCGCGCACTGGTTCTGCACGCATGCCATCGGCCGCAAACGACAGCCGCACCTCCTCGCCAGCCGCGAAGATCGCCGACGCGTCATCGGCTGCACGGAGTAAAGGCGAGCAGTCGACGCCAAACGCCGTGTATCGGCCCGGCTGCGTGCGGCAGTCCCAGAGCGGCGCACGGCGGCTGTAGTCGTACTCGGGCCTGCGCTGCGGACGGGGGACGCGTGCCGCGAATCCAGCGTCCGCCACTTCCGCGTGCACGAGCGGATGCTCGGTGCGCACGGCCCCATCGCAGGGCTCGCTCCACGCGATGGCAACTGCATCCACGTAGAGCTCTACGGTTGTGCGCAGACGGAGCGCCGCGCATCCTTCAGGGATCGCCTCGCGCGGAATCGGGAAGCTGCACTGCCGGGGCATGCCGGCGGGGTAGCCGTACTCAGTCACCAGCGGCACCCACTTCTGAGTCGCGGGGTCAAGAGCCTCAAGCGTGGGCGTCTGCGCGGGCGCGCTGGCCTGCCACATCGAGAAGTTGGTGGTGCTGTATGGGTACTCGACCCAACCGTCCATGATCAGCATTGGTTCGCCGGGCGACTCGTCGATCGCGCGAGGGAAGGTGAGCTCAAGTGTCCACTCACGCGCGAGGCGGCCGATGAATCGCGGATCAGCAGGACCGGGGTCCGCTGCACGGAAGTCTGTGGCTGTCACGTCAGCGGTCACATCGCGCGCTTCGCGCGACGCCGCTTCCCCGCGCTCACGAGCGGCCTGATTGTGCGTGTCGCCGTTATCCAA
>CAYPOZ010000309.1:0-2381 GCA_964412415.1 uncultured Isosphaeraceae bacterium | reverse complement strand
CGGTCGACCCCACGCGCTCGGAGATGCTCTTCGAGCGCTTCATCAGCCGCGAGCGCGACGAGCCGCCCGACATCGACGTCGACTTCGAGCACGAGCGCCGCGAGGAGGTCATCCAGTACATCTACGCCAGGTACGGTCGCCGCCGCGCAGCGATCTGCGCAGAGGTGGTCTGCTGGCGAGGCCGCCTTGCGCTGCGCGAGGTGGCGGGAGCTCTGGGCATGCCGCGCGAGCTCGCCGGGCGCATTGCCTCGACGGTGTCGTGGTGGCATGGCGGTGCGCCTGACGCGCAGGAGGTGAGCGGGATCGGGCTCGATCCCGCTGATCCGCAGGTGCGCGAGCTCTTCGCGCTCGCCGGCACGCTGTGCGGGTTCCCGCGGCACCTCTCGCAGCATGTCGGCGGGTTCATCATCACCGAAGGCCCACTGACGGACATGGTGCCGGTGCGCGACGCGTCAATGGATGGACGCACGATCATCGAGTGGGACAAGGACGATGTCGATGCGATGGGCATGATGAAGGTCGATGTGCTGGCGCTGGGCATGCTCACGGCAGTGCGCAAGGCGATCGACCTCGTGAACGCCACATCCCAACGAGACGCGGCGTCGGCATGCGATGCGGCACTGCAGGCCGCGGTGCCGCCCCTGACATTCAGGACGATTCCCGCAGACGATCCCGCCTCGTACGACATGGCATGCCGCGCCGACACGGTCGGGGTCTTCCAGATCGAGAGCCGCGCGCAGATGTCGATGCTGCCGCGGCTGAGGTCGCGATCGTGCGGCCAGGACCTATCCAGGGCGATATGGTGCACCCGTACCTGCGTCGGCGCGCGGGTGAACCTGTGCCCGAGTGGCCAAGCGATGCGGTGCGCCGCATCCTGGAGCGCACGCTCGGCGTGCCGCTCTTCCAGGAGCAGGCGATGGCGCTCGCGGTGGCCGCCGCAGGGTTCACCCCGGGCGAGGCGGACGCGCTGCGGCGCGCGATCGCCGCATGGAAGCGCTCCGGCAACCAGATCGCGGCCTTCGGCGAGAGGCTCGAGCAGGGGATGGTGGAGCGCGGCTACACGCGCGCCTTCGCGCAGCAGGCGTTCACGCAGATCCAGGGGTTCTCTGGCTACGGGTTCCCCGAGAGCCATGCGGCAAGCTTCGCGCACATCGTCTATGCGTCGCTATGGCTCAAGTGCCACCATCCTGCGGCGTTCTGCGCGGCGCTCCTCAACAGCCAGCCGATGGGCTTCTATGCGCCCGCGCAGCTTGTGCAGGATGCGCAGCGCCATGGCGTGGAGGTGCGTGCGGCCTGCATCAACGCAAGCGCATGGGACTGCACGCTGGAGCCAGCCATTGGCGGACCTGCCATCCGTCTCGGGCTTCGCATGGTGCGCGGGCTGCAGCGCGCAGACGCAGATGCGCTGGTGGAGGCGCGCAGTGCAGGGGGCACCTTCGCCGATGTGGCTGACCTCCATTGGCGCAGCGGCCTCCAGCCTGGCGCCCTGCGCAAGCTCGCGGCGGCAGATGCCTTCGCGGCATGCGGCATCGACCGCCAGCAGGCGCTCTGGCAGGTGAAGGCGCTGCACGGCGGCGCCGCCGATGCGCCGCTCTTCCTGCAGCAGGATCAGGCTCCGCACCTGCGCCGCCACACCGACGGGCAGCGGGGGCCTGCACCCTTGCCCGCACTCGCCGCACGCGACCATGTGCGCAGCGACTACTGGACCACCGGACTCTCCCTGCGCGCGCATCCGCTGTCATTTGCGCGGCATTCGCTTGCCTCAGCTGGCGTGCTGCCGTGCAGCGCGCTTGGCGAAGAGGCTGCGCTTCCGCACGGCAGCCGCACCGCCGTGGCTGGCCTTGTGCTTGTTCGGCAGCGTCCGCCCACGGCCAAGGGCATCATGTTCATGACCGTCGAGGACGAGACGGGGCCCGCCAACCTCATCCTGCGGCCGCAGGTCTACGAGGCGCAGCGGATGGTGGCGCGGCACGCACCTGCCATCATCGCACACGGCACTGTCGAGCGGCGCCACGGCGTGACGCACCTTGTCGTGCGGCGGATCGAGCGGCTTCGCGACAGCGCATTCGCGCGTGCGGTGGAGAGCGCCTGATGCGGGTCGAGGACCGGCCGGGCCAGCAGCTGCGCGCGAGCCGAGCGGTGCGGCGCTAGGGCCGCCCGGGACCGAGGCTCGTGCCCTGAAGCACGATCCACGCTCGGTTCATGGGGTCCTGCGCATGCGGGAGCACCTTCCAGCTCCACAGCGGCGCCCGTCGGATGCTGCGCGATGCGCCGAAGGGATCTGCGCTCGATGCGCCCTCGGGCCCGAACGCATGCGCGAATGGTGCGCGCCGCTCGAGGTCGAGCTCGAAGGCGAATCCGCGCCACGGCTGGCGCACTGA
>CAYPOZ010000308.1:883-2404 GCA_964412415.1 uncultured Isosphaeraceae bacterium | reverse complement strand
GAACGGGAACACGGGCGTCGCCACGGGAAGCGCGGCAGACCCCACGTTCCTGCGCGAGATCGGCGTGCTGCGCGAACTGCAGAACGGTACCGCGCAGCCCGTGCCGACCGCTGAGGAATCTCCCTTCCGGCTGAGCATGGCGCTGCCCTTCGAGCGCGCGCGATACTTCAAGGCGATGGCCGACGGCGGCCGTGTGGGCGACTACATCGATAACCAGGGCAGGATCCACATCGCATACGGCGATGCGGCGCCTGCATTCCGCGAGCGCACGCCGCAGCTGACTCCCTTCGGCATCGCCGACGAGTACGAGCTTCGCGCGCGCCACGGATCCAACGACCCCGCGCTGCTGTCGCGTCTCGAGCGTGCCCTCGACTCGAACAACCTCAGGTTCCTCCGCTCGAGCCCCGAGCGCGAGGAGACGAGCGAGTACTTCGACTCGCTCACCAACGACCAGCTGCTGCACGACAACCGGCGCAAGATCACCACCGTCAGCGGCGCGCGCAACGACATGATGCCGCCGTGGATGTGGACGCTGCCGCCGGTGCGCGGCGCCGCACAGCCTGAGTTGCGTTCCGTTGCGCGGCGCACCCCGTACCTGCCGTGGGGCTTGGCTCCGGTGCTTCGCGAGCCGTCCTACGGACCTGCCGGTCCGCAGCCTGTGTTCCTGCCGCGGCTTGGCTTCGCGCCCGGACCCGACCTTGCGGCGCAGTACCTCGATGGGGACGCCGACGGCGATGGAGTTCCCGGCACTGCGCGCGACGACACCGTTGCGCGCCAGGCATACCTCGACTGGAACCGCAAGCTTGACCTCAACGAGCCCTATCCCACATCTGCGGACGCGAACGCCGGCGAGTACGGAAGGCTGCTCTTCGAGAGCACCTACAGCTGGCTGAACCGGCTGACGAACCTCCTGCAGATGTCATTCATCGACCGTCGCGGCCAGTCACCGACCGGTGGCGCACAGCCGGTGTACACGGTGTTCGCTGGCTACGACCGTGCGACGAACGTGGGCAACCCCAACGCGGAGGTGTGGGCGCAGCGCCTTGCGGCGAGCTGGGCCACGAACATCCTCGCGGCACGCGACCGCCCGGTGCTCGCCGGAACCCTCGAGCGAGACCAGCCGCTGCCGCCAGCGCTTGGCCTTCAGGCCGCGAGCCCTAGCGCGCCCAACGACCCGATGGTCTTCATCGGGCAGGAGCCGCAGCCCTTCATCGCGCAGGCGTTCTTCGCGTTCGTGTACCCGCGGAGCCGGGTGTCGGACACGGTCTGCAACCTGCTTCAGAACGAGGGCCAGCTCTGGCCCGGCGACACCTGCCCCGGCGCGAACCGCATGCCGGTGCCGTTCATCGGCGGCGGCGAGTACTTCATCAACTACGACCGCGACGACCCGGCGGCCCTGCCTCCTGCGCCGGTGCTCGTGGTGCAGATCGTCAATCCGTACAACCAGCCCGTCAACCTGCGCAACTTCACGCTGCGCGCGTTCGGCGGTTCGCGCAAGAAGACCGTGGAAAAGCTCGGCAT
>CAYPOZ010000308.1:0-873 GCA_964412415.1 uncultured Isosphaeraceae bacterium | reverse complement strand
ATCGTCTTTGCGTGCCCGAAGGAGCTCGGAGGCGACCCCACCTTCCGTGCGACGATGATGGGATTCCTCGACCTGACCCACGACTGGTTCAGTCCTACGGGTGCGGATCCCTCGGGGAACCCTGCGGTTGGCCAGAACTGGCCGTCGAACATGCGCACAGAGCTTGCCGCGGCGCAGTCGGAGCTCGGAGCGCAGGGCATCAGCATCTTCCCGGTCGGTTCGGGCGGGCAGATCGGCTCGGACCTGTTCGAGGACCCCAACACAGTTCTCGCGGACACGCTCATCTTCAACGCCAGCGACGACGCTGGCGGCAACTGGACCACGGACGAGCTGTACTACCGCAACCTGTTCCAGGGCCTTGGGGTGAATGACCAGACCATCGAGCTTCGCCGCAAGGTGAGCTGGGTTGGCCCTGACCCGAACCTTCCGCCGCCACCGGGCACCCCGCCTGCGCCAGTCGAAGTGGTGGTGGACCGCCTCCGAAACGCGTACGACCCGAACGAGACAAGCGCACTCGCGGGCGGCGGTGGAGGCAGTGCCGGCAGCAACGCATGGAACGACATCCTTGAGCGCATCGCGACGGATCCCCGCTACGTGCCGCCTGAGGTCAATGCCGTCTACTCGCCGGACAACCCGCCAGACCGCAATACCTACGACGCGCTTCTCGTCGGCCAGAGGGGCCTGTGGTACAGCACGTGGGCGCGTGTGTCCCGTCCGTGGGTGTGGGACGTGAACCGCGACGGGGCGATCACCGCCGATGAGCGATCGCCGCGATTCGTGATCGCCGCCCAAGACGAGGTGGCTCAGGCATCACCCCAGGGCAGTACGCCCGCCAACCCGCACACGGTGATCGGGGGCG
Source organism: uncultured Isosphaeraceae bacterium (assembly GCA_964412415.1). GTDB lineage: Bacteria > Planctomycetota > Phycisphaerae > Phycisphaerales > SM1A02 > ZLKRG44. The sequence goes on along the minus strand of CAYPOZ010000308.1, from coordinate 14 downwards.
CTCGCACATTCGGA
>CAYPOZ010000307.1:2156-2406 GCA_964412415.1 uncultured Isosphaeraceae bacterium | reverse complement strand
AGCGGTTGGCACAGGCTGACAGAGAGGCAGACAAATGATCGACCCAGGCGACGAGCACCAGGAGCGCGACATCCTCGAGCGCCTCGACATCTACTGGCCTGGCATGGGCGAGATGGCGAACCTCGAGCGCCGCGAGGCGGCGCGGCACATCCGCGTCTTGCGCGACGAGGTGCGGAAACTCCGCAACGTGCTGCCCGCCCGCATCGAGCGCATCCTCTACGAAAGCAGCGGCTGACCATGCTCGCGGGAC
>CAYPOZ010000307.1:0-2146 GCA_964412415.1 uncultured Isosphaeraceae bacterium | reverse complement strand
AAGGTCGGGCTCGACCAGTGGGCCGAGTCGCTCGGGACGGGGGCGAAGCCATGATCTGGACGAGCGACAAGGAACGCATCGAACGCCTCACCGCCGAGCGCGACGAGGCGAGGATGCAGGTGTGCATCCTCGGTGCCGTCACAACGAAACTGAAGCAGGCGCCAAAGACCACGCTTGCCGAAGCGATGCAGATAGCCGAGAAGTTCGGGTGGGATTGCTTCTCAAACGAGGAGTCCGGCAAGTGATCGACCCTGGCGACGAGCACCAGGCGAGGCAGCACGGCACATCCGCGTCCTGCGCGACGAGGTGCGGAAGCTCCGCAACGTGCTGCCCGCCCGCATCGAGCGCATCCTCTACGAAGGCAGCGGCTGACCATGCTTGCGGGGCGAGGGGAACGGGACGAGGACGTCGTGGACCGCGTGCGCGAGAGCGGCACGGACGATCCGCTCACGATTGAACTCATGCAGGAGGTCGTGTACCTGCGGCAGGAGATGGCGAAATTGATACGACAGGTGAACCGCCAAGTGCTGGCAGCATCCAACCACAGGGTCCGCAATGATTGAATTCGTCGTACCGGGATTCGCCGCCCCCCAGGGTTCCAAGCGTGCGGTGAAGCTCAGGAACGGGCGCGTCGTGCTGCTCGAGTCGAGCGCCAAGGTCAAGCCCTACCGGGCGGTGTTCGCGCTGGTGGCACGCGAGGCGTGGACCGAGCCGCCGGCGACCGGGGCGGTGGCGGTCGAGCTGTGCTTCCGGTTCCCGCGCCCGAAGTCGCACTTCACCTCGCGTGGCCTCATCAGGCCGACGCTGCCCTTGGCACCCACGCGGCCGGACCTGGACAAGCTTTGCAGAGCTGCCTTGGACGCGATGACCGGGGTCGTGTACGTGGATGACGGCCAGGTGGCGATGCTGGCGGCGAGCAAGGAATGGGGCGAAACCGCCGAAACGCTGGTGAAAGTGTGGGCTTGACGCCTGTATCGCTAGCGGTATACTGATCCTGTCGTGGGCGCGTTGCCCCCGGCCGAGCGCGGCGACCCGCGCAAGCGAAGGAGACTGACATGAGTGCATTGGCACGCTTGGATGACGAGAAGCGCGAGCTGCTCGCACGGACGCTCTGCAACGGCGCGAGCCGGGATGAGCTCGACCTGTTCTTCAACATCTGCGAGCGCACCGGGCTCGACCCGTTCGCACGGCAGATCTACGCCGTGCGCCGCTACGACCGCAAGGCTGGCCGCGAGGTCATGCAGACGCAGGTCAGCATCGACGGCTTCCGCTTGGTCGCGCAGCGCAGCGGCGAGTACGCCGGGCAGACGGCCGTCGCGTACTGCGGCACGGACGGGCGCTGGGTGGACGTGTGGCTGAACGAGGAGCCGCCGGCGGCCGCCCGGGTCGGCGTGTACCGCAAGGGTTTCGTGGAGGCCGTCGTTGCCACGGCCCTGTTCCGCGAGTACGCGCAGCGGTCGAAGGACGGCTACTTGACCGGGATGTGGGGCAAGATGCCCACGGTGATGATCGCCAAGTGCGCCGAGGCGCTCGCCCTCCGCAAGGCGTTCCCCGCCGAGCTGTCCGGTCTGTATACGCCGGAGGAGATGGCGCAGGCCGACAACCCGCCTGCCGTTGCGCCCATCGCCGCCTTGCCCGCCCCGGAGGTCGTGGAAGCCACTACGATGCCCCAGGACGCGCCCGTGGCCGTGGATGCACCCAAGCCCGTCCGCAAGCGCAAGGCCGCTCCTGAGGCATCTGCGCCCGCCACCGCCCCGGCGCCCAAGCCCGCCGAGCAGGCCGAGCAGGGTGAGCCGTCCGATGTATACCCCGATGAGTACGAGGGCAACTTCGCCGTCGTGCGGGTCGTGCGCCGCAAGGACCGCCCCATCGCCATCGCGGTCGCAGGGGAGCACGGCAACGCCTGGCTCGCCACCACGGTCGCGGAGTACGGGCAGCTCGCGGACAAGTCAACCGAGATGCGGCTCGACATCGCCCGCGTCGGCAACGTGCTCACGATCATGCGCGTCCTGTCCACGGTCGAGCGCAAGCCAGCGCCCGCCCCGGTGGTCGATGACCTGTCCATGCCCTTCTGACAAAGGACCAACCATGTCACTTTACGCCATCACAAATGAGATAAGCGACATCATTGACGCCCTGCTCGAGG
>CAYPOZ010000306.1:0-2415 GCA_964412415.1 uncultured Isosphaeraceae bacterium | reverse complement strand
GATGCCGCCGTTGCGGTAGTAGTCGACCTCGACAGGCGTGTCGATGCGGCACAGCACCTCGAAGCTCTTGGTGCCGCCCGGACCCGTGGCCTTCACCGTCAGACGCTGGCGCGGCTGCAGGTCGGCGGGGATCGCGATGTCGAAGGTCTCCTCGCCGGTCAGGCCGAGCGACGCCGCGGTCTGCCCATCCACGTAGGTCAGCGGCATCACGCCCATGCCCACGAGGTTGGAGCGGTGGATGCGCTCGAAGCTCTCTGCGATCACCGCGCGCACGCCAAGCAGGAACGTGCCCTTCGCCGCCCAGTCGCGGCTCGAGCCCATGCCGTAGTCCTTGCCCGACAGCACAACGAGCGGGGTGCCCGCCTTCCTGTAGCTCTGCGCCGCCTCGTAGATCGACTTCACCTGGCCGTCGGTGAAGTCCTTCGTCACTCCGCCGGTGGTGCCCGGCGCAAGCTGGTTCTTGATGCGTGTGTTCGCGAACGTGCCGCGCGTCATGACGCGGTCGTTGCCGCGGCGCGACCCGTAGGAGTTGAACATCGACACGCCCACGCCGAGGCCCTGCAGGTACTGGCCTGCGGGGCTCTTGGCGGAGATGTCGCCTGCCGGCGAGATGTGGTCCGTGGTGACCGAGTCGCCAAGCTTCGCAAGGCACCGTGCGCCTGCGATCGACGTGAACGACTTCGGCGCATCCTTCGCCATGCCAGCGAAGAACGGAGGCTCCTGGATGTACGTCGACGACGCGTTCCACGAGTAGAGCTCGCCGCCGCCCGAGGGGATCGCCTTCCACGCGTCGGAACCCTCGAAGACGCTCGCGTACTGCGTCTGGAACTGCTTCTGCGTGACGCTCTCGCGCACGGCCGCAGCCACCTCGGCCTGCGTCGGCCAGATGTCGCGCAGGAACACCTCGCGGCCGTCCTTCGCGCGGCCGATCGGCTGAGTGGCGAAGTCGATGTCGACGGTGCCGGCGATCGCGTAGGCGACCACGAGCGGCGGGCTCGCGAGGTAGTTCGCCTTCACGTCCTGGTGCACGCGCGCCTCGAAGTTGCGGTTTCCGCTGAGCACGCTGGCCACCACGAGGTCACTGTCGCGGATCGCCTTGCCGATCGAGTCCGCGAGCGGGCCGGAGTTGCCGATGCACGTCGTGCAGCCGTATCCGACGACGTTGAACCCGAGCTCCTCGAGGCAGGGCAGCACGCCCGCATCGCGCAAGTACTCGGTGACGACCTTCGATCCGGGCGCAAGCGATGTCTTCACCCACGGCTTGCGCTCGAGGCCGAGCGCGCGCGCCTTCTTGGCCACGAGGCCGGCGCCGATCATCACGTCGGGATTGCTGGTGTTGGTGCAGCTGGTGATCGCGGCGATCACCACGCTGCCGTGGTCGAGCATGAAGTCGCGGCCGTCGGCATGCACGCGCACGCCGCCCTTTGGCGCCGCAGGCGCGGGCGCCGTCGCCAGCGCAGTGCCGCCGCCACCGGAAGCCGGCGCCGCAGCAGGTGCGCCCTCGCCCTTGCCGTACACCTTGCCCAGGTCACGCCGCCAGTTCGACTGCATCGCCGAAAGCGCGACGCGGTCCTGCGGACGCGCGGGTCCCGCAAGCGCGGGCTCGATCTTCGACATGTCGAGCTCAAGCACCTGCGTGTACTCGATCGGCAGCGAGTCGTCGCGCCACAGGCCCTGCGCCTTGCAGTACGCCTCGACGGTCTTCACGAGACCTTCGGGGCGGCCCGTCAGCCGCATGTACGCGAGCGTCTGCTCGTCGACCGGGAAGTAGCCGATCGTCGCGCCATACTCAGGCGCCATGTTGGCGATCGTCGCGCGGTTCGCGAGCGGCATCTCAGCGAGGCCGGGCCCGAAGAACTCCACGAACTTGTTCACGACGCCGTGCTTGCGCAGCACCTCGGTGACGCGCAGCACAAGGTCGGTGGCCGTCACGCCCTCGGGCAGCTTGCCCATGAGCTTGACGCCCACCACCTCGGGAATCAGCATGTAGATGGGCTGACCGAGCATCACGGCCTCTGCCTCGATGCCGCCCACGCCCCACCCCACCACGCCGAGGCCGTTGATCATGGTGGTGTGGCTGTCGGCCGCCGAGCGCCTTCATCGCGCCGCGCATCGCGGCGAGGTCGACCACGCACGGCACGCCGGTGAAGTCCTGCAGCACCACGCGGCCGGGCATGAAGGGGATCTCCTCCTCGCCTGGGTTGCGCGGGTCGTAGTTGGCGATCGCCTTCACATGGTCGACGGTGACCACATGGCCGTCGAGGTTGCGCAGGCACGACTCGAGCAGCACCTTGATCGAGTACGGCAGGCGGTCGATGTTGCCGACGGACCGCAGCGCGGCGAGGCTGCTGTAGCGGCGCTCGCCCATGGGTGTCTGGAGGGTGGCGGAACTCTTGAAGTGGTCGTGTGTGGTCA
>CAYPOZ010000305.1:2212-2419 GCA_964412415.1 uncultured Isosphaeraceae bacterium | reverse complement strand
CTTCCCAGCGAGCACCGCACGTCGTGGTCGCGCAGGGCACGTCGGAGGGCCATCACCGCATGGTTTGGCGGGATGGAAGACTTGGTTGACCCATCGCGCGTGTCATCTGCTGCCACTGCCGACGCAAAGGTTGCGGTCGATGCGCGGATGGCTTCGTGGGAGTCCGAGCGCGACCGCGCGGAAGCGGCAATCGCGGACGCAGCCAGC
>CAYPOZ010000305.1:850-2202 GCA_964412415.1 uncultured Isosphaeraceae bacterium | reverse complement strand
GGCCATCATGGCCTCGTAGATGCGCCGGTGGTCCGGGCGGTGGAAGTCCTCCACCCCCAGGCGCGAGGCCACCCGGATGACCGCCGTGCCGTCCATGAGCAGCGCCATGCAGATCCTTGAGCCTCCGGCAGAGGCCCTCGCCGATCCAGCCGTCCGCGATGAAGTGGCCCGACGGATACTGCGCCACGAGAAGGACTCGATTCCTGCGCTTGAGCGGCAGCTTCGCATGGGATTGCCTACGGATCCTTCCAGCCTTACGGTCGCCGGTCCCGACGGAGAGCCTTCAATGCGTGTGCGCGGCGCTTCGGTGGAGGGAATCGCGCAGCTGAAGCTGATCGCCGAGATCGCATCGCTTCTTCCCAGCGAGCACCGCACGTCGTGGTCGCGCAGGGCACGTCGGAGGGCCATCGCCACGTGGTTTGGCTGGATGGAAGAGCTGGTTGACCCATCTTGCGTGTCACCTGCTGCCACTGGCGACGCAAAGGTCGCCGTCGATGCGCGGATGGCCTCGTGGGAGTCCGAGCGCGACTGCGTGGAAGCGGCAATCGCGGACGCAGCCAGCGAGGAGGATCTTGCGGCACGGGTCAAGGCGCTCGCAGACATCGATGTTGCAGCGCTCCAGGAGTTGCAGGAACGTTCGGGCGACCCGCAGCTCGAGTTCGAGACGGTGCGCCTCAGGATGCTCGAGCAGGAGATGCGCGAGCGCATGGGCGCCGCGCAGTCCTTCGAGCCTGATGAGGACGGCGGATTGCCTGCGGCAGCTCTTCGGTCGATCGCAGATCGGTCGGCGCGTTCCGTTGGCATGAGAGAAGGGGATGAGGAGGAGGACGGCGAACAGGCCAGTATCGAGAAGCGCATGGCAACGCTTGGCATCCTGCGGCGCGCAGACCTCGAGGAGATGCGTGCCCGCCTTGGGATCGGCGAGTCCGGTACGCAGGTGTGGGACACGCTCGCCACGGACCTCATGGCGTCGCTTGCCGCGATCCGTGACGCTGCCACTGAGGAGCAGAAGGCCGTGTTCACGGGCAGCGGAGGCCCCGAAGCGGTTCTCCAGTTCGGGAAGGCACGCATGAAGTTCATCGAGGCGGTGGGCGTAGCGGAAAACAAGTGGCTCGATGCCGTCGCCATTGCGTTCCCCGACATCGCGCCCACGCGCATCGAGGCTGAGAGGGGACGTCGCGCGCTGCGCCGGATCTTCGAGGCCTCAGCGCTCATGCTCACGCAGGTGCGCCTCTTCGGCAACAGGTGGCTTGACACGGATCTCGACGCCGCTGCAGACCAGCTCCCGGAGCGTGCGAGGGAAGCCGTTGCGCCCGAGCTTGTGCAGTGGCGTGCACGCAAGACAGAGGACG
>CAYPOZ010000305.1:0-840 GCA_964412415.1 uncultured Isosphaeraceae bacterium | reverse complement strand
TGCACCCTCGTAGACCGCATGATCACCGGGATGATGGCACCCTCCGGGGGCGTGATCGACGAGCAGTACATGGCCCGGATGCAGGCCACGCGCGAGCGCATCAACAAGGAGCTCGCGTCCGTCTCGAAGGCTGCCGAACAGGCGCAGGCCTATGCCGTCGAGTCGATGGCAAAGCTGCTTGGCCCCGGTGACGCAGCGCACTTTCGGGGAGCGGTGCGCCGGCAGGAGAGCCCCGAGGTGTACCGGGAGCAGGACACGCTCGACGAGGCACTTGACCGCGTGCTCGCGGACCCGACGCTCGACAGCGAGCAGAAGGCGGCTGTGGCCATTGCATGGGAGGCCGCGCGTGTGGGGTTCGAGCCCATCGCTGCGCAGCTTGTTGAGGCGTGGCGTGACACTGAGGCAGCCATGGGTGCCATGGTCAGTCGTGGTGGGAGCTACGGTGACGAAGACACCGTGTCGAGGATGCGCCGCCAACGCGACGCCGCGCTGCGTCTCGACGCGCTCGAGTACGACGCCGCCGAGCTGCGTGCGCATACGGTGCGTGCCGTGCGGCAGGCTGTGGGCTACGAGCGCGCGAACTCGGCGGGGCTTCGCTAGGCGTGCAGCCGTGCCGATGGACGGGCCTCAGTCCTCAATCCAGGCATCGCCCTGCCATCAACACGACAGCGACAGCGGAGGCAACTGAGTCGCGCTCGACAACGCGGCGGGTCATCAGCGGTCTCGCAGATCGCCCACATACGCCGTGATCGTCTCGTACTCGGCGCGCACCTTGGCCTGCGTGGTCCACTGCGGCGCGTGGCTCAGCTGACCGGCGCACGATCGGGTGAGCAGCGGCAG
>CAYPOZ010000304.1:1112-2429 GCA_964412415.1 uncultured Isosphaeraceae bacterium | reverse complement strand
GCGGAGGCAGAGGAGGAGGGTGCGGTCCGCAATGGCTTCAGAACGCGGGTGGACTTCTTCAGCGCAACACTGTCAGAAGTCATCCGGTTCCACGAACGGCGTCGGGTCCGCCGCGATGTTGAGCAACCAGTGCGATGGTTCGTATCCGAAGGTCACCAGTTCGCGGCCCCGGTCGAAGATCGAGAACGTCGCCATCATCCCCTCGAGCCGCCACGACGAACTGATGCCCGCCGTGGCGTCGTCCCCCCGTCGAAGCACTCCTCCAGACGCATGCATTTCAGCAGTGCCGCCGGGAGGCGCGCGAGCGTTCGCTCGTCGCAGATCAATTCATGGTACGGCCTGCCATGTCCGGCCTCGCCGCCGACGAAGCCGGCACAGTGGACGGCTCCAGTCGATGCGCGTGCGCCGATGGCCATGCGCCCGATGCGGTACCAGCCGAGGTACGAGCCGCACCTGGCGCATGCCGGCGGCTTCACCGGTTCGGCCCACGGGGAGCACTTCTGCGTGAATGCCGTCGTCGCCACGTCGATCGCTGGTTCAACGCGGGGAATCCACTGAACCATCATGCGGTGGGGCCGAAGTCCCGGCGAGTGGCGCTTGCACAATGCAGCCCATTCGCGGTGCAGGTCGTCGAGTCGGTCCGGCGCGTCGCTCGTGGCCTCGCACGCGGACTCCGCCAACGGAATCCCCGACGCCGGTTCCTCTTGCGACTCCCGCAAGCACAGCACCGGCGCCAAGGTGCCCTGAAGGAAGCCGCTGGAGATCCAGTCGCGCAGGAAGCGCACGCCGACGAGCAGCTCGCCCGACAAGGTCGTCGAGATGGCATGGGCCGTTGCCACGGCCTTGCGCGGCAGGATCAAGGCCCCTGTCTGCAAAGCGCCGCTCCCACACGAGGAGCATCGAGATTCGAATGAATACACGGCTTCGCTCGGATATCCGCCGGTCTTCCAGCAACCACGCGTGGTCTCCACCACGAAGTTGCGCACACCTGACGGCTGGAGAACCGGCCGGGCGAAGTTCGGCGAGAACCTCCAGATTGGATGCGGCGACGATGGGTCCGAGGCCCGGAGGTGGCGCTCGACTTCGGCGTCGACCGCGTCCAAGCGACTCGCCTTGAAGCGAAGCGTGGCGACCTCGGGCAGGTTCAGGGGAACCGCGTAGGCGAGCGCCTGCAGCCGTTTCCACAGCACGAGGCGCGGGTTGTTCTCGCCCATCTCGAACTCGTTGCGCACCACCGTCATCTCGGTGTCGAGGTCGGCCTTCGCGAACTTGGACTGCGTCATGCGCTCGGCTTCCATGCGGAGTGCCCAGTCGAGG
>CAYPOZ010000304.1:0-1102 GCA_964412415.1 uncultured Isosphaeraceae bacterium | reverse complement strand
GGGTGCGCGACCAGCATCTCGAAGGAGCGGAGGTTCGTGACGATGGCGACGCGCATGGTTTCCCGTGGAAGGTCCCGGTCTCTCGCCTCCGCGCCAACCATGCCCCTCTGCGTGAGCGGAGGCAGCATCATCATTCGGTTCCCTGCCCCTTGGCCCGCTCCTCTGCGGCGCGCAGGCGAGAGTCCAGGTCGCCGGGCGGGAGCACGCCGGCGAGCGCGCGACGGAGCGCGACATCTTGTTCGGAATCGCCCTGCGGGATCGGGGCCACCGGGTAGCGGGATTTCAGTTCACGCTTCAGACGATCGGCATCGGCGGTGCGTCCTGCGCCCACCAGCGCCTCGTAGAGCAGCAGGCCGTCCTGGCGCTGCGTCTCGTGCATCTGCAGCCGAACCGCCTCCTTGACGGCCCACTTCTCGGCAGCAGTCGCCGTGCTGGGGGCGGGGATCAGCGCGGACGGCACGAGCCCGGCGGCGCCGGTCACCAGGTCCGAGGCGGATGCGAGGTCGAGGTACTCGCCGACCGGATCGGGATCGCCCGCCAGCGCGTCGGCGTAGGCACGCTCGGCGACCAGCTTCGGGCGGAGGTGCCGAAGGACCTTGGTGACGTTCTCGGCATCGAGCGCGCCGGAGTCGCGCACGCACCGGACGAATGCCGCGGCGCTGCTTCCCTCGGGTTGGCGAGTGCCCAGACTCACCAGCTTGAAGGCGGCACGGTGTTTCGCCTTGCCGTCGCCGTCTGCCTGAGCGCGGCGCGACTGCTCCAATGCCTCGCGCACGAGTGCGTCGTGCAACCTGACCTGCCGATCCGCAGGCATGCCACGCAGCGCGGAATCAAGAGTGTTGTCGGCGCCGGTCGAGTCCCCGGCTTCCCAGCTCCACGCCCATTCACGTTCTGCGAGGGCCGACGCGTCGTCCCACCAGCCGACCTCCACGAGCGCCGCGACCGAGATGTTGGCCGGCATCCGCCAGAGCTTGTTTCGCGATCGATTCGCCACCCACGTGCCGGTCAACGCACGTGCCGCGGCGACGCCGCAGAGCTCGAATCGCCCGAATCGGTCGCATCCGCATCCCTCCCAGCGCTGCGGGAGGCCGTTGGCCCACGC
>CAYPOZ010000303.1:325-2432 GCA_964412415.1 uncultured Isosphaeraceae bacterium | reverse complement strand
CGTGACGCTCGCGATGGCTGCAGATCCGCTGTTCACGGTGGGCTGCTACTTCCTCGGCGTCCATGCATTCCGCCACACCCGCAGGCTCGCATGCACGCACGCCATCACTGATGCGACCGGTGCCGGACCTGCACGCGCCAGTCGCACTGCCACGCTTCAGCCAATCGCCCAGCGGCTGCTGCACGTGCATGCGATCAGCTGGCCGCTGATGTGGCTCACCGCGCTGTGCCTTGTGCCGCTCTGCTGGCTGATTGGCCCGTTCGATGCGCGCACGCTGGCCGTGGCGAGCATCGCCTTCTACATGATCACGACACTGCCGCATCACCTGCTTGGCCTGCGACTCCCGCAGCCCGACATGCCGCCGGCGGCTACTTCCCGTAGTCGCTGATCGCCCGCGCCAGCATGGCGCAGAAGATGTCGATCTGCGACTTGAACAGGAACACTGGGCTCTTGCCGGTGTCGCGCTGGATGCCGACGCCGTCGGAGTAGGGCGTGATGTCGAAGATCTTGTCCAGCTTCAGCGACATGTTCCGCATCGGCCCTGTGAAGACGACGCGCTTGCTGGTCAGGTACAGCGTGCCGCCATCAACCTTGACGAGCATGTCCTTGGTCACCGGCGCGCCGCGGAAGTGACCCATGTTCCAGTACACGCCCTTGGCGATACGCAGCCTTAGCGACGGCCCCGCGTAGCTCACCCCGACCCGCACCTTGCGCATCTCGTGCCACTCGGCGGGCACCATGAAGTGGCAGACCTCCCCGCGCTGCAGCATCACGTCTGCGTCGATGGTGGGCAGCTCCCCGAACCGGATGCGCCATTTGAGGCGCGCCTGCGCCAGCGCCGCCTGGCTGGTCTCGGAGTACTCGAGCGTCACGCCGAGGGTGGCGGCAAGCGCCTTGAACTCGCTCTCCTCCTCAGGCGAGAGCATGGCATCGCTGAGCGAGGAGTTCACGGTGCCCTGCACGAGCGACTTGACCTCCTGCGCATACACCCGTGCCTTCATGCCATCAGGTATCGACAGGTGCTTCACGAGGGCGTCGAGCGCAGACCGCTCGTCGTCGGTGAGCGACTTGTCGCCGATGGACTGGTTGAGTGCTGATGCATAGGTCGATTCGCGCACGGCGTCGATGACCCTCGCATGCCCAGCCGGCGAGATCGCGAACAGCTCCCTCAGGTGACGCACGCCATCCGCATCAGCCTTGCCCATGCTCCGGTCGCGGAGGCAGTGTTTCAGGTAGTCGCGGTAGGCCGCCTCAAGCGACTCCGTGCATGACGCGTGGATGTCGACGCCGTACTCGGCGTTGATCCGCTCAATCGTGTCGAAGCCGATGTCCTGCACGCGCGGCACGGCGGCCAGCGCATTGTTGAGCTCGATGAAGGCGTTCTGCGGGTTCTTGCGCCGCAAGAGCGACCGCCAGAAGCCGTTGGCGACGGGGAGCCTGTTGGTGAAGGGATGTGCGGGTGACGACCCGCCGGAGGGTGGCATGCTCCGGATTACACCACCGTCACGCCGACCTGTCGCCCACGCCTACGGACACGGCCCCCACGCCGCGAGCATGATGGTGAGGTCATTCGCGTTGACCTCGCCGTCATCGTTGAGATCCGCAACGCAGTCCGAGCACGGCGAATCGCCAGACCATCCCGCGAGCAGCGTAGCAAGGTCCGTGCCACCGACGGCTCCAGTGTTGTCGATGTCCGCGGGGCACGAGGACCCGGACATGGGCACGCCAAGCTCCCAAAGGATCGTCGCACCGCTCGGGATCGACGGCCCCGGCTTCATCTGCCCGAAACGGTCCCCGTACGTGCTCACGTAGAGCGGCGCGCAGTACGCGACCGGGCTCGAGTTGGGGATCGCAGAGAGGTCCTGGTACTGCCACAGCGCCCGTGTCCATGCATCGGCATTTCCCGCGCCGGCCTGGAACACAAATCCGTTCACGGTCTGCTGGTTCGCAGCGGCAAAGATGTAGTTCGTTCCCTGCGCGCCGTCCTGCGGGCTCCAGGTCGGCGTGATGATGCCGTAGATGAGCACCGAGGAGATTTGCCCCACGATCGTCGTGATCAGGTTCTGATTCGCAGTGTTGGAGTAGTCAAACCCCGAGACCGTGATGA
>CAYPOZ010000303.1:0-315 GCA_964412415.1 uncultured Isosphaeraceae bacterium | reverse complement strand
TCACTGTCCCGCTCGGGCCTCCGGACTGCAGGGTGCCGATCCGGATGTTCGAGATCTCGATGCCGTGCCCGTTCCCGCTTGCGCCTTGCGTGACCTTAAAGGTGAACGAGTAGCCGCTGCCCGCCGTGTTGCCGGTCCAGCTGCCCGAGTAGTCCACGTAGTAGCCGGAGGCGTTCTGCGGGCTGTTGTAGAGTGCAGTGAGGTACTGCTCGAAACTCTGGCCGAAACCCTGCAGCACATTCACGTAGGTGCCCGGAAGCGCGCTGTTGGTGGTCTTGCTCGATCCCACCCAGCGGTAGGGGCTTGCCGCATCGA
>CAYPOZ010000302.1:0-2449 GCA_964412415.1 uncultured Isosphaeraceae bacterium | reverse complement strand
CACACGGCGCACCGGACGGTGCACCAGCGCCGCAACGCGGTCGCGAAGCTCGGTCGGGAGTTGTGGCATCTGTTCGGTATCTGTTAGGATACCGGGTCGCCCACGTCAAGTCCTCGACTATTGCCAGCCCCTGCCTGCGGTCGCTCGCCGCCACCCTAGCGCCCCCCTCAGGGCGAGAGAAGGTCCCGAGTCACCGACGCCACATCCGGGCAGCCCGCCAGCGCCATCGATCGCGACAGGTCCTCCACGAGCAGCTCAAGCACGCGCCGTGCGCCTGCCTCACCGCCAACCGCCAGCCCCCAGAGCAACGGCCTCCCCACCTGCACCGCCGTTGCACCAAGCGCCAGCGCACGCACGATGTCCGTGCCGCAGCGGATGCCTCCATCGACGAGCACCGGCACGCGGCCAGCCACCGCATCCACAACATGGGGCAGCGCCTCCGCGGTCGCCGGCGCGCCATCGAGCTGTCGCCCGCCATGGTTGCTCACCACCACGCCAGCCGCGCCCGACGCGAGCGCGTGCCGCGCATCATCCGCACGGCAGATGCCCTTCACGAGCACCGGCAACGCCGTCTGAGCGCAGAGCCACTCCAGATCGCGCCACGAGAGCGACGCGTCGATCGTCCACCCGAGCGCCTGAGCGATGCCCACGCCGGAGTGGCCCGTCGGTCCATCGTGGCCGTCGCGGTAGAGGTTCACGACGCCCATGCCATCGGGCACACGGAACCCTGTGCGCTGCTCGCGCTCACGGAGCCCCCACACGGGCGTGTCCACCGTGAGCTCGATCGCCGCGCATCCCGCCGATTCCGCGCGCTGCGCGAGGTCACGCACGAATGGCCTGTCCTGCCCGATGTAGAGCTGGAACAGCACCGGACCGTTCGCCTGCGCACACACATCCTCCAGGCGCGTGGTGGAGAGGCTGCTCACCACCATCGGCACGCCTGCCGCGCCGCACGCGCGCACGGTCGCGATCTCGCCCTCGTCGCAGGCCATCCTGTGCAGCGCGGTCGGCGCCACCAGAAGCGGCGCCGCGACCGTCCGCCCAAGCAGCGTTGTCGCCGTCGAACGCCGTGACACGTCCACCATCACGCGGTACCAGACGAGCAGCCGCGACCACGCCTCCACGTTGCGCGAGAGCGTGCGTTCCGCACCCGCACCGCCTGCGTAGTACGCGTAGGCCATCGGCGACAGCCGTGCGCGCGCCGCCTCCTCAAACGCCGCAACGCTCGCGAGCCGCGACAGCGCCTCTGCCTCGAGTGGCCTGGTGCTGGTGGGTGCGGTCGTCATGGGATGCGAGTGCCGGTGACAGGAATCGAACCTGCACGCCCCTTCCGGGGCAATTGATTTTGAATCAATCGCGTATGCCTATTTCGCCACACCGGCTGCGTGGACGCGTCACTCTACACGGGGCTCAGTCGCCGTCAGTCACGGCGCCGCGCGAGTAGTTGGACGCCTCGCGCGTGATGACGATGTCGTGCGGGTGGTTCTCGATGACGCTCGCCGCAGAGATGCGCACGAAGCGCGTGTCGCGCCGGAACTCCTCAAGCGTGGCGCATCCGCAGTAGCCCATCGCAGCCCGCAGCCCGCCCACCATCTGGAAGACGAACTCCGACAGCGGCCCGCGGTACGGCACGCGTCCCTCGACGCCCTCAGGCACGAACTTCCGGCTGCCTGCCTGCGAGTAGCGGTCGGCGCTTCCTGCAGCCATCGCACCCTCGCTGCCCATGCCGCGGTAGCTCTTGAAGCGACGGCCCCGGTGCAGCACCAGCTCGCCGGGGCTCTCGTCAAGCCCAGCGAACAGTCCGCCGAGCATCACGCATCCTGCGCCCGCGGCGATCGCCTTTGCCATGTCGCCCGAGAGCCTGACGCCGCCATCTGCGATCACCGGGATGCCGGTGCCCTCGAGCCCCTGCACGGCGTTCATGATCGCCGTGATCTGCGGTACGCCCACACCAGTGACTACGCGCGTCGTGCAGATCGAGCCCGGGCCGATGCCGACCTTCACCGCATCGGCGCCGGCGTCGGCAAGCGCACGCGCACCATCTGCCGTGGCCACATTGCCGGCGATCACCTCGAGGGCGTGGCGCGACTTGATCTCCTTGACCGTGCGGATGACGTTGGCGCTGTGGCCATGCGCGGTGTCGACGATGATCACATCGACCTCCGCCGCGATGAGCGCCTCGATGCGCTCGAACTGCAGCACGCCCACCGCAGCGCCCACGCGAAGGCGGCCACGCGAGTCGCGGCACGCGTGCGGGTGCGTGATCGTGTTCTCGACGTCGCGCATCGTGACCATGCCGGCGAGGCGGCCCGACGCATCCACCAGCGGCAACTTCTCGACGCGCGCGCGCGTCATCAGCGCCTCCGCGTCCTCGAGGCGCGTGTTCGGCGCGGCGGTCACGAGACCCTCCGCCGTCATCACATCCTTGACCATGAGCTCGCGGCCATTC
>CAYPOZ010000301.1:0-2452 GCA_964412415.1 uncultured Isosphaeraceae bacterium | reverse complement strand
CGCGCGCGTCTGCTTGGAGAGCACCGCAAAGCCGCCGTACACGAGGCACAGCACGGGCAGCGCAATGTGCCAGAGCATGTCCACGAGCCAGCCCATCTGCCAGTTCCCGGCCGAATCGCGCATCGGCAGGAAGGTGAAGGTGTCTGCATCTGGCGCGTGCAGCCCGCTGACGGGGAACGCGCCGAGGTACTCCTTGTTCGCCAGGAAACCGATCGCGAAGACGCCTGCAAGCACCGTGGGGATCGAATAGAGGCCGAGGTAGAGCACACCGCTGAAGACGTCGAACCACGAGCCACGCCGCGTCGCCGCGAGAAGGCCCGTGGGGATCGCCACGAGGTAGATGACCGGGAATGCGCAGAGGTTCAGCAGCAGCGTCACCGGCAGCGCCGTCAGGATCAGATCCGCCACCGGCCGGTTCTTCGAGAACGCCACGCCAAGGTCCGGCGTGTCGAGCCACACGATGCCATCGATGATCCCGACACCGCTCTGCGGGAATGGCTTGCCGTCGAACGCCCCCTGCAGCGCATCGCGTGCGGCGGTCGCCGCGACATAGTCGCGCTGCATGGTGGCGGCCGCCTCGGCGACCTTCGCGTACTGCGGCACCTTGTCGTCGAAGGCCAGCCCATCGAAGCGCTCGACCACCGCACCCCCCTTGCCGTCAAGGAGGTCGGGGCGATCGATTGCGCGCGCGTAGTCCGCGAGCGCATCCTTGAATGCGCGCACCGAACCCACGTAGGTGCGCCGCGCGCCCTCATAGTTGCGCTGCGCGAGCCGGAACGCGCGGACCTGCTCGGCCGATGCATCGGCCGCCGCGGAGGGTGCGGTGGCTGCAGTGGACACGGGTGCGGGCGCACCCGCTACACCCTGCACGGCACTCGGCGCGTCCGCAGCGCCCGACGGCGTCGGCGCACCCGAAGACGCTGACGCATCACTGGCCTTCGCCGTCACCCCGGCCACCGTCGGCGGCTCGTCAAGGTCGCGCGGCGCGCGGATCCTCTCGCCGCGCGCCGCGAGCTGCTCGCGCTGCCCGAACTTCACAGGCGAGATGCGAGAGAGCCAGCGCAGGTACTGCACGATCACCCAGTCGTTCAGCCCGTAGCGGTCCTCGAGGTACGCCTGCATCTGCGCCACCTTGCTGGTGTCGCTCATCTGGCCGCCGGACATCTGAAGTCCTGCGCCGATGCCGCCGGGCGCGAGCGCCAGCAGCATGAACACCAGCAGCGTGATCCCGAGCAGCGTCGGGACCATGAAGAGGAGTCGTCTGGCGAGGTATGCGCCCATCGTGGGTTCTGGCCGAGCGTGACCCTGTGGTGACCGGACTTAGCGCGCGGGCGCAGCCACGGATGCCTTGTCGACCGCGAAGAACTCCTGCGGCTCAAGGCCCGTCTTGTACATGTTCACGTTGCCGAAGTCGCGCGACACGAAGCGCAGCCACGGCGCCACGCGGATGAAGGTGTACGGCTGCTCCGAAGCGACCAGCGCCTCGAACTCTCGCCAGACCATCATGCGCTGCTGCTCGTCCATCGTGCGGCGGCCCTTCTCGATGAGCGCATCCGCATCGGGGTTCTTCCACTGCACGAAGTTGTCGCCGCCCTCGCGCGTGCTGTCGGAGTGCCAGATCTGCCGCGGATCGCTCTCGGGCGCGTTCGAGCCCCACGCGAGCGTGATCGCATCGAAGTCGCGCAGCTTCAGGATCTCCTGGTAGCGGCTCCAGTCCACCGGACGCGTGTTCATGATGATCCCCGCGCGCGCGAAGCTGTCCTTGTTGAAGCGCGCGATGCGCTCGGAGATCTCGCCGCCGGTGGCATATGTGTACTCGAACTCGAACTTGTCGCCGGCTTCGTTCTCGAGGATGCCGTCGCCGTTGCGGTCCTTCCATCCCGCCTCGGCGAGCAGCGCCTTGGCCTTCTCAGGGTCGAAGGGCAGCGGCACAACGCCGGGGTTGGATCCCTTGCTCTCGGGATTGACCGGCCCCTTCGCCACGATGCCGATGCCGTCCCAGATGTCGCGGATCATGCGCTCGCGGTCGAGCAGCATGGTCATCGCCGTGCGCACGCGCCTGTCGGCGAATGGCGTGAGGCTCTTGCCCGCACGCGGGCCGCACTGCCATGCGATGAAGGAGTAGCCGCAGCGCATGTTCGTCCACTTCAGCGCGTAGTTGGTCTCCTCGAAGCCCTTCTCCTCGGTGGTGACCTGGTTGAACTGCGGCGACGTGGGCAGCATCATCGAGCCCTCGCCGTTCTTGAAGGCCACAAGCCGGCCAAGGTCATCCTTGATGGAGCGGAAGCGCATGCCCGCGAGGGAGGGCTTGCGCGCCCAGTACTGCTCGTTGCGCACAAGCACCACGTCCTGCCCCGGTGTCCACTGCGACGCGAGGTCATCCGGCCCCTCGGGCATGCGCTCGAGCTTGAACTGTCCCGATCCCATCATGATGCCGGTGGCCTGGTTGACC
>CAYPOZ010000300.1:978-2457 GCA_964412415.1 uncultured Isosphaeraceae bacterium | reverse complement strand
TCCCGCAGTTCGCGGTCGAAATCGACGTTGCCCGACGCCACGTCGTCGAGCGCCCAGCGCAGCGCGTGCACGTGCGCCGGGTCGCAATCGTAGGCCACCACGCCGCAGCCGAATCGCTTGCCGCAGGCCTCTCGCAGCGCCTTCAATCCGTTGAAGTCCGACGCGCGCACGGTCGACGAGGCCTTCACCTCGACGCCGCTGATGCGGCCCGCGCCGTGCTCGACCACGATGTCGACTTCCGCGCCGTCACGATGCCGGAAGTGGCTGAAGCCGATCGGTTCATCATGGCCCGACGCCTGCCGGCGAAGTTCGAGGTAGACGAACGTTTCGAGCATCTGGCCGAAGGCGTCCCGATCCGCCCACAACGCCTCGGCAGAGAGTCCCAGCAGCGCACATCCGAGGCCGGTGTCGGCGATGTGAACCTTGGGGCCCTTGACCAGCCTGCTGATGCGATTGGTGTGCCAGGCGGGCAGCTCCTCCACCAGGAAGAGCCGCTCCAGCAGCGTGACGTACTCGCGGATCGTCGGGCGGCTGAGCCCGAAGGGGCCCGAGAGATCGCTGATGTTCAGCGTGCGTGCAGTCTGCCCGGCGACCAGTTCCAGCAACCGGGGCAATGCATCAAGCGAAGCGATGCGAGCCATCGACCGCACATCCCGCTGCACGATGGTCTCGACGTAGTCACGGTGCCACCGCGCGCGGCGCCTTGCCGTCGGCAGCGGCAGCAGGGCCGGGAACCCTCCCTGGACGATGCGCTCGGCAAGCTTCGCCCGCTGCCGGGTCGCCGGATCCATGGGGAATCGGCCTGAAATCAGCCGCTCGAGGAAGATCGGGCGCGTCTTCTGAAGTTCGCACTGCGCGAGCGGATGCAGCCGCACGATCGCCATGCGGCCAGCCAATGAGTCGGCGAGTGTCGGCAGCAACAGCACGTTCGACGACCCGGTGAGCAGGAAGCGCCCGGGGGTGCGATCGCGGTCAACAGCCATCTTCAGGGCAAGGAACAACCCGGGTACGCGCTGGACCTCGTCCAGAATCACGCGATCGGGAAGATCCGCGACGAATCCCGCGGGATCGGACTTTGCGAGGTTTAGGACGGCCGTGTCGTCGAACGTGAGCGATCGGTAGCCACTGCGTGCGCCGTGCTGCATCACAAGCGTCGACTTGCCGGACTGGCGCGGCCCATGGATCAGTACGACCGGCGAATCCTGCATGGCCTCGGCGAGCGGTCCGGCGGCGAGGCGAGGGAGCAGGCGACCAGTTGGCATCCGCGAATTGTAGATCTCTGATCCGCGGATTGCAAGGCTAGAGAGCGCCGATTGCAACCATTCAGCGTCCGCAAGATCGGGTGCCCGCGCGGGAGTGGCTGCGATTTCGCGGTGCACGGCACGTGCCGTGCGCCCGTCGGGAGGGCGCGTGCGGCCTCGCGCGAGGTGAAGCGCATCGGCCCAAAGGCAAGCCGCCTCGGTCGTGAGGCCGAGGCGG
>CAYPOZ010000300.1:0-968 GCA_964412415.1 uncultured Isosphaeraceae bacterium | reverse complement strand
CGTACCGGAGCAGCCGAGCATCAGCCCGGTGGACTCCAAGGCCGCCCCGATCACGAGGCGCTCCTTCCTGCCGACTTTGAACCTTGCGGACTGAACCGCCGTCGGGGACGACGATGATCTCGTCGTTCGCTCCAGACGCATGAGATTCGAGCGATTCCATGGCATCACGCCCGCAATCACTCCAGGCGCAGCCGGGATCCGCGGCAGAATCTCCGCGATTCTTGCAATCTCGATGATGGTCGCGAGGCGCGGAATGCGTTTTCCCTGCCACAGAGCCCGCGCGTCACGCGGAACTGGCCCCGGCGTGGGGCCCGGGCATCACGATTCACGGAAGGCTCGCATCCATGGTCGCCCATCCCACGCTGTGTCGCCGTCTTGCCGTGACGTGCAGCGCCGCCGCGTCGCTCCTCGCCATGACCGGCCATGCCGGGGCGTCGCTCACCTTCACCAACGCCACCACCGCCAACGGGCTCGGAAGCAACACCGTCTATGGCGTGTTCGCCTCCGGGGCATCCGTGTACGCCGCGACCTCCTTCGGACTCGCAGTCTCGACCAACGGAGGCACCAGCTTCGCCAACCGAACCGTCTCGAGCGGCTCAGGGCTCGCAAGCAACAACGTGCGCGATGTGTTCGGGTCCGGAGCCAATATCTACGCGGGGACCTTCGGCGGCGCGGCCATCTCGTCCGACAGCGGCACCACCTTCACCAACCGGACCACCTCCAATGGACTTGGCGGAGATCAAGTTCGCGGCGTGCACGCGTCTGGAATCAACGTCTATGCCGCCACCGACGGTGGGCTGAGCGTGTCATCCGACGGGGGCGCCAGCTTCGTGAACCGCACCACCTCGAACGGCCTTGGGGCCAACCTGTGCACCGATGTCTGGGCGAACGGCGGCACCCTCTACGTGGCGACCCAGGCCGGTCTGAGCATCTCGACCGATGGCGGCGCAACATTCTCGAACCGGACC
>CAYPOZ010000299.1:1706-2458 GCA_964412415.1 uncultured Isosphaeraceae bacterium | reverse complement strand
GCAGCACGCCGATCTCACGCAGGAACGTGGGGTCTGCCGCGCTTCCCGTGGCGACGCCCGTGTTCCCGTTCACCCCCCACTTGGCGAGGTCGAACTGCACCGACGTGTCGGGGTACGGCGCGCCGTTGACCGCGGTTCCCGGGGGTGGGATCGGGCTCGTGGCCAGTTGCGCCGACTGCTGGTTGAGCGGCGAGTTGAGGAATCCAACCGGAAGGTCCGCTCGCACCGGGTTGCTGGTGTCGAGCCGGGTGACGAGCGCCACATCCGCGGGCGTGGACCCCACCGTGTTCGCACGGTCAAAGCGGCTCGCGACATTCACGTTGAGCAGGCCGGTGTTGTCGACCACGCTCACCGCCACAACGTGCTTGATGCTGCGATCCACCGACGCTGGCGCCACGAACCAGAAGCTGTCGGTGAAGCCGTCGCCGTCGGCGTCAGCGAGCGTGCGCGCGATGATGTTGCGCGGGGAGTCGCAGATGAACTCGTCGCTCGCCGGGCCAAACCACTTGAGCTGCAGGAAGTTCGGCATCACGAACTGGGGCTGCTGCATCACCGACCAGTGAGTTGGCGAGAACCATCCGCCGGGCACGGCTTCCGGCGGAACCTCCCCATTACACCCTGGACCAAATGGTGGTACCGGCGCGAGCGGCTCCGCTGCGGATCCGAATGCCAGGCGTCGGAACCACTGCGCAAGAACATGCGGGGCACAGTCTTCCGCGAACCAAGCCGGGGCCTGGTTCTCACTGAAGACA
>CAYPOZ010000299.1:0-1696 GCA_964412415.1 uncultured Isosphaeraceae bacterium | reverse complement strand
ATCACGAACTGGGGTTGCTGCATCACCGACCAGTGAGTTGGCGAGAAGCATCCGGCGGGCACGCCCGCGAACCCGCCAGTGCTGTTGCACTGGAATGGCGCGAGCGGCGGCTGCACGGCGTTGCCGAAGGCAAGCAGCCTGAACCAGTATGCGGCGCACTCGGGCGTCATCGCTGCGACCGATGCGCTCAGCTTTGCGGTGTCGATGCCTGTCGCCTGGATCCAGCGCAGCGCAGGCGGCGCATCCGCGAGCCACTGCTCGTAGGGAACGTCGAGGCCCCACCGGTTGAGGTTTGCGCCCACTGCCGGAGGCACGTCGCTGTAGGGCACATTCGGGAAGAACGCAGCGGGCTGCATCGAAAGCGGCGCTGCGATGAGCGAACCCGATCCGAGGTCGCTGATGTCGATGCACACTCGCCATCCGTTCTCTGCCGTCGGAATCCACGAGAGGTGCGGCCAGTGCGTGAAGAACTCGCGGGGCACGCCGTTGGGTGCAGTGCCGAGCGTGACGCGCGCGGGTTCGGTGCTGCGCAGCCACCGCGTGTCGCCAAAGCCTGGGTTGCCGACCGGGTTGCTATCGATCGCGACCTGCGTGCCTCCCACCGGCGGAGGCCATGGGAAGAACGGTCCGTACCCAACCCCGGGCCCGTACACGTCGGGCCAGTTGGTCCAGGGGAACACCATGAACGACGCGAAGTTGTAGCCGTCCACAACCCCATCGCCGCCCGGCAGCGCACCCGCGTTGCGGTTGTCCATCGAGTCGAGGAAGTCGACGCCGTAACGAACCGCTGTCGGCAGCGGATCGCGGCGCGGCACCGATGAGCGCGCGATGGCCGGTTCTCCGGGAACCCATCCATCCGGCATGCCATTGCCGAGCACATTCACGGGACGCACAAACAATGACTGCGCCACCTGGTCCGCCACCTGGTTGAGGATCGGGCTCTTTCGCTGGTCGACTGCACGCGCCTGCTGGTGCGCGCCCGCAGCCACGCGCGATGCCTGCGTGCGGCTGACGAATGCGGTGGCCACCACGGCGAGCAGCACGAGAATGGCCGTGACAAGCACGATCGTGTTTCCGCGGCGCACCCTGGCAGATGCCGCAGCACGACGACTGGCCGAACGTCGCATGGCACGGCTCATCGCAGCACCCCCTGCCCGTTGGCCTGCGCGGCGGGCGCCCGAACGCCCCGTCGCGGGAGATCCACCACGAACTGGTACGGGCGGCCCTCCACAAGCTTGCCTCCCGCATCATGAAGGCGCATCGTGAACCGGAGCGCGCTCGGCCACGGGGTGTAGTCATCGCGGAGCACCGTGTGGGTGCTCGTGAATCCGGTGCTGTCGGTCACGGTCACGGTCTCCGTGGGATGCTCGTTGTTGAATCCGAATACGGCGGTGTACACGTACACCGGCACTCCGCCGCCGTACGGCCGCGTCCACGGTCCGTTGCTCGACGCTGCGCCGCCGGCATTGATCTGAGGGCCCTCGATGCGTGTTGGAATGGCGCCATCGATCGGCTCGTAGTGCACAGGGGCCGACTGCTGGAACATCACCATCTCGTAGGGCGTCTGCGCGTTGCGCCAGAACCACGTGCGCGGCCACTGCACGCTCACGACCTCGCGTGGCACGTTGGGGATTCGCTTGGACCCTGGCGCCTCACCGATCCCATAGTCGGCGAAGCCGAACCACGCGCTCGGCAC
>CAYPOZ010000298.1:0-2492 GCA_964412415.1 uncultured Isosphaeraceae bacterium | reverse complement strand
GCTATCGCCCGCTGCTGCGGGCGGTGTCGGCGCTGCAGGCGCTGCAGGCGGGGCTGAGCTCGGCGTCGCAGCAGGCGCAGAGGGCGCTGGGGGCGGCGGCGACGTCGCGGGCGCCGCAGGCGCGGATGGCGCAGCTCCTGCGCGACCACCGGGCGTCCGCGGTGGCGCCGGCTTGCGGGGCGCACGCGGCGCAGAATTGGGGTCCCCGGGAAGTCCGGGCGGAATCCCCTGCGCCAAGGCACTCTCTGGTGCCGCGGTTCCTGCGAGCATCGCCAGCGCAACTCCCAGGCAGGCGAGCGCGCGACCGATAGGCGTGCGGGACCGGGCGGGGTTCACGCCCTGCGTGCCGGAGCGTTGACGGTTCTGGCTCAGTCTCATGATCACTGTATCGGCCACTCGATCGGACGCTTCTGCTCGCGCCACTTGGCCCAGTCGATCACGACCGTCTGCGTGAGCGCAGGCTCCTTGCCGGGCGATGACCCGATCGAAGGCTCGATCGAAACCACCTTGAAGGGCGTGCCGTCCTCCGATTTCAGCGTGAACTCCGACGGCGTCGACGCATCTTCCGCTTCAGTCGCGGGCGCCTTCAGCGACTCAGGTGCCAACGCGAGAAACAGGCCCACATCGCCCTGCACCGTGTAGTTCTCGATCCCGCCGCCCTCAATCTCGAAACTCACCACCTTCACAAGCTTGACGCCCTGCTGGACGCCGGGCGTCATCGTGATGTCGGTCTCAGCCGATGCGCCTGGAGCGATCGTCTCCGTTGGCCAGTTGGGCTTCGTGCAGCTGCAGTTGGCGACAGCCTTCACGATGCGGATCGGCTTGTCGGTGAGGTTGCGGAGCTTCACCTTCCCGACCGTCGGAACCTCAGGCACAAGTGCCCCAAGGTCGAGTAGCGGCGGATCGAACGCCAGCTTGGGTGCGGGAGCATCGGCGGCTTGGTCACGTGCGTTCGCGCGTGCGCTCGCGTCTGCGGCTGAGGGACTCGCGATGGTCGCAGCCGCGAGAAACGCAGCGCCACACAGGACGGCCCCGCACCAGAAAAGCCGGGCAATGCGACGGGGATCCACCGAGACCGAACAAGGGGTGTGCTCAACCATGCGAATCTCCTCGATTTCTGACCATACGAAGCGGCCGCCGCCAATGGGACGGTCAACGACTGATTTGTTTGCCGATTTCATCGACTTTCGCAATGCCGGGCTTCAGGTCGGTCCTTCCAAATCCGACAGGTGTAGCACGGCGCCCCATGTCCCCCCCTTTAGGCACAGTTATCGATCTTCAGGCCAGTCCCGCTGCCACGCACCCTGTGGGCGGTATGGTCAGTAACAGGCATCGAATAACTGAGGTCAACTTGGATGAAAACGGCGACTTGGCTTTGAAACTTCATAAACACGGGTTATGGTCGTCCTCAGCGTGCCACAACCTGTTTGTGGACTGGCCTTTGTCACTAGTCGTTCAATCTGCCGCCATCTTCGCAATTCTTCACATCGTTTGAGCCAAGGACAGGAATCAACATGCCCCGCGACTTCATCAACGCGATTGCCTCTCGAATTCCTTCGTTCCTTGATCGCTCCTCCGCCACCCCCGCTCGCTCAGCTCACTGCACGCACCCGTCGCTCCACAAGGTCTCGAACATGAACACCAACGTCTTCGCCCGTCTTGCTGCGATCATCTCCCCTGTGGCTGCCGCGGTGGCCACAGCGCTCGCCATTGGCGCCACAGGTGCCACCGGCACGGCGGCAACGCCCTCCGCGAGCGGAGCCGGAACCCCTGCGGTCCAGACCGCCGAGACCGGCACCCGCGAGCACTGGTACTACGACTACACCCGCGCGCCGGTCGTCCAGGGCGACGACCTCGGCAATGTGCCTGGAACAAACTGCCGCGACTGCGTGCGGAACGCGCTTGAGTCGTTTGCCTATGGACAGCTCGGCATGCCGGCCGGCGACGGGTACGCGTACTACGACGCCTACTGCGCAGACGGCGCCGACGGTGGCGCAACTGGTGCGAACGAGAACAATGGCGTGTGGAGCGGACCCGGCGGCGACGACCCCTCAGTCAGTGACCCGCTGTACGCCGCTGGCCTCTGGGGCTACGGCGACGCGTTCGGGGCCGCCGGTTTCGACCAGCTCGACTTTGACACGCAGGCGTTCTTCCGCGGCGGCGTGTGCTCGCGCCTGTCGCTTGACTGCTACGTGAACCAGGGCGGCGTCTGCAACTTCCAGCAGCCGACCCACCCCTGCGTCGATACCGGCGATGGAACAAGCCCCAGCTCGGCGACGATGCTTGCCACCGGGGTCTACCACTACGGTGACTGGGTGGATGTCGACGGCGACGGCTACTGCGATGACACCTACACCGTGCTGGCGTGCCCGACGGTGAGTGGCCTGCCGACCTACCCCAACGATCCGCTTGCGGTGTGCGTCGACGTCTACGGCGACGACTGCAATGACACGTACGGCTCTGGTGCGGCGTTCAACCCAGCCGCGACCGAG
>CAYPOZ010000297.1:0-2493 GCA_964412415.1 uncultured Isosphaeraceae bacterium | reverse complement strand
GGTTGGCGGGTACGGCAGCACCAGGCGGAACATGTCGTACTCGTCGATGCTCGACGACAGAGCGTTCGCGATGCGCTCGAGCGTTGCGCGGTAGCCCGCGTTTAGCGGCGCGAGCCGCCTCGGCAACGCAATCGAGTCCACCTGCTCGGTTCGCGCTTCGAGCGGAATTCGAACCGACTCGGACCAGTCGGCCAGTCTCGCCTGCGATACGGATGTCGCGTACATCGCAGCCGCAGGCTCCGTCAGCCGGGGCAACCTCCGGTGCACCAGCAGGTCGATGATGCACATCTCCGTGGGGAGGAGCACCTTGTCGACCGCACTGAAGGACGGCGTATCACCAGTGTCGAGCATCCCGACATTCGGGTTGGCCTCGGCGTGAAACACCCGCAGCGGCTCGCGCCGGTCCGGGCTCACGTCGCCAAGTTCAATCGTCTCAGATTCCCGGCGGTGGCCCAGTCGAATCTCCCGGCCGATGATCCCGCCGGTAGAAAGCGTGGAGATGACGGCTGGAACCTGGGGATCATCGCCAAGCGACATTTGCCTCTCAACGACCCCGCGATCGTGGCTCAGCGACGCTGACAGCTCCATGATGGGCCACGGCATGCCGGGCCTCGTGCGTTGCAGGCCGTCAAAGCAGCCGCCGAATCCCAAGGCCACAGAGCCCGGTACGGTGCCCGCACGCATGCCACTGCGGCGAGCCTCCAAGATGGACGCGGCTTCGCGCGACGAATCAAGCCCTCCGGCCGCCAGCACGCGAAGTGTCGCGTGGCTCAGCTTGCGCGACCTGATCACGCCGTTCACCCGCTCGATCGCCGCACGGACCGCGGCGATCTCTTCGGGTGTCGCTCCCTTGCTCGCCAGGCGCGACAGCATCGACTCCCACGCGCGCGCACCGGGCATCGCCTTCAGTGCCTGCGACGCATCCGCGACGTGCGCAATGGTCCAGCAGCGCCAGGCGGTGGTCACCTCGAGTCCAAGCGCGCGGCCGAAGGAACGAACGCCGTAGTCGTGCGGCATGAGGCGATCGAGCAGTGCGCGGAGCGCGCGGCGAAGCTCCGCCAGCGCCTCGGAAATCTCTGCGACGACGATCTGGTACTCGGATGGTTGGGTAGTCATGGAACAGCGTGGACTGATGAACCAGTGGCGAGTCGATTGAGACTAGCAACCATCCTGATCCTATGCAGCAGATGGACCGACTTTTGGCGCGATGCCAGCGACGGCCTCCGACCTCTCGCCACTCAGCGCGCGAACACTTCCTCGAGGAAGTCCTCGAGCCGCGCGAAGCTGCGCCGGTCTGCCTGCGCGCTGTAGACGACGCCAAAGGACGGATCGTTGGCCTCGGGATTGGTGAACGCGTGCACCGTGCGGCCGTATGCGCAGACTTCCCAGTCCGCCTTCGCGTCGGTCATCTCCTTTGCGAAGCCCACCATCTGCTCCGGCGTGGCCATCGGGTCGTCGTAGCCGTGCAGCGCGAGCACCTTCGCCGTGATCGGGGCCTGCGGACCAAGCGCCGGCGGCATGAAAAGCCCGTGGAAAGATGCCACGCCGCGCACATGCGGTGCGTTGGCGCGCGCAAGGTCAAGCGCGCAGAGGCCGCCGAAGCAGAATCCGATTGCGGCGATGGACGTCGAAGTGCCGCCCTGGATACGGCTGGCGGCGGCAGCGGCCGCGAGCAGGCGCGTGCGGAGCTTCGCGCGGTCCTGCACGAAGGGCGTCATGAGCGCGGAGTTCTCCTCCTTGGTGGTACCCGTACGACCCCCGCCGTAGACGTCGACCGCAAACCCGATGTAGCCCAGCGACGCGAGGTACTCGGCCTTGCGCTCCTCGAAGGCGCTGCGGCCTGCCCACGCGTGGCACACCATCACGACCGGGGACGGGGTCGCCGCCTTGGGGTTGCGGAACACCACGCCCTCGCACGCCTCGGACCCGTCCATGTACCTGTAGTTCTCTCGCTGCATGCGCGCATTATGACGTGCGCGAAAAAGGGATGCACTGCGATTGCCAGCGATGCGCAGTCGCTAGGGTCGGGCGCATGACTCCAGATCGATGCACGTCTCTCCCTCCGGCACGCCGACGGTCCACTCGAGCTCGGCTCTGGCTGGCCGCATGCGCCACCGTGGCGCTCAGCGTCGCGTCGGGCGCCGCGCCGAAGGGCACCACCGGCTGGACCCACGAGGCCGCCGCCAAGCAGGTACCCGCGATGTATCCGGGCTTCGGTGCGGCGGTCGCGGCCAATGACGTGGGCCTCGTGGCGATGTCGAGTGCGCGAGACCATGACATCGGTGTCGATGCCGCTGCCGTGTCCGTAGGCGCACTGCGGCGCGGCCGATTCGAGCCTGCTGGCCTTGCGCGCCATCCGCAGCACCGCAGCGACGCCGGATTCGGAATGGCGCTCGCCCTCGATGACGACAACACGCTCTACGTGGGCGCGCCCGAGCTCGATGGCGGTGCGGTGTTCATCTACGAGCGTCCAGAATGGGGGCACGGTTCGGC
>CAYPOZ010000296.1:308-2509 GCA_964412415.1 uncultured Isosphaeraceae bacterium | reverse complement strand
CAGCGACGAGGACCTGCCCGAGATCCTGCGCCGCACCTTCGAGGGGCTCGGAATCCTCGGCGTGTTCTTCGTGCACACCAACCACCTCACTGACCGCGAGCTCTACGTGCGGCTGATGACGCAGGTGCTCAACGAGGACGTGCGGGACATTCCGCCCACGCCCGAGATGGTGGAGTTCATCGACCTCGACCCTGTCCTTCAGGCCGAGTCGGTCTCCTGGAAGGACGGCACCGGCGTGCGCAAGCCGCAGGTGTCCAGCCGCGACTCGTCGCTGCCCCGGCCAGAGCATTTCCGGGCTGCCGACTGATCGTCCCAACCGCTGCTTTCCACGGCTGCCGGACGCACGCTTGCTGCTCGAACAGGGCAGGGCGGCTGCGGCATGCCGTGGAGGCGGCACTCATCCAACTTCAGCAGGAAAGGAAACATCAACATGCGCAATCGGCATGTGGCGGGGACTGTCCCCGTATGGCATCGAATCGGCCGCTCCACGCAAGGGGCGGAATCAAGCGGCGCAGCGCTGCACATGGCAGAGCTCGACTGGCAGGTGCGGGAGCAGGCGCTCTGGGCGAACGTGGGCGACGGAATGCGCGCCGTGAGCTCGCACAAGGCGATCGTGCGCTGCGACAGCGAGGAGGTCGTCGGCGTGGTCGGCCGGCGGTGGACGCCGGTGCAGAACGCCCAGGCCTTTCGGTGGCTGGACGAGCTCGTGGGCGCCGGGTCGGTCCGGCACGAGTACGCCGGCTGCACGAGATCGGGAGCGCTGGTGTGGGCCCTTGTGCGGCTGCCTGTGGAGCTGCGCATCGCCGGCACCGACGACATCGTGCACCCGTTCATCCTGGTCTGCAACAGCCATGACGGATCCGTGGCCTTTCGGGCCGTGAACACGAGCGTGCGCGTCGTGTGCTCGAACGCGATCACGCATGCGCTTAGGCAGGCGGGCCCCGACCGGGTCACCGTCAAGCACACGCAGTCCGTGCACGAGCGGCTTGCGGATGCGCAGGCGGTGCTCGGGGCGTCCATCGAGCGCCACCGGCGGCTGGAGGTGCAGATCAACGCGCTGGCACGGCGCAAGTTCACGGCGAGGGACTTCACCGGATTCCTCGACGGCGTGCTGGGCGCAAGCCCAAAGTCGGATGACCACCCCGACGGGGAGCCCACGGCGGCGCGAATGCGAATCGCCGCCAACTTCGACCACGAGCTGCAGCGGCTGCGCGGCATCGAGCACTCCGCATGGGCCGCATTCAACGCGGTGAGCCAGTACGTGGACTGGGAGCGTCCGACTCGCGGCGGCAATGGCCGTGCAGGAGACGAGCGGCGGTTTCAGAGCGCGCTGCTCGGTCCAGGCGCCGAGCTCAAGCGCAGGGCGTTCGCCCTGGCGGCCTCGATGGCCGCAGGAGGACGCTGACCATGTGCAGGCGTTGCGTCAGTCGCGGTGGAGGCGCCGGCGGCGGAGGAGGAAGCGAATCCCTCTTCGGCGTCTTCATCGCTGTGATCATTCTGATCGTTCTGGTGTCTGCGTGCACCTGAGCGGTCACGGAAAGGGAAAGGCCGCAGGACGTGGCCTTTCTCTTAGGTATCAGGGATTGCGGGCGATGCGGAAGCCGAGGTTGAAGTCGGGGCTGCGCTGCTTCAGTCCCCGCGTCTCACTCTGCGCCATCCGCCAGCCAGCGCTCGAGCTCCAACTCATCGCGGATTGGGATGCCGTCGAATCCTGTGAGCGGTAGTTCCGGCAACCGCGTCCTCAGGCGATCGACGATGCCCGCATGCAGCATTGCCAGCCTCCAGCCGTGGCGCTGATAGAAGCGCAGGGCAATCGTGTTGTCATTGGTCGTGGTCAGGAAGATGCGCCGGCAGCCCTGTGCATGTGCGTAGCGTTCGGCGGCGGCAAGTAGTGCAGCACCTGTGCCGGGCGCCTTGCGGCGGCTGCTGAGCGTGATCACCTCGCACTGCCACGCCCCAGGATCGATGTTGAGCGTCACCAGCCCGGCGAAACTGCCATCGGCTTCAGCCACAAGTCCGGGAAGCGCATCCGCGTGATAGCAGCGGCCGAGCGACCAGATTCGATGCGAGTTCCAGTGCGTCTCAAGCTCGACGCGGACTTCGGCGAGGTCATGCGGCTCGATCGGTCGGATGACCAAGGTCATCCTCGCAGCCTAGGTCTTATCCGAACCGGACGGAGCGAATCCCGGAAAGGCCGCAGG
>CAYPOZ010000296.1:0-298 GCA_964412415.1 uncultured Isosphaeraceae bacterium | reverse complement strand
TGGTGTCCGCGGGGCAGGGATCCACTTCGCAGATGTCAGGCACGCCGTTGCCGTTCTCGTCGAGCAGCTGGCCCCCGAGGATCTGCCCGTAGTCGACGATCCCATCGCCGTTGCAGTCGGCGGACCACTCGATGATGTAGCCGACAGGAACTGGCGCACATGGGTCGGGCTCGAATCCGTTCTCGGGGAAGTCGTTCAGGTGCCGCGAGGGAATTGGATTGCCGCAGTTCCAGCTGATGAAGTGCAGATAGTCCTCATCGCCTGCGTTGTTCGGCTCCCCGGGACCCCAACGCGGAAA
>CAYPOZ010000295.1:0-2514 GCA_964412415.1 uncultured Isosphaeraceae bacterium | reverse complement strand
GCCCTGCATGAAGAGCGTGATGTCATCCATGTCGAGCCAGCCGTCGCCGTTGAGGTCAAGCGGCACCATGTCGCCGTTGCCCATCTTGCGCAGCTCAGCCACGCTGATGCGGTCGCGCGCCGCTGTGCTTGCGAGTCCGCCGCCGGCGCCGGTGCAGCCTTCGGCACCGGACTGGAGGAAGTAGCCGGAGAGCACGGCGAAGTCGGTGTTGTTGACGAGGCTGTCGGCGTTGAAGTTGCTGCGCGAATTGGCGGGCTGCGGGCCGAAGTCGAGCGTTCAGAGCGCGTAGCCGAGGATGTCGACGACGTTGTCCTGGTTGCTGTCGCCGGAGATCAGCTGCACCGAGACTGCCCACTCGGTGGCGGGGCTGCCGGCCTCGGCGGAATCCTGCGCGACCAGCGTGCGGACGGGATCGCGCACGAGCACGCATGCGTTGGCGCTCGTGCCCACAGGCACCTGCACCGTGACGCTGCCGCGTGCGGCGGTGTCGCCGTTGGTGCCGTTGGATGCGGCGAGGCTGACGGTGGCCGGTAGCCACACGCCGCTGCCGACCTTGAACTCGATGGGCCGCGAGTGCGCCTGGATGCCCGCGCCCATCACGGCCACATTCACCTGCATGAGCGCGTGGTCGAGCACGGTGAAGCTGCGGGGCTCTGTGACGATGGTCGTCGGGTCGCTCGGGTCAAACTGGGTGGTCCACTGCACCGTTGTGGTGCCCACCGGGAAGATGCTGCCTGCGGGCCAGGTGGTGCTGGTGGCCGGAGTGTGGCCAGCCGGATAGGTGACGAGCAGCGTGACGGCAGGATCTGTGCCGCATGGGCTGAAGGCGATGACGTCGGGATCGGCGAAGACCGAGCCGTTCACGCCAGCGTCTGCCGCGCGCGGCCAGCCGGAGCTGCCATCGGTGGAGTTGCCCTCAGGCACGCCGACGAGCGCATCGCCGGTGTACACGGTGATCGGGCCGAGGTCGACGGTGGTGGGCGTGACGGTGCCGCTTCCGCCGATGCCTGCGAGCACCTCGAGGTCGGTGGCGGGGCTTGCGGACGAGTCGAACTCGACCACGCCGCTCTCGGCGCAGATCTCCACGAGGTCGCTCACCGGGAGGAAGGTCAGGCGCGCGACGGTGGCGGGCTCGGAGCTCGAGAAGATGCCGGTATCCGCATCGCCTGCGTTGCTGACAAACACCTGCAGCGTGCCTGCGGCGGCATTGGCCTGCGGCTGCGACACGAACATCGTGAAGATGCCGTCGGCATCGCCCTGCTGGCCGGGCACGGCCGACACGAACTGCAGACGCGTGGCGTCGTAGCGAAGCTTGACGTTCGCGCCGAAGGACGCGACCTGCTGGCGGCCGACCTGCACATCGATGATGACTGGCTCGGTGGGCACACCAGTGAAGACGCCCTTGCCGGCCACGAGCAGCATCGGCGGCGTGGAGTCGATGCAGTCGCTCACGCCGTCGCCGTCGTCGTCGGTGTCGGGGATGCCGCAGCCGCAGTCGCCGGGCTCGGTCTTGCTGGGGTCTGTCGCGCAGTTGTCGAGCGCGTTGGCCACATAGCCCGAGGGCGGCGCAGTCAGGCAGACGCTGATGGTGGTGAGCGGATCGCCGTAGCTGTCGCTGTCCTGGTCGGCGAAGTAGATGATGTTCGTGTGGATGGCGCCGTTGGTGTCGTCGCAGTCGGTGCTGAAGGGCGAGTGGCCCGAGGGCGCCGAGGTCTCGCAGAAGCTGACCGCGCTGCCGGCGCCATAGCCGTCGCTGTCGCCGTCGACGAAGTAGCCGATGGGCGACTGCAGCGCGATGTTCGATGGGCAGAGGTCGGAGGAGTTGGCGACGTAGCCGGTGGGTGCAGCACACAGCGGAGCGGTGTACTGGTCGGGGTCGCCGTAGCCGTCGCCGTCGTTGTCGAGGTAGAAGAGGATCGGGGCGTTGAGGTCGCCGTTGGCCGGGCAGCCATCGACGTCGTCGTTGTAGCCGTCGCCGTCGTCGTCAGGGTCGACGCAGTCGGCGATGCCGTCGTCATCGATATCGGAGTAGCCCTCGTCGATTCCATCGATGCAGTTGTTGTCGATGCCGTCGCAGACCTCGGCGGCCTGGCGGTTGACGGCCGGGTTGCTGTCGTCGCAGTCGGTGGTCGACGGGTCGCCGTCGTTGTCGGAATCGATGAGCGGCGGACCCATGCGCGCGAGGAGGAAGCGCCCAGCACCCCACACGCGGTCCGCCGTGCCGAGGTTTGTGGGCTGGTTCAGCTTCGCATCCTCAGACTGTGCAGCAGATCCCCAGACGTGCACCACTCCGTCCGCATCTATTGCCACGTTGCATCGGAAGCCAGCCGCGACATCGACAGCAAAGTCGACCGGCACCGCAGCGAGCAGTGCGTTCTCGCCGTTCTCCGAGAACCCGCCCCACACGCGCACCGAACCATCGCGGAGCAAGGCCACGCAGTGTGACCTGCCGGCACGGATCTCCGCCACTGGGCCAAGGTCCGCAGGCGGAGTGCACTGGCCGTAGAGGTTGTC
>CAYPOZ010000294.1:0-2526 GCA_964412415.1 uncultured Isosphaeraceae bacterium | reverse complement strand
CACCGGCATCGAGGTCTGGGACATCTGCCCGGAGCTCGGTGGCGTGCTGCTCGCGTGCAATGACGACGGTGTGGGATGCCCCGCGCTGTCCTCGAGCGTGAACGTGGCGATGACCGCGAACCAGAGCGTCGTGATCCGCATCGGCGGATGGGAGGGCGATACCGGCGCAACCGACCTCACGATCAGCGAGGCGCCCCCCGGCCCCGGAAATGACGCCTGTGCGAACGCGACGCCCGTGCAGGTGGGCTCGACGGCCTACACGACCGCTAGCGCAACGGACGACGGCCCCACGCCATCGCTCTGCGACAACATCTCCTTCCGCAACGACATCTGGTTCACCTTCACGGCACCCGCGTCGGCGTCGTACCGCGTGTCGCTCTGCGGCTCGACGGGCGACACGCGCCTTGAGGTGTCGACGGGCTGCGGCCAGACGGCCACCGCCTGCAGCGATGACTTCTGCGGCCTGCAGAGCGAGGTGACCCTCTCGGCGACCCAGGGCACGACCTACACCATCCGTGTGGGCACCTGGAGCGCGGCGGGCGTTGCCACCGGCAACCTCGTCATCGAGAACACCGGCGGCGGTGGCGGTGGCGGCGGTGGTGGCGCGGGCCTGAGCTGCGCCGAGGCCATCGAGTTCCCGGCGGCGGGCGGCAGCGTGCCCTTCAACCGCGCAGGCGCGACGGTCGACCTCGACTTCGCTGGCCTCTGCGACATGGGCCCCTTCGGCACGGACACGAACTTCAACGTCGTGTTCTACAGCTTCAGCCCCGCGCAGAGCGGCACCTACGAGCTGACCACCTGCAACCAGGCGACCCACGACACCCGCCTGTCCGTGATGACAAGCTGCGACATCACCAGCGTGATCGCGTGCAACGATGACGGCACAGGTTGCACGGGCTTCTCGTCGCAGCTCTTCTTCGACGCCCAGTGCGGCACCGAGTACATCCTCGCGGTCGGCGGATACTCCGCCACCACGACGCTCGGTACGGGCACGCTCGGCCTGAACCTGCAGAGCGCCACCGGCACCTGCTCGGGCGGGACGCAGGGCGACTTCGACGGCGACGGAGACGTTGACGGCTTCGACCTCACCGTGATCCTCTCTGCGTGGGGTCCGTGCTCGGGCAACTGCCCGGCCGACCTCAACGGTGACGGCCAGGTGAATGGCCTCGACCTCACCGTGCTGCTCGCAGCATGGACCGGCTGATCCGGTGACCTCGCCCGCCGACGGGCGGCTATCGCGACACCCCAAGCCCCCCGGCGCATGCCGGGGGGCTTTTTACATCCACATTGGTTTTTCACATCCCACTTGGAGAGTGGCTCCCGATACGGGATACTGCCTCAATGCGACCCGCGACCTGGTTCCCGCTGATCGGCGCGCTCGTGGGGTCGCTGCTCGCCGCACCGCAGCCCGCACATGCGCAGTGCCCGCCTGGCGCGATCGGGTCGTGCCTGAGCGCGCATCCAACGCCAGGCTGCTCTGACCCCGTCTGCTGCGCGACCGTCTGCAGCATCGAGCCCAACTGCTGCACGGCTGCGTGGGATGCCGTGTGCGTCGATGCCGCCAACCTGCTCTGCCAGCTCTGCGGATCGGGCAGCTCAGGGAGCTGCTTCTCGCCGCACGGCACGCCTGCCTGCAATGACGCGTGCTTGGCGCCACCACACTGTGCGGAGGCGGGAACGGCACGTGCGGGGATCCCGGCGCGGGATCCTGCAGCCAACCGCACCCCACACCCGCATGCAGCGACGCGACATGCTGCAACGCGGTGTGCGCGGTGGACCCCTCGTGCTGCTCACAGTCGTGGGACAGCTTCTGCGTGAGCGTGGCGGCGGTGGCCTGCGCGAGCGGCTGCGTGCCGTCGTGCCCTCCCGGGGCGGACGAGGAGACCGAGTTCTGCGGCCTCTCCTCAAACGCACCCTGCATCAACGGGCAGGCTGGCTCTGGGATCGTGCCGCTTTCGCCCGGCCAGCCCATCTGCGGGCGCATCGCGCCTCTCGAGTCGGGCATCGACACCGATGCATTCCGCATCGAGGTGGCCGATTCCGATGGCGATGGCCTTGCGCGCCTCATCGTGAACGTGAGCTCCTCTGGCGCGACATTCGTCGCCGCGTTGCCGACACCCTGCACGCCGCTCGCGGAGGCCACATTCCATGCCTCGGTCAGCGGATGCCTGTCGGGGAGCGCCAGCCTCTGCGTGCCGCCAGGAGCGTGGTACCTCGTCGTCGCGCGCGGCGACTTCCCGATCCCCGCATCACCGGGCGGCGACTGCGGCATGCTCGGGTTCCGCTATGTGCTGTCGGCGACCGTGCAGGACAGCTGCGAGGACGCGTGCGGGAGCGGCCCATCGTGCCTCACACCCCATGACACGCCCGGATGCGCCGACGCCACCTGCTGCGCGGCGGTCTGCGCGCTCGACCCGCTCTGCTGCAACAAGTCGTGGGACCAGCTCTGCGTAGACCGGGCGTTCACCGACTGCGGTGGCGAGGCACCCGAGAACGACGATTGCTACGACGCCACACCCATCGCCG
>CAYPOZ010000293.1:1217-2549 GCA_964412415.1 uncultured Isosphaeraceae bacterium | reverse complement strand
GCCGACGGTGCAGGCGCTCGAGTCGAGGGTTGCGGAGCTGCTCGGCACCGAGGCTGCGCTCTTCACGCCCAGCGGCACGATGGCGAACCAGCTCGCGATCCGGTGCCACTGCCAGCATGGCGACGAGATCTACGCGCACCGCGACAGCCACATCGTGCACTACGAGACGGCTGCACCCGCGGCCATCTCCGGATGCGCGATCAATCCGCTCGATGGGCCGGGCGGGCTCTTCGATGCGGGCACGCTTCGAGGCGCGATCCGGCACGCCGACATCCACGCACCCGCGCCGCGCCTGGTGGTGATGGAGAACACCCACAACCGCGGCGGCGGCACAGTGTGGCCGCTCGCGCAGCTCGCCGAGGTCGCAGAGGCCGCCCGCGAGCGACACCTCTCCGTGCACATCGATGGCGCGCGCCTCTGGAACGCATGCGTGGCCGCGGGATACGCGCCGCGCGAGGTGGCCACGCACGCGGACACCATCAGCGTCTGCTTCTCGAAGGGCCTCGGCGCGCCAGTCGGAAGTGCGCTCGCGGGTCCTGCCCCGCTCATCGCACGCGCACGTCGCTTCAGGAAGATGCTCGGCGGTGGGATGCGCCAGTCCGGCTTCCTCGCGGCGGCTGCGATCCACGCGCTCGACCATCACGTCGAGCGGCTCGCGGACGACCACGCCAGCGCGAGCCTGCTCGCCGACCTTCTGCAGGGCGCCGAGGGGATCGATGTCGATGCGCGGCCGGTACCCATGGCCACCAACATGGTCTTCTTCACGCTGCGTACGGGCATGCCCGAGGCCCGCCCCTTCTGCGACGCGCTTTCGCGCCACGGCGTGCTGCTTATCGCGATGGGCACGCGCCGCGTGCGTGCGGTGACGCACCTCGACGCTCCGCGACGCGACATCCAGCGTGCCGCGGCGATCATCCGCGATGCGCTCGCGCTCATGCGGCGCGAGCTCGCCGAGGCGAGCAGGTGAGTGCGCTCGGCGCCATCTTCGACCTCGACGGCACGCTCGTCGACACATGCGCACTGCATGAGCGTGCGTGGGGGAACCTCGCGCACTCGCTCTCGGTGCCGATGTCGCGCGAGTTCTTCCTCGAGCACTTTGGCCGCCGCAACGAGCCGATCATTGCTGCGCTCCACGACCGTGCCGGTCGCGCGGCACCACCGGCCGAACGCATCCACGAGCTCGCCGAACGCAAGGAGGAGGAGTTCCGCGCGATGCTCGCGGCGAACTTTCCAGCCATGCCCGGATCGCACGCACTGCTGCGCGCGCTCCGTGATTCGGGCTGGCGCCTCGCAATCGGCTCGAGCGCGCCGCCCACGAATGTCGATGCGCAC
>CAYPOZ010000293.1:0-1207 GCA_964412415.1 uncultured Isosphaeraceae bacterium | reverse complement strand
CGCACCTGCGCGGGCTCGGATGTCCCGAGCTCTTCGAGACGGTCGTCACGGGCGCATGCGTCACGCGCGGGAAGCCCGACCCCGATGTGTTCCTTCTCGCCGCGGAGCGCCTGCGCATACAGCCCTCCCGCTGCATCGTGATCGAGGATGCTGTGCCTGGCATCGAGGCCGCGCACCGTGCTGGCATGGTGTGCGTGGCGCTCTGCTCCGAGGGCCACACCCACGCAGAGCTCGCATCTGCCGACCTTGTCGTCGACTCGCTCGACGAGCTCTCCGCGGCGCGGCTCGCTGCGCTCCTACCATCGGCGCATGCCTGATCCGCGCATCGCCCGGCTCGCCAAGGTCATCGTCAGCCACTCGACATCTCTCAAGCCCGGGGAGCACGTGCTCATCGAGGCCTTCGACGCCCCTGACGACATCGTGATCGCATGCGTGGAGGAGGCTCGCCGCGCCGGTGCGCACCCGCATGTGGCGATCCGCTCGATGCGCGTCATGCGCGCGCTCAACGAGTCATCCGCGCCCGACGGGCTCGCCGTGTGGGCCGACTGCGACCTGCACCGGATGACGCGCATGCAGGCGTACGTGGGCATCCGGGGCGCCGCCAACGCAAATGAGATGTCGGGCGTCCCCGACGAGCAGATGCGGCTCGTCGCGCGCACCTACCAGAAGCCCGTGCACTTCGAGCGCCGCGTCAACCACACCAAGTGGGTCGTGCTCCGCTGGCCCACGCCCAGCATGGCGCAGCTCGCGCGCCGCTCCACGCGCGACTTCGAGGACTTCTACTTCGACGTCTGCTGCGTCGACTACGCCGCGATGGCACGCGCCGTGGAGCCGCTCGCCGAGCGCATGCGCCGTACCGACAGGGTGCACATCACCGGTCCAGGCGACACCGACCTCACCTTCAGCATCAAGGGCATCGGCGTCGTGCCATGCACCGGCGACCGCAACATCCCCGATGGCGAGTGCTTCACTGCGCCCGTGCGCGACTCCGTCGAGGGCACCGTGCACTACAACGCGCCCACGATCTACAACGGCGTGTCGTTCTCGAACGTTCGCCTCACGTTCCGCAAGGGCCGCATCGTGGAGGCCACCTGCGACGGCGACAGCGCCGCGCTCAACGCGATCTTCGACACCGACCCTGGCGCGCGCCACATCGGCGAGTTTGCGATCGGCTTCAATCCGCGCATCCTGCACCCGATGCAGGACA
>CAYPOZ010000292.1:1767-2569 GCA_964412415.1 uncultured Isosphaeraceae bacterium | reverse complement strand
CCCCTGCATGTGGCGGATGCGCTGCTCATGGCATGGCCTTCGCGCGCCGGCGCGCACGCGCGCGGCGACCTGCGGCTGCCGCATCCGCGAGGTAGGAGGATGCCAGCAGCGCCCGCACGGCGCGCCACGACTCGATCACGCGCGCGGTGTCGCCCACCTTCGCGATGTCGTGCGCCACGAAGAGGCTCGGCAGCACGTTGCTCAGGATCGCAGCGTCCGGATCGCTGCCGAGGCTGGCAAGAGAGGCCGTGACCTCGCGCCACGCATCGTGTGCGGGTCCGGTGGCGGCGATCTGCTGCTTGAGATCGTGCCCGCCCGCCACATGGATGTAGAGCGCCGCGCACTGCTCGGCAACGGGGGCGATCAGGCCCGCAGCGTGACCGCGCTCCACGATCCAGTGCCCGAGCGCCTGCCGCCCTCCCGGCGAGAGGTGGGCGAGCGCATCGGCAACGTAGGCGGATCGCTCCTGGATGGAGAGCTGCGGCATCGCGGCAGCCCGCACTGCGCGCCGCACGGTGTCCTTCTCGTACGCGAGTGCACGCCGCGGGTCGCCCGCATCGAGGCGAACGGTCTTCCAGGCGGCGGTGTGCACCATCATCAGCCGCGTGGAGTCGAACGCGATGCCCTGCGCACGCTGGGGCACGCTCGCGCTCACGGCGAGCCAGCTTGAGTCGACGATGTCGGCCGATGGCGTGCGCGCCATGCGCGCCGCATGCACGGCCGCGATGTTCCGGTAGAGCATCGCAGCGCGTCGGCCCGAGAGAGCCACCCCAAGCTCTGGGGCGTGCATCATGACATGCCG
>CAYPOZ010000292.1:0-1757 GCA_964412415.1 uncultured Isosphaeraceae bacterium | reverse complement strand
TGCGATTGCTGCACCTGCGTAGTCGAGCGTGAACTCCGTCTCCTGGCGGGTTGCGGAGATGGCGTCGGCCACCGAACGGCATGCCTCGGCGGCTGGCTGAGCATCGGAGCTCGTGATGATCGACTGCTGCTCGATGTCGCTCATGCTGTCCCACGCGGGCACCTCGAGCACGAAGCCGAAGCGGTCCGCGAGCGCGGGGTCGAGCGGCTCGCTCCCGAGGTACGACGCCTCGCTGCCGGATGCGTCCTCGCGTGCGGGCGGGTTCATGGCCGCCCACCGGTAGCGCAGCTTCGGCAGCGGCATGCCCTGCACCACGCGCTCGTGGATGATCGGGAAGAGCCGGTTGAGCATGTCCGGCCGGGCCCGCGAGAGCTCGTCCACGAACACCGCCTCCGCATCCCACACCGACGCTGGGGTCTGCACGAAGCGCAGCGTGCCGTCGTCACCAGGTAGCGGGTACCCGATGAGGTCGTCGTAGTTGACGAGGCTGGCGTTGTAGTGGCGCCACTGGAGCCCCAGCGCCTGCGCGAGGCGCGACAGCAGCATGCTCTTGGCGGTGCCGTGCGCCCCGATCAGCAGCAGCGGCGTCTCGAGCGCCAGCGCGGCGAGCACCACAGGCTCCACCGCATCGAACCCGATGATGCCGAGCTGGCGGAGGATTCCCGGCGGTGGCGTGGGCAGGTGATCTTGGGTACGCCGGTTCCGGAATCTCGAGACGGGGGTGTCGTGCGCGGCCATGACAAGGCTCCACGCATGCCGACCGAGGCCCCGTCAAGGCGTGCGGCGAACGTCGCCGCAGTCAGGGTGCGCGGGACCGTCGGAACGCACAGCGTCCTGGGGCCCGCGGGCTTGTGCGAGATGTGCGAAACGTCGCCGGAAACTCGGCGGTTTTGCGCATCGCGCCACATGCCCCTTTCGGGGTGTCCTCCGCACCGCGGCACACTGTTCGTGGCTCGGTTGCGATCCGGCTTTCAGAGGACAGCCGGAGATCGGTATGCAGGAGCAATTGTAGAGCGACCCCGCGAGCAGTCAAGCCACTCGCGGGGTCGCGCACGACATTGCATGGACCAGGTTCAGGAACTCGCTGCCGGCTCCGAGTTCGCCGGCGACGCAGGCTCGGGATGGGTCACGGAGAATGACAGGTGATCCTTCCCTTCCTCGCGCGTCGCCATGATTTGCGCGCCCGGCCTGAACTCGCCGCTGAGCAGGTTCTCCGCCAGCGGATCCTCGACGAACTGCCCCAGCGCGCGGCGCAGCGGACGCGCGCCGAAGTCGGGGTTGTAGCCCTTGTCGATGAGGAAGTCCTTCGCGGCCTGGTCGAGCTCGAGGTGCATCTGGCGCTCAGTGAGGCGCTGCCGCACCTTGCCCAGCTCGATCTCGATGATCTGGTTCAGGTCGTCCTTCACGAGCGGGCGGAAGACGATGATGTCGTCGAGGCGGTTGATGAACTCGGGGCGGAAGAACTTCTCCGTCTCCGACATCAGCGCCTTGCGCATCTTGTCGTAGTCCTGCACCTCCGCCCGGCGGGTGAAGCCGAACGCTGCGCCGCCCTTGATGATGTCGGCGCCGAGGTTGCTCGTCATGATCAGGATGACGTTCTTGAAGTCGACGTGACGGCCGAAGCTGTCGGTGAGGCGTCCCTCCTCCATGATCTGGAGGAGCATGTTGAAGACGTCCTGGTGGGCCTTCTCGACCTCGTCGAGGAGGAGCACCGCGTACGGCCGTCGGCGGATCCGCTCGGTGAGCTGCCCGCCCTC
>CAYPOZ010000291.1:0-2576 GCA_964412415.1 uncultured Isosphaeraceae bacterium | reverse complement strand
CCTCCGGGATACGTGGCCGTCGCCGGCGACGGATGCCCGCTGAATCCCTTTGCGCTCGCGCCGATCCTTTGGTACCGCGACGCCGACGGCGACGGATACGGCGACCCGAACGTCTCCTTGCTTGCATGCGCGCAGCCTGCGGGCCATGTCCCGAAGATCAACACCGACTGCGACGATTCGCGTCCCTGGATCAACCCGCTCGGCCATGAGGTATGCGACGCGCTGAACCTCGACGAGGACTGCGACGGCCTCGCTGACGATGCGGATCCCTCGGCGACAGGCAAGACGCCGTGGTATGTCGACAGCGACGGCGATGGCTTCGGTGCCGGCCCGGCGACGAGCGCGTGCGACGCCCCGAGCGCAGGTCACGTGGCGGTCGACGGCGACTGCGGGCCTTCGGATCCCACGCGCTATCCCGGCGCGGTGGAGCTGTGCTCGACCGTGGGCATCGACAACGACTGCGATGGCGACCCCAACGACACCGACCTGGGCACGCCCGACGGCACGACGTTCTGGGCGGACACCGACAGCGACGGCGCTGGTGGCGTGCGCGCAGCCTGCGGGCTACGTGACGAACTCGCTCGACCGCTGCCCCACGGTGGGTGCGCTGCGCGACCCGATGGGCTACTACGTGGATGTCGACGGTGACGGCTTCGGCGGCGCGACGGTCGCCGAGTTCTGCCTGGTGTCGGCGCCAGCGGGCCACACGGCGACGTCGACCGACTGCAACGACGCGAACCCCGCGATCAACCCCTCCGCTCAGGAGGTCTGTGATACGTACGATACCGACGAGGACTGCGACGGCCTCGCAGACGATGCGGACCCCTCGGCGACGGGCCAGGTGCTGTGGTACCTCGACCAGGACGGCGATGGTGCCGGCGACGGGGCGATCTACGTGCCGGCGTGCGACCTCGTGAGCGGCTACGTCGCCAATAGCGCCGATGGATGCCCGACCGTGACCGCGCTGCAGGCACCAGTCGCGTACCACATCGACGGCGATGACGACGGCTACGGCGGCGCGACGACCGCCGCGCTGTGCGCGAGCGACGCGCCCGATGGCTACACCGGCGGCGACGAGGACTGCGACGACGCGAACCCGCTGATCCACGCGCCCGTGCGCTACTTCGCCGACACTGACGGCGACGGCGCGGGCGATGCTGACGCCTACGTCGACCTGTGCACGCTCACGGCGCCTGAGGGCTACGTAGCGGCGGCGGGCGACGGCTGCCCGAGTGACGCGAACAAGACCGAGCCCGGCGACTGCGGCTGCGGTCAAGTCGAGACCGATGATGACGGCGACGGTGTGAGCGACTGCATCGATCCGACGCCGGCGCTGCGCATGGTGGCTGCGGGCAGCGGCACGTTCGCTGGCGGCGCGCCGGTCGTGGTGCACATCGACGTGAGCGCGCGCATCCCGAGCCAGCCCACGGTGGGCGCCCAGGTGGCGGTGCGCTACGACCGCACCAAGCTGCAGTTCGTCGGCGCCGCTCCCGGCTCGGGCGCGGGCGACGTCTTCGATGACGAGATCAGCCTTTCCCATGATGCAGCAGCTGGCACACTCCTCTACGGCGTCGGCGTGGACGGCACCGAGGATGGCAGCACTGAGGCCGGACGCATCTGCACGCTCACCTTCGCGCTTGCCTCGGGTGTCACCGCCATCTGCGGCGACGCGGGACTTGTGTCATTCCTCGATGACGGCGATGTGCAGACTCGCCTGAGCACGCTCGGTGGCGACCCCATCTACCCGACGGAGTTCGACCTGGGACCGGTCAATGCCTTCGCTGGAACGCCCGCGCTCGCTGGAGTGCCAGACGGGTGGGACCGTCCCGCGGATGCCGGCATTGCAGGCAGCGCCTTCTCGCAGCCGGATGTGTACCTCGATGGCGGATGCGAACCCACGGTGGCCACGGTTGCAGTCACCCTTCCTGACAGCAGCGCGTCTTCGGCATGGCCGACGGATGGGGTGTTCCCTGTGGGGACCACCACCGTGATCTGGAGCGCTGCAGTCTCGCCCACGCTTCCGCCGGTCACTGCCACCCGTTCCTTCACGGTGCGCGATGCGCAGGTGGTGAGGCTGACGGCGTGGCTCGAGGGCGGCATTGCGCTGCCGAGCGAGCGCCAGGTACGCGTGCGCGTAGGCAGCGTGGAGCAGATCGTGTCGATGACGCTCGGCGGCGCATCGGCGCCCGCGACCGTGGACATCGAGATCGCAGTGACCCTCGCAGCACCGTGCGTGAGCGCGAAGGACGCGTTGCACTCGCTGTCGTCGGCGGCGGCATCGCAGGTGACAGATCGCGTCTACACGGCATCGCTTCAGCTGCGCCAGGGCGACAGCAATGACGACAACGTGATCGACATTCTCGACTTCGGCGTGATGGTGGCTGATTTCGGCGCCGCATCCGCGTCCGGGCGCAGCAACTTCGATGGCAACGGCTTCGTCAACACCACCGACTTCAGCTTCATCAGCTTCGGCTTCTTCTCGGCGGGCCAGGGCTGCGATGAGGGCGGTGGCGCCAGCGGCGCGCCGATGGACCGCGTCAGCGTGGCGCAGCTGAGGAAGATGGGCATGGGCGAGA
>CAYPOZ010000290.1:253-2581 GCA_964412415.1 uncultured Isosphaeraceae bacterium | reverse complement strand
CCGCGCGGCGTCCTCGTCCATGACGGTGACGGCGATGACCTCCGGCGGGTGTGATCCACTATTCAGCGGTACGCGCCAGCCCGGGGGCGGCCCGCATCACCGCCGCCAGTTCCGCCTGGCTGTGGACGCCGAGCTTGGCGTAGATGCGCTTGCACATGGTGGTCAGCGTGTGGATGGACACGCCCAGGTGCGTCGCAAGCTGCTTTCGCTGCAGGCCGGTGGCCAGGGCACGGGCGACTTCCGCCTCGCGGGTCGTGAGCGGCCGTCGCGCCCGGCCCGAGCCGAGGTCTGCGGCGACCCGGTCCGCGGCCTCCGGCGGCCGGAACCAGACCTCGGGGATGGGAAGCTTCCCGGGGACCAGCGGCTCCACGCGGATGCAGATCGCGTGGTTGGCCACGCGGCATTTTCGTGCGGACTGGTGCTCATGGCCGTTCTTGCTGGCCAGCATGTTCCAGAACTCGCAGACGCTGTCGATCCGCCGGCGCAGCTCCGCGAACTCCGACTGGTCAAGCTGGTCGAGCCCGACGTACCTCGACCGGTACGTGGCGCGCGGGTCGCTATCGGTGTCGCCGTGGTTCATGATCAAGTCGTCGACGTGCCGTTCCCAGGTCTTGCTGATCTCTCGGATCCGCGCAACCGCCCCGGGGTCGGATTGGTCGAACGCCACCACGAGCCGCTGGCGCGTGACGACGTAGCCGACGGCGTTGCGCGGCTTGCGCGCCCGCACCGTCCGGACGAGTGCGGCATCCGCCAGCATGTCGAGCCGCGTCTGCACGACGCCGGCCGGGGCATTCGTCAGCGCGCAGAGTTCCGAAAGCGGGGCCGGCGAGCGCTGGGTGCGGATCACTTCCCACAGGCACATCGCGTCGACGTCGCCCAAGGCGTCGAGCAGGACGGGATCCCGGGAGTTCAGCGGCATTTCCCCCATCTGCATAGATGCTAGGAAGGTGACAGCACGAGTGACAGAATCATGGGCAAGTTGTAGATGTGGAGCGCGATATCCGAAGAAATCGGGTGCCTCAACTGAGGCATGCGCGGCTCAAGCGACCCATTGCAGTGCCTCAATCGCGGTACGTGTGCGAGAGTCGCATACGCGATGACTTCCTGCGCTCCGGGCAAGGTCTGGCGTCCCATGCGCACGCGATGCCCTGATGGAGTGACCGACATTCCTGAACCGATGGACTTTGCGCGAGTCATCGTGCCGCGATCAGGCCACGCTCGTCGAAATGAACAGCAACGCGCTCGCAAGGTGATGGGTCGCTCGCATCGATTGCGTTCTCGTGGGTGGAGAAGATGTTCGGCGTGAACGTGTCGCAGCTTGGGCTGCACGAACATCAAAGAGTGGTACTTCCAGTCTCGTGACTGGTCGTCCGGGTTTGGGGCCGTTCGCCGACGGGCTCGGCTGTCACGTGCCTA
Source organism: uncultured Isosphaeraceae bacterium (assembly GCA_964412415.1). Taxonomy (GTDB): domain Bacteria; phylum Planctomycetota; class Phycisphaerae; order Phycisphaerales; family SM1A02; genus ZLKRG44. The sequence continues at coordinate 1,165 of CAYPOZ010000290.1, read as the reverse complement.
CACGGGAGTGTGGGCGGTTGCGGGGCCTAGCCCCGGGGATCGAATCATGCGCAACATCATCCTGTTGAGTGCAATGGCCGGCGTGGCCGTGGCGGGTTCCGCAACGGCATCTTGGGTGAGCGCCCTCGGGTCGTCGTCCGGCTGGTACTCAGACGACACGCGGTGGGGCATGTCGACTCCAGGCCCGGCGCTGGGCACTGTGTTGAACGGAACGAATTCGTCGTTTCAGCCATACTTCGCCTACCCGGGAGCTCCAGTCGCTTCCACGGCGAACGATGCGCTGATTGCACAGCAGCTGTACTTCACGGAAAGCGGCACGGTGAGCGGTGGTGGCGCGAGCGTCATGGTCTTGGATGGCACTACGAGCAACTCCGGCAAGACCAGCGTTCGTTACTACGGGAATGGAACAGGTATTGGCACCCTGGATGGTTCGTTCACCAGCACCTTCCGTTGGTACATGGATCCGTATCCGACTTCCAGGACCGTGGCATTGAACCTGCTGGTTCTTGGCACCAACAATCTGACGTATTCACTCAGCTGGCTCGGGACAGGCGCCGTGATGAACGCATGGCAGACCTTCAGCGTGGATTCCAGCACCGACGGGTGGCGCATTTACGGCAATGGCGCTCCCGGAAGTGCGGGGAGCTCTTTCACCTTGGCAAGCCTGCTCGTGGATGGAACCTATGGGAGCATTCTCAGTGGCGCAGGCGTGATCGGCCAGGGATTCAATATTGGGTCGAGCCAGCGGCAGGCGCGCATCGACCCGCAACACCCCAGCCTCACCGACGGGTGATTCCAAGGTGGCAAACTGGCTGTCCACCAGACTGGTCGGGTAAAAGTGCGACGCCGATCGCGCCGCCACACGCGCCAAGGCTTGGTCGCGGTCGATCTCCAGGAAAACAAATCGCAAAC
>CAYPOZ010000290.1:0-243 GCA_964412415.1 uncultured Isosphaeraceae bacterium | reverse complement strand
GCGATCGTGCTTCTCGGCATGACAGCACTGGGCTGTTCTCGCCGCCGTCGCGCGTGATGATCTCGCTTGATGCGAATCGGCCCCCCTGAGTCATTCCATACGTCTGTCTGCTGGATTCACGCGTCCGGCGGCGACCACAGTTCGGCCCTCTGGCAGCTTCGGCTGCCAGAGGGCCGGTCCTGTTTCCCCCCAGGCGCTCGACGGCCGTGCGGGGGTGGCCGCACCAAGCGAGTTCACGGCCCG
>CAYPOZ010000289.1:0-2581 GCA_964412415.1 uncultured Isosphaeraceae bacterium | reverse complement strand
TGATCACGCGCGGCGGGAGCGCGCTCCAGATCCAGGACGTGATGGGCTTCGCTGCGCCCGGCGGGTTCACCCGCAGCGAGATCACCAGCGGCGACCGTGCGCTCTTCATGTCCACGGGACGCTGGCAGGCCGATTCGCAGACGCTCGCCTTCACCACCGTCAACCCGCTCGTGACGCCCGATGGCCGGCCGCGCTCGCTGCTGACGCTGTTCCGCTTCGAGTCCGACGATACGGTGATCTGGACGACGGCATTCATCACCGACGGCCAGCCTTCGGGCACCGTGGAGCTCACGCTGTCGCGCGAGTCGCAGGTGCCCGGAGTCGCGAACCCCGACACCTCGTTTGGCGTGCCGATGATGGCAGGCGGGATGCCGATGGGTGGCGCAGGGCAGGCGGCTGGAGGTGCGCCCGGTGGCCAGCCCGGAAACTTCATCGTGCAGAGCCCGATGGGCGTGGCGGTGACGCGGCCTCCACAGTCGATCGCCGAGACGCAGCAGGTGCTCCAGGCGATGATCAAGCAGAAGCAGCAGATGCAGGCGCAGGTGTCCACCATGCAGCAGCAGGTGCAGGACATGTCGCGCAACTTCCACGAGGCGATGCAGCCCTGATCGCGCTCCATCCGATGTAAGGCACATGCGCTCACCCACCCTTGCGATCATCTTTGCGGCGCTGTGCGCGGGCTGGTTCGGCGTGATGGCCACCGTGGCAGGCGCCGCAGGCTGGACCTTCGCGAGCGTGAAGTCAACTGGTGTGGTGATCGCCGGCACCTCGCCGACGCCCGAGGGCGCCGCGCGCGCGAGTGCACTTGCTGAGATGCCATCGGGTGCGGCGTGGAGGTATGTGGGCGGCAACGTGGCGCGCCCGATGTTCCGCGCGGTGTCATGGGGAAGCGTGGCAGTCATCTCCGTGCTCGGGGTGATGCTCGCGATCGGAAGCCGTGCCACCTTCGGCGGGCGCGCCGCACGACGCGCATGGTGGGCCTTCATGGCGACGGCTGCGCTGTTTGCGCTGCAGGCGTGGACAGACCTCTCGAGCGAGCACCTGTACCGGGCTGTGTGGGACGGATGGATCGCGGACCGCGCATTCGACGAGGCGGCCCGTGCCGCCGCAGAGGCAGCGCACAGCAGGGCCACAATCGTGTACTCGGTCTGTGCGTGCGCGATGGCGGCGCTCGGCATTGACGGGACACGCGCGCTCCTGAGCCGCTGAGCGGTTCGTCGCGGCTACCCTCCGCGGCATGAGCGACATCAACTCCTCCCACCCGCTGCCGCTTGCAGGTCGCCACGCGATGGTGGGCGGGTCCACGCAAGGCATAGGACGCGCGTGCGCGGAGGCGCTGGCGGCGGCAGGGGCTTCCGTGACATTGCTGGGCCGCAATCCGGAGGGGCTCGCGGTGGTGCAGGCTGCGCTCGCGCGTCCCGCAGGCAACGCGCAGCAGCACCGCAGCGTCAACGTCGACTTCTCCGACTGGCGTGCGGTGCAGAAGGCGGCGGACGCGCACGTGAAGGCCAACGGTCCCGTGCACATCGTGATCCACAACACGGGCGGGCCAGCCGCAGGGTTCGCGATCGATGCCGCGCCAGAGGAGTTCGCGAAGGCCTTCGAGATGCACCTGCTGACGGGCCAGGCCCTCGTGCAGACGTGCGCGCCGGGCATGCGCGATGCGGGCTACGGTCGCATCATCAACATCACCAGCACGTCGGTGCTGGTGCCGATCCGCGGGCTTGGCGTCTCGAACACGATCCGCGCTGCGGTGGCGAACTGGGCACGCACGCTCGCGGGGGAGCTCGGCCGCTTCGGCATCACGGTGAACACCGTGCTTCCGGGATTCACGCGCACCGCGCGACTCGAGGCGCTCTTCAAGGGCAAGGCCTCGCGTGCGGGCACGACTGTGGACGCGATCGAGCGCGATGCGATCGCGCAGATCCCGGCGGGCCGCCTCGGCGGTCCGGAGGAGATCGCGGCGGCGGTGGCGTTCTTGGCGTCGCCGGCTGCGTCGTACATCAATGGCGTGAACCTGCCCGTCGACGGCGGCAGGTCCGCGATGCAGTGAGCGTCCGATGGCACCTCGTCAGGTCATCGACATCTCCATGCCGATCTCGACCCGGCTCGCCGTGTTCCCGGGCGATACGCCGCTCTCGCGTGAGGTGCTGCTCGACCAGCGCGACGGCGCGTCAGTCACGCTGAGCACGATCCGTGCGACGGTGCACCTCGGCACCCATGCGGATGCGCCGCTGCACTACACGATCGGCGGCGCGTCCATCGAGCAGCAGCCGCTCGATCTCTACTGGGGCATCTGCGATGTCGTGCATGTGCGCGATCCCCTGCGTGCGCGCGGCGGGCGCATCGGGTGGGATGACATCGTGTGGAAGGGACCGACGACGCCAAGGGTGCGCATCGGCACGGGAACGTTCGAGGATCCGGAGCGATGGACCGATGACTTCGCGGGCCTCGAGCCCGACCTCATCGACCGCATGGCAGACATGGGTGTGCGGCTGGTCGGGGTGGACACGCCAAGCGTCGACGCCGCGACGAGCAAGGACCTCCCGACGCATGCGCGGTGCGCCGCGCGCGGCGTGTC
>CAYPOZ010000288.1:0-2605 GCA_964412415.1 uncultured Isosphaeraceae bacterium | reverse complement strand
GCACGAGCGCCGCAAAGTCGGCTGCGCTCGGGGAGAAGCTCGCCACGTTGTAGGTGCTTCGCGAAAGCGATGCCTTTGGCGCCGCCATCAGCCTCACGACCGCATCGATCGCCTCGGGCATCGTCATGAACGGGATGCGCGAGTCGGGCCGCACAAAGCACCGGTAGGGCTTGCCCGCTGCCGCCGCATGGATCATCTCGGGGCCGTAGTCGCTGGTACCGCCCGAGGGCACAGTCTCCGCGCTGATGATGCCCGGGAACCGGATCGACCTGAAGTCGATCGGCCTGTCGATGCGGTCCTTGGCGAGCTTGCGGTAGTGGAACTCGTAGTAGCGGCCGAGGTGCTCGCCCTCGAGCTTGTTGCAGCCGTACATCGTGTGCGGGTCGAGATGCTGATCCTCACCTACAGTTCCTGCTGCACGCTTCGCGGCGACGCTCGCCATGCCGTACGCGGCGATCGAACTCGGGAAGAAGAACTTCACGGTGCGGCCGTGCGTGCGCGCCTGCTCGGCGGCCAGGTGCAGCATGTTGAGCGTGCCGCCCACGTTCACGTGGTGCGCAGTCTCGGGCGCGAACTCGCCGCGCGTCGAGAGCAGCGCCGCAAGGTGGTAGACCTCGCCGATCTCGTACATCGCCAGCAGCCGCTCGAGCATCGCGCGGTCGCAGATGTCGCCCACGTACGTGTGGTCGCAGCACTCGCGGATCTCGGGAGCGAGCTCGCGGATGTCCATCGCGACGATCGCCGGAGCATCGTCACCGGCTGCCTCTGCGTGCGCCCGCAGGGTGGTGAGCAGGCCATGCCCCATCTCGCCGCCGGCTCCAGTCACCAGGATCGCGGCAGTGCGCTGCACTCCGGTGGGTGCGTGCGGGTGGTGGGTTCCGTGGGTCTGCGGCGAGAGCATTCCGCGAAAGTTACCCGCCCGGGAGCGTGCAGCCGAGCCGCAGCAGGAGCGCCTTCGTCGCCTCGATGCCCTCGATCTCGCCAAGGGCCTTGCCCTCGTACTCGATGCCGATCGGGCCTGAGTATCCGGCAGCGCGCACAACACGCATCATGCGCGGGTAGTCGATGACCGTCTCGTTGCCGGCCGCATCGAAGGATCCGCTCTTTGCGCTCACCGCACCCGCCCAGGGCATCATCGCCTCGACGCCCGCATAGCGGTCCGCCACAGTTCCGTCCGCGCACGTGAAGTTGCCGAAGTCCGGCAGCGTGCCGCACTCGGGAAGGTTGACTGCGCGCATCAGCCGCGCCACCCACGCGCCGTCGCACGACAGGCCGCCATGATTCTCCACAAGCACTCGCAGTCGCCGCGGCCGCGCAGCCACGCACAGCGCGCGAAGTCCATCGGCACAGAGCCGGATCTGCTCATCGGCATCGCCCACGCTCCGAGCGTTCACGCGAATCGCCGCGCATCCGAGCGCCGCCGCGATATCCATCCACCGCCCGTGCGCGCTCACTGTCGCAGCGCGCGCACCCGCGTCAGGGTCCCCCACCATGCCGAGACCGTCGCACATGACGAGCCGGTTCGTGACGCCGCACTCCCCCGAGCGGCGCGCGAGCTCCGCGACCCACCTCGCATCATCGGTGCGGTCGGCGTAGAACGAGTTCACGTACTCCACGATGCTGATGCCGAACCGGTCGCGCGCGAACGCAGGAAAGTCGAGAGGATCGAGATCGCCCCGACGGATCATGCGGTGCAGCGACCACTGCGCGAGCGAGATGGGGTGTGCCGGATCCCGCTCCGCAGGACCCACGTCGCCGAAGCCGCCTGCAGGCGTGCCAGTCGCGCCGCCCTCGCCCGAGCCGCTCCCAGCCACGCACCCCCCGGCCAGAACCGTCGCAGCACCCCCCAGCAATGCGCGAACCGCATGACGCCGGGACAGCCTGCTCGGATACATGGGTCGCGATGCTAGGCGCGCTACCATTCGCCACCCATGTACAGCGCGAGCTTGACCGTCCTCCTCTTCGCCGCCACCAGTTCCGGTCCGCTGCCGCAGGACGACGCGGCGGCAGCTCCCGCCGCACAGTCCGCCACCGCCCCGCAGGACACCTCCGGCGCGTCCGCCCAGCCCGCCGCGCCGCGCATCAACCCGCAGCTGGCGAGCGCACTCGTCAACCTCACCATCGAGCTTCATGCGCTGCAGTCGATGATCGACTCGCTCGGGAACATGAACCAGAGCGCACGAACGCGCATCGAGGCGATGAACGCCTTCATGAAGGAGAAGTCGCTCGATCAGGGCTACGCCACATGGAAGGCGGGACTGAAGGCACCGGCATCGCCACCTCCGTCGCAGACATTCCAGAAGGCGTACCAGGTCTCGATGGAGCAGCAGCGCCTTCAGGGATCCTTCGCGCCACCGACCCAGGATCTTGCCGCGCTTGGCCGTCAGGTCGCGGCGACCACGAGCCAGGCGCAGGCCGCATGGAACGACCAGAACGGCTACCTCCAGCAGGTGGCCGAGATGAGCCAGTACCTCTCCACGCAGAACGCGCTCAAGGACTACCAGACGTGGGCGCAGGGCTGGATGGCGCAGCAGAAGGCATCGCAGCAGGCCAAGTACGCCGCCGCGAACGCCGCGTACAGCCAGCAGCAGAAGGCCTACTACCA
>CAYPOZ010000287.1:2358-2608 GCA_964412415.1 uncultured Isosphaeraceae bacterium | reverse complement strand
TCGTGCAGTCGACGTTCCCTGGTGCGGAGATCTCCTTCGAGCCTGATGCGGGCCGGCAGTCGATCGTGGATTCGTGGCCGGAGTCGTGCGACGACTCGGCGGCGCGCCGCGACTGGGGCTGGTCGCCGAGCCACACGCTCGAGACCGCGTTCCGCGAGTACCTCGTGCCGCGGATCCGCGAGCGGTACGTGTGATGCCCGGCGCATAGGCAGGCGTCGGGATCCAAGGGACGCCACGATCGCTGAAATCC
>CAYPOZ010000287.1:0-2348 GCA_964412415.1 uncultured Isosphaeraceae bacterium | reverse complement strand
TGCCCAGTATCGTTGACTAGTCTGACTAGTCAACGTATGATTACGGCATGATCGCCCGCAGTGTCAGCCTGACGGAGGCCAAGGCAAAGCTGTCCGAGCTGCTCGACCTCGTGGAGCGCGGCGAAGAGATCATCATCGTGCGCCACGGCAAGCGGATCGCGAGGCTGCGCTCGTATGCCGCGGATCGCGGCGATCTTGGACCGTCCCTGCGGGAGCGCCTTCAGCTGCTCCGGGACTCCGGTGCACCTGACCGTGAGGGGATGCGGCGCCGCGGCGAGCAGTTCGACTGGCCTGCGCTCAAGCGGCAGATCAGGGAAGGGCTGCTCTGATGGTGGTTGATGCGTCGCTGGTGGCAGGGCTGCTGCTGGACGAGTCGGGTATTGACGATGCCATGGACGCCATCGCCCAGGAGGCGCGCGGTGGTCTCGTCGCGCCTGAACTGATTGCCATCGAGGTCGCGAGCGCCGTGATCTCAAGCAGGCGCACTGTTCCACGTGCGCGCACCGGAGCGAAGTCGAGACCTGTGCCAGGGTCGCTCACGGCGCTGCCCTCAGGCGAGGTCTGGAGCGAGCTGATGCGTCGGTTCGCCCTGATCGACCTCACCCTCGAGCCGATGTCGGGGGGTACCCGCCTCGAGCGGGCGTTCGGCATCGCGGAGCGTGTGCGCGTAAGCATCTACGACGCCGTCTACCTGTCGCTCGCCGAGGAGATGCGGGCGCCAATCGCAACACTCGATGCGCGAATGGCCGAGGCCGCGCGCGAGCTCGGGCTCCGCGCGGTGCCTGGGGGCGAGCGCGCCTCCTAGACTGGGGCGCATGACGACCATGGCAGCGCCGACGTTCCCATCGCGCACGCGCGAGATCCTCCAGAGCCTCGAGCAGACGGGGCAGCTCAAGAGGCTGCAGACGATCGAGGGCCCGATGGACGCGACGGTGCGCCTTCGCGGCTACGGCGAGGTGGCCTGCTTCTGCTCGAACAACTACCTGGGCCTGGCGAACCATCCCGACGTGGTGGCGGCAGGCATCGAGGGGCTCAAGCGCTACGGCGCCGGCACGGCAAGCGTGCGCTTCATCTGCGGCACCTTTGACTGCCACGAGCGCATCGAGGCGCGCATCGCCGAGCTCTACGGCGTCGAGGCGTCGTACACCTTCACAAGCTGCTGGAACGCCAATGAGGCGATCTTCCCGACGCTGTGCGAGCCGGGCGACATCATCGTCAGCGACGAGCTCAACCACGCGTCGATCATCGACGGCATCCGGCTCGCGGCAGTCATCAAGAAGGGCCTCCTGAAGACCGTCTACCGCCACAACAGCATCCCCGCGCTGCGCGAGCAGCTCGAGAAGGCGCGCGCGAACCCCGAGGTGACGGGCACGATCTGGGTCGTCACCGACGGTGTCTTCAGCATGGAGGGCGACATCGCCGACCTGCCGGCGATGCGCACCCTCTGCGACCAGTACGGCGCCATGCTCGTGGTGGATGACTCGCACGGCACCGGGGTGATGGGCCGAACCGGCCGCGGCACGCACGAGCACTGGGGCATGCCTGCCGCCAAGATCGACTACTTCACAGGCACGCTCGGCAAGGCGCTCGGCGGCGGCGCGGGCGGCTACATCGCTGGCTCGCGCGCGGCGATGGACCTGCTGGTGCAGCGCGGAAGGCCCACGCTCTTCTCCAACGCGCTGCCCGCCACAATCGCATGCAGCTCGGATAAGGCGATCGAGATTCTCATGCGCGAGCCGCAGCGCGTGGCCAAGCTCCGCGACAACGTCGCCTACGCCCGCGAAGGCATCCGTGATGTGGGCTTCGAGGTGCTCGAGAGCCAGACCGCGATCTGCCCGATCATCGTGCACGACACCGCGAAGGCCATCGCGATGAGCAAGCGCCTGCTGGAGCTCGGCGTCTTCGTGATCGGATTCGGCTACCCCGTGGTGCCCGAGGGCCACGCGCGGCTTCGCGTGCAGATCTCCGCCGCGCACGAGAAGGCGCACCTTGATGCGCTGCTGGGGGCGCTCAGGACTCTGCGCGCCGAGTACCGCTGAGTGCAGCCTGCAGCGATCGCCGGAACGCAAGCCATGCGACGAGGTTTGCGGCAAGCTGCGCGCCGATCGCGGTGAAGAGCAGCCAGAACCCGGTTCGCGCCTCGGTTCGGATGAAGGAGCTGCCCTCCGAGAGGAACAGCGCGAGCGCGACGGCGAACACCTCGAGCATCGACCACTCGCGGACCGTCGCGATGATGCGCCAGAGGGTCGCATGCCATGCAGAGCGGGCGGGCACGAGCCACAGCATGAGCTGCATGGCGATCACCATGGCGGGCGCGGCGATCAGCCCTCCCCACACGAGCAGCCCGA
>CAYPOZ010000286.1:0-2614 GCA_964412415.1 uncultured Isosphaeraceae bacterium | reverse complement strand
TCTGGCGGTGCGTCAGGCATCAGCGGCAGCCCGTAGAACCAGTCGGGCAGGATGCGCTCGACCCATGGCGGGATTGTCGATGCCCTGTCCATGAACACGATGACCGTTGCGGTCGCGCCCATACGGTAGGGCTGCCCGTCGTTGGCGGGAGGAAGCGTGATGCGCACCGGGAAGCGCTGCGCCAGTCGCACCCAGTCGAGCATGGGCTGCGTGGTGGGCAGTCCGTTCTGGTCCACCTCGTAGGGCATGTTGAGCGCCCACCCGATGCCCTGCACCACGCCCTCTACAGGCGAGTTTGGATAGGCCATCAGGTAGACCTTGGCCGTCATGCCAGGCTCGATGCGGCGCAGCACCGTCTCCTGGAAGTTCGCCATCACGAACCACTGGCTGCCGTCGACCACCGTGAAGAGCAGGTCGCCGGCCTTGAGGTAGGTGCCCGGCGAGATGTTCATGTTCGTCACATAGCCGTCGACGGGTGAGCGCACAGTGCAGTAGGCGAGCTCAAGCTTCGCCTTCTCGAGCTCGGCGAGCGCGGCCGTGCGGCGCACGTTCACGTCGCCCACCTGGCCGAGCGCGTTCTCGGCAGCCTTGAGCTGCGCGATGCGCTCGTCCACCATCGCCTTGAGCGAACGCACGTCCCGCTTGGCCTTGTCGACATCGTCGGGCGTCACGAACTGCTTGGCAAGAAGAGGCTCGATGCGCGCGAGGTACTGCTCCGCATAGAGCAGCTTTGCCTCCGCATCGGCCACAGCCGAACGCGCCGAGACGATGTTGTCGCCATACTCCTGGATCTGCAGGTCGACGAGCTTGATCTTGCTCTCGGCGTCGAGCACTGCGAGCTCGAAGGGCCGGCGGTCAATGATGAACAGCAGGTCCCCTTGCTTCACGGGCTGGTTGTCGATGACCGCCACCTCCACCACATAGCCGCTCACGTTGGCCGACACTCCGACCACGTTCGCGCGCACGCTCGCATCGTCGGTGCGCGGGTGCCTGGTGATCGAAAGGAAGACAGAGGCCGCTGTGTAGAGCGCCAGCAGCGGTGCGCCCCATGCGATCACGCGTCCGACCGACCTGCGGAACCGCTGCGGATCGCGCGGCGAAGCGGGGCCGGGGGCTGGCGCCAACGGCGCCGCCACCTTCGCCGGGCTCTCAGGCGCCTCGCTCACGTCCGGTAGATCCCCAGCCAGAGCAGGAGCACGCTGGAGAGGTACACGCTGCAGTACGTGAGCGGCACCGGATGCGCGTGCTCCTCGATGGACCACTTGCGCAGCGCCCATCGCACAGCGAGCAGCGGTCCGACAGCAAGCACCATGCACACGAGCCACGCCGGGAAGAAAGCGCCGTCGATCTCGAAGATCGGGTCGCAGCCCGCGCAGGCAAACGCCGTAGTGAGCGACGCGAGAATGACTCGTCGCATGCGCCAGCCTGTTCCATGGCTTGCGGGTTGCACGAAGGGATCCTAACCCGCGTGGCATAAGATCGGAGGCGCATGCTGTCGCGCGGCGCAGTGATCAACTGGCAGGCGATCCTTGCCGACATGACGCCGACGCGCGACCGCGTCATCGGGGGCGCCCGGTGCGCGCTTGCGATGGCCATCGCCGCGCTGTGGGGCATGGCGATCGAGCTGCCGCAGCCGTACTGGGGGGTCATCAGCGCGGCGCTCCTGTCGCAGCCGCTCGCGACGACGACCACGGCACGCACGCTGATGCGCGTGGCGGGTACAGCCATCGGCGGCATCGTGGCCATATCGATGGCTGCAGCGTTCCTGGGCAATCCGCCGGCGTACCTCGTCTGCGTGGGGATCGTCTGCTTCTGCTCGGGCTACCTGTGGACCGGCAGCCGGTATCCCTATGCGGTGGCGGTGCTCGCGCTCACCGTCATGCTGATCACCTATGGGGCGATCAATGACCCTGACAACGTGCAGTCCACGGCGTGGTACCGCACGCTCGAGGTCTCCAACGGCGCGATCGCCGTGGCCATCGCCACCTGGGTGCTTCCTGGCGAGCGCGCGATGCCGCGGCTCCGAAAGCTCAGCGCCTCGAAGGTGCGGCGCCTGGCGCATGGGCTCGATCCGCTCATCGACCAGAGCGTGGCGCGCGCGAAGATCGCGATGACGCTCGACCCCGTGGCTGCCGAGCGCTACATCGCGATGCATGAGCTGCTGCAGCTCGCGGAGGGCGAGAGCGCACAGGTCTGGACGCACCGCGCACGCTGGTTCGAGCTGCTTGGCACCATCGAGCGTGCGCGCATCACACTTGATGACGTGGCGTTCAACGCATCCGGCCCCGACCCGCAGCGCATCGCCGCCCCAATTCAGGCCGAGCTGTCCGCAGTCGCTCGCGCGCTCTCGGACGGCTGCGAGCGGCTGGCACAGGAGATCGAGCAGTTCGAGGTTGTCGGCGGCATCTGGGCTCATGCGGACACCCTCTCCGGCGCGGATGCGGCGATGCAGCGCGTGCACGCGAGGCTGCACGAACTCCGCGTGTCGGGGACCTTCACCGGATGGACTGTGCAGGATGTGTCGCGTCTGTACGGCCTCGTGCAGTCGCTCGACTCCGCGGTGCGCGACATCAGGCGCTCGCACGAGCTGCTCGTCGAGATTCGGGATGTGGAC
>CAYPOZ010000285.1:1292-2656 GCA_964412415.1 uncultured Isosphaeraceae bacterium | reverse complement strand
CGATCACGATGTTCGCTCCCGCGGGTACGCCGGGGGCGAGCCTGATGACCTGCCGGGTGCGGCACTCGAAGCTGATCGGGCTCTCGCCGACGCGCGGTGCCAGCACATGCGTACCCGGCACAGGCGTGAGGCCGCTCAGCGCGAACTCGCTCGACTCGGGCGGCAGCTCCTCCGCCGCCGCGACAACCTGACGGATGATCGGCTCGGTCGCCACGCTCACCGTGAACTCGCCTGAGCCCCCATCGCTCGCGGGCAGGCAGTTGCGCAGCGTGTCCTTCTCCGATCCGTCATCGCGGTTGGCGGGGCAGAACATGAGGGTCATGGGCTCGCTGCCGCACGCCGTGATGAACGAGAAAGGCGCGAGGTTCAGGAAGTTCCCGCAGGCCGATCGAGTGCCGACCACGGCGATGGGCCTCGGCACGACCGCGCCGATGAGCAGTCGGTACCGCTCGGTGGGCGTGAGGCAGGACGGGTCGATCTCCATTGACCACGCGAATCTACGCGCAGCGGCGTGCGTCGCCGCATGCGCTAGCCTTGCCCTTTCGCCCATGTCAGAAGCCTACGAGTACGACCTTCTCGTGATCGGCAGCGGCCCGTCGGGCCAGCGCGCCGCTGTGCAGGCTGCGAAGCTCGGGCGGCGCGTCGGCCTCATCGAGCGGCGCCGCGGCGTCGGGGGCGTGTCGCTGCACCTGGGCACGATCCCCTCGAAGACGTTCCGCGAGGCTGTGATGAGCGTGCGCGGCGAGGCGGCGATGCAGGCGATGGAGATCGCGGGGATCGATCCTGTGCGGCCCACGATGGAGATGCTGCTGCGCCGCGTGGAGCACGTGATGTCGGAGGAGGGCCGCGTGATCCGCGACCAGCTCCTGCGCAACGACGTCACGCTGATCAACGGCTCGGCGAGCTTCGTCGATGCGCACACGCTGCTAGTCGAGGGCCTCTCCGGCGAGCGGCGCATCACGGCCGACCACGTTCTCATCGCGACGGGCACACGCGCGCGCGTGCCTCCCGGATGCACCACGGACGGGTCGCTGATCTTCACAAGCGACGACATCGTGTCGCTGCGCACCCTGCCCCGCGCGCTGGTGGTGGTGGGCGGCGGCGTGATCGGCGTCGAGTACGCGTCGATGTTCGCGCGCCTGGGCACGCAGGTCACGCTCGTCGAGGCGCATGACCGCCCCATCTCGTTCATGGACCACGAGACGGTGGACGAGTTCATGCACGAGCTGCGCGAGCGAAAGGTGATTTTCCGCTGCGGCGAGGCCGTGTCGTGCATCAGCACGCAGGATTCCGGCGGTGCGGCACGTGCCGTCGTGGAGCTCGAGAGCGGCAAGCGACTCGTGGGCGACTGCGTGCTCGTCTCC
>CAYPOZ010000285.1:0-1236 GCA_964412415.1 uncultured Isosphaeraceae bacterium | reverse complement strand
ACCAGTTCTTCCGCACCGCGGTGCCGCACATCTACGCCACCGGAGACATCATCGGCTTCCCCGCGCTCGCGGCCACGAGCGCCGAGCAGGGCCGCATCGCCGCCTGCCACATGTTCGGGGAGCCTGTGGCGTCGATCGGCGACCGCTACCCGCTTGGCATCTACGCAATCCCCGAGCTCTCCGCCGTGGGCGCCACCGAGGAGCAGCTCACGAAGGACCGCGTGCCGTACGAGATCGGCGTCGCCCGCTACTCGGAGACCGCGCGAGGGCAGATCAGCGGCGCATCGAGGGGATTCCTCAAGCTGCTCTTCCACCGCACGGACCGCACGCTGCTGGGCGTGCACATCTGCGGCGCAAGCGCCACGGAGCTCGTGCACATCGGCCAGGCGGTGATGGGACTTGGCGGCGGCCTCGACTACCTGCTCTCGACGGTCTTCAACTACCCGACGTTCGCCGAGTGCTACAAGATGGCGGCTCTCAACGCCGCCAACAAGCTGCGCGTGGAGTAGCGCTCACTCCGCGACCTGGGGCGCCGGAAGGTTTCGCACCCAGATGTTGCGGAAGCGGATCGGGTCGCCGTGGTCCTGCAGGCGGATGGGTCCCGTCGCATCATGCGGCGCATAGGTTGCGCGCGCGGCATGGGCGGTGCGTCCGAGCATCGCAACGTGGTCCTGCACCAGCACGCCGTTGAAGGTCACGGTCATGTATGCAGGGCTCGCGAGCGCACCGTCGGCCGAGAATCGCGGCGCGCGGAACACGATGTCGTAGGTGTTCCACTGCCCCAGCGGCAGGCATGCATTCACCATCGGCGGGTACTGGCCGTAGAGCGCGCCCGCCATGCCGTCGGGGTAGGTCTCGTTGCCGCTTGAGTTGAGGATCTGCAGCTCGTACATGCCCATGAAGAAGACGCCGCTGTTGCATCCCTTCTGGCCCTCGCAGGTCGTGCCTTCGGATCCGGGCTTCACCGAAAGCACCCCGGCATCCACTGTCCAGCCTGGATCCTTGCCCCCGCCGCCGATCCAGTTGGCGAGACCGCTGCCGTCGAACAGGAGGATGGCATCGTGCGGCGCGAAACCTGTGCCGCACTTGTCTCCGGGCAACCACACCTTCTTCGGCTGAGGTCGCGCGGTGTCGTGCACCGGGTACTTGAAGGCGGGGCTCTGTTGCATGGCGGCGGCTGCACCCAATCCGATTCCGACGGTCGCGAGCCAGGGCATCAGACCACCAATCGAGCGC
>CAYPOZ010000284.1:0-2664 GCA_964412415.1 uncultured Isosphaeraceae bacterium | reverse complement strand
TGGCGCAGATCAACGTCGGCGCCGCGACCGAGGTCGAGATGAAGGAGAAGAAGGCCCGCGTCGAGGACGCGCTGCACGCGTGCCGCGCGGCCGTCGAGGAAGGCATCCTTCCCGGCGGCGGCGTTGCCGTGCTCCGCGCGCGCAAGGCGCTCGAGAAGCTCCGCAAGGGGCTCGAGGGCGACGAGGCGACCGGCGTGGACATCGTGCTCCGTGCGCTCCCGGCGCCGATCAAGCAGATCGTCGCCAACTGCGGCCTCGACGGCTCGGTCGTGGCGCAGAAGGTGGAGGAGAGCTCCGACACCAACTACGGCTTCAACGCCGTGACGCACGAGTACACCGACCTCGTGAAGGCCGGCGTCATCGTCCCGACCAAGGTCGAGCGCGTTGCGCTGCAGAACGCCGCGAGCATCGCGGGCCTGCTGCTCACCACCGACTGCGCGATCATCGAGATCAAGGAGAAGAAGGCCAAGGTCCCCGCCGGCGGCGCCGGCGAGGACATGGACTACTGATCCAGTCCTGAAGACACATCATCGGGTCGGACACGGCAGCGTCTAGCCGGAACCCCGACCCGGTCGTTCAGGCCCCGGCCGCAAGGCTGGGGCCTTTTCCGTTTTGCAGTTGCTCCACACCGACTACCGGCAGCGCATCACGCCCTCGTGATCGAGGGTCCAGATGCCGTGCTCGTCGAGCCACATCGAGTTCAGGCGCACATTCGAGACACGGATCACCAGGCGCTCCTCGAGCGTGTCCGCATCAAGCATGCGAATCGTGCCGTCGTGCCCGCCCACAATCAGGCGCTCGCCGGCAGCGTCCATCACCATCGCCGTCGGGCGGCTGCGCTGGGACCGGATCTGGTTGCGCAGGGCGCCATCACGGTCGAGCGTCAGGACCAGCCCATCGCGTCCGCCCGCATAGATCGCCCCGCGCGGACCCGTGGTGACACTCACGCACTGCTCGCTGAACTTGCGTTCCCACAGCAGCTGGCCGCTCTCGAGGTCAACCGCAACGCACCCGCGGACGACCGATGCGACGAGCAGCAGGCCCAGATCCTCGTCGATGCGCATTGCGGCCACTCCCGACATGCGCGCGTTGCCCCTGCCTGCAGCCTCCTCATCGTTGCCGACGAAGGCGCTGCACTCCCAGCGCGGGCTGCCGGTAGCCGCATCGAGGCATGCGATCACGCCATCATCGCGCAGCACGCAGAGGCTCTCGCCTTCGAGCGTGCGGGCAATGCGCGCGACTGTCGCGTGTCCGGCATCAAGGATCATCTCCTGGCTACCGTTACGCATCAGGTGCAGTGCACCTGCAGGGTCGATCCATGCAGACCAGTTGCGCGAGACCACAATCTCGCGCCGGTCTGTGCGCAAGCCCGTCCAACGGTCGACATCTCCGGGAGGCTGCAGCCGCAGCGCATGGCGGCTGGCGATCCACAATCCTTGCGGTGTGGACTGCAGCGCCCAGATCATGTCGGGGCTGCCCGGCATCGGTGCGCATGCGCCGGACTGGACGTCCCACACAGCCAGCACACCGTCCGCGCCGGCAGATGCCGCACGGCCATCGGGGAGCCCGACGATGGACCAGATGAAGTCGCGGTGCATCCGTCCTGTCCATGCCGGCTCGCGCGTGCCAAGTGAGTACTTCCGGAGCGTGCGGTCCCATCCTCCCACGAGCACCGAGCCGTCTGCCGCGTTCGCCCACACTGCGGTCTGGAATGCGGGTGGGCACCGAAGCGTGCGCACCACAGTGCCGTGGCTAGGGTCAATGATCGCCGCACCACCATGACCCACGACTGCAAACGTGCCGTCGGGAAGCGGGGCGAGCGCACGCGCCTCACCTACGCCATGCGCAAACGAAGGGCCCGCAGGGGTGCCATCGATTTGGAGCACGTGGGCCTTCTCGTCGGTGAACAGGATCCGGCCCTCGGGCAGGAATGCGCACACGCCTGCAACTCCCGTGGGGCTGAAGTTCCAGCTGTGCAGCACCGTTCCAGTCGCCGCATCGAGTATCGAGACCCCACCGAGCACATGCGCCACTGCAATCAGGTTGCCCTCAGGCGACACGGCCAGTCCGTTTGTCACCGCGACGCCGAGCGGAATGCGCCAACGTTCTGCGGTCCCATCCCATCGAACGAGCATGTCCTGAGGTACGTCGAGGAAGCTCGTCGTGAGCGAACCCACAATCCACGAGCCGTCTGGTGCCGACGCGAGCGCGTACCAGTCCTCGGGTGCGATACGAGATCCGGCCAGTGCCGCCGCTCGCCGCAGCAGCGCGACTTCTGCGCAGTCGACGTCACCGATCGCTCCGAGTGCGCGGTCGAGAGCCTGCAGATCGGCCGCATCGATTGCCGCTGCGCCGACACTCAAGTTCGCAAGCAGCGCCTGCTCTTGGGCGTGCTGCGCGAATTGCAGCGAGATCACCGTGGCCGACATCAGCGCGGCAAGAACCAGGAGCGCTGCAGTCCACGCACGCCAGTGCCTCCGTGCGGAACGCACGATGCGCTCGCGCAGCGGCTGCTGCTCGATTAGGACGGGTCGTCCGGCAAGGTGGTCGCGTAGGTCACGCGCAAGTAGGGCCATGCTCGCATGGCGTCGAGCCGGGTCAGGATCCGTGGCCTTCGCGACGATGCGGTCGAGATCTCCGCGCAACTGCCGGTCCGCTGCCGCC
>CAYPOZ010000283.1:2361-2682 GCA_964412415.1 uncultured Isosphaeraceae bacterium | reverse complement strand
CCGCCACGAGGGGCCGCTCAACGGCTACCTCGATGCGCGCCCGTACGGCGACCTGCGTCACCGGTCGTGGACCTTCCGCACGTGCGGCTATGGCCACGGCCACGAGTTCTGGAAGCCCTTCGTCAGCATGATCCGCCGCTACGGCAACCACCACACGCTCTCGATCGAGCATGAGGATGCGATGATGAGCGTGGAGGAGGGATTCTCGCGCGCGGTCAGCTTCCTGCGCGAGGCGATCATCGAGGAGAACGCCGCCACGCCCTGGTGGACGTGACAGGCGGACCCCATGCGGCGTGCCGCGCGGCGAGTGCGGCGCCGGCG
>CAYPOZ010000283.1:1500-2351 GCA_964412415.1 uncultured Isosphaeraceae bacterium | reverse complement strand
GGCCACGGGCGCGATGGCCGCGATGCGGCGCGAGAGTGCGGCGCCGGCGCGGAAGCGCGTCCGGCTCAGTTCGGGGGCAGGGGAGTCGTCTCGACGTCCTTTGAGCGGCTCAGCAGCACCTTCCACGTGAGCGTGAATGGCTGGGCGCCTGCGGCCGACGGCGGGACCTTGAGGTCCCAGCGCAGGATGCCGCGCGGCTTGTCCGACGCCACATAGGCAGCGTTCGTGGACAGCGGCGCACTCGACTGGGGCAGCGACACCTGGATCTTGTCGCTGCGCGAGACGGGCATGCGGTCGATCCACTCGATGGAGATCTCGCGGCCAGTGCCGTTGATGATCGATCCTCGGTAGTTCCAGGTGGTGTCGAGCCCGCCGCCGAAGAGGCCCGACTGCGCCTGGTCGCGGCCGAGTAGCTCGCGCTTGACGGTCACCGCAGGATCGGTGCCGAAGAAGACGTCGAAGGACTGCTTGGGTGCGGCGCCGGCGAAGTCGGCGCTGCCGATGTAGTCGGCGCCCACGAAGATCGTCGCACGGCCCGGCAGCATCTGGTACGCGCTGCCGTTGACGATCGCGCCGCGCAGGAACGCGCCCTCGGTCACGAGCGGTTGCGTCTGGTAGATGAACTGTGCCGGGCCTTCAACGGTAGCGATGCGTGCGCGCGTCCGCATCGCGGCGTCGCTCGGTGCAGAGACTGGGCGCACGATCGAGAAGTTCATGGCAGGACCGTCTCCGCCCACGGATGCGTCCGCGGAGAAGCGCTCGGCGTCGTGGACGTGGCGGCGGCCGTGCGGAGCTTGGATCCCGAGATCCGCTTCGTCGGCCGAGTACGTCGCCATCCGCTAGGCCGCGCC
>CAYPOZ010000283.1:537-1490 GCA_964412415.1 uncultured Isosphaeraceae bacterium | reverse complement strand
CCACCGTTGCGATGCGCGCTCGCGTGCGGACCGCGGCATCGCTCGGCGCGGTCACGGGCCGCACGATCGAGAAGTTCATCGCCGGGCCGTCGCCGCCCACGGAGGCGTCCGCCGAGAAGCGCTCGGCGAGTTCAGCGGCGCGTGCATCCGCAGCTGAGGCATCGGCCACGGCATATGCGAGGACCGGCTCGCCGGGAGCGGCCGCGCTTCTCATCGCTCGAGGCATCGCGCCCCCGTACGCCCCCTCGACCTTCGCCGCCACCGGCGGAGGCACCCACACGTCCACGCTCCACGAATCGACCGTTGGAGGCGTTGCAGCCTTCGTGGGCTGCGCCGTCGAGAGCGTCAGCGCCACCTCGTTCCAGTTCTCGCCGGTGGCCTGCATGATCAGCGCCTCGTAGTCCACCGACGCGGTTCCCGCGGCAGGCGTCGCGCGCACGGCATACACCGGCTGCCAGCCTGCGTTGCGCACGAGGTACGTGAGCTCGACCTCCGGCGTGCCAGCCTCGGTGAGCGCGACCAGCACGTCGGCGCCCTGCGTCGTGCGTCCGCCGCCAAGCTCGGCGCGCCGCGTGCGCGCCGCGTCGAGCTGCCGCCCAAGCTCCTCGCGCTCAAGGCCAAGCTCGCGCAGGCTCGCGCCCACACGCGCGCGCTGCTCGCGCACCCACGTCATCTGCTTGTCGAGCACGGCAAGGTCAAGCTTGTCGGTGCCTCCCTCCTTGGTCGCGTCGTTGCCCGTGCGCAGCGTGACCATGTCGATGAGCTTGCGCTCGGACTCGAGCGCCGACGCAGCGTCCGCATTGAGCGCCACCTTCGCCTCGAGCGCCTTGATCTCGGCATCGAGCGCCTTCGCCTCGGGCGTGCCCGATCGGTCGGCGGTGGCCCGCGCCGAGAAGTCGACCGCAAGCACGCGGCCTGAGCTTGTGCGTGCCTCAAGCGTGTCAGGCTGGATC
>CAYPOZ010000283.1:0-527 GCA_964412415.1 uncultured Isosphaeraceae bacterium | reverse complement strand
GCAGCCAGAGGCCCGGCTTGAGCGCAGGTCGCGCCACGCGTGTCACCGACGCGCGGCCCGGATACAGCGTGACGGACTCGATGGCCGCCGAGGCGGGAATCTCGGTGGGCGACGCGTCCTGCGGCGCACGCGCGGCCGCGGGTGCCGCACAGGCCAGCCCAAGGAGCAGAGTGCCGACCCGTCCGATGCCACTCAGGGCGCTGGATGCTTGCATGGCGGGGAGGCTACCCCGCCCATGACTGCGGTCGCGCCGGAATGCACCGCGTGCGGCAGCCGCATCCGACGCACCGGGGGATGCGCGGGCCGCAACCGTGAGCCTCTGCGGCTGGCGCGCTGGCCTCGGCCGGTCTGGGCTGGTCGCGCTATGCGTCGAAGAGGGCCGCCCTCGCACCCGCGCGCTCGAGCAGTGACGCGATGCGCTCGGCATGCGGGATTCCGCTCGCGCGCACCTCCGCCACGAGGCTGCGCAGCGAGCGGTCGGCGGTGAGGTAGCGGTGGGCCACCTCGCCGATCGCGTTCGTCTCCAT
>CAYPOZ010000282.1:0-2692 GCA_964412415.1 uncultured Isosphaeraceae bacterium | reverse complement strand
GTCGCGATTGCTGCCGGTCACCACGTAGATCCCGCGCGCAGGGGCTTACTCGCCATCTGAGCCGGGTTCGATGTCGCCCGAGTTGCCCTCGGACGGCACAACGCCTTCTCCTGCGTCGTAGATGTACGTCTCGGGCGGCGCGCCTCCAGCGTCGCTGATGGTGGTGGCCACGCCGACGCGCTCGGCGCCCAGTGCCTCCGCGTGGTACGCAGCCTCCTGCAGCGCCTCCTCGTCGCTCTCCTCGGTGCCCCACGGCTCCTCGACGAGCTTCGCCAGGCGCATCTCCTTGTAGGGCTTGAATCCGGTGCCCGCGGGGATGAGGTGACCGAGAAGGACGTTCTCCTTGAGGCCAAGCAGGTTGTCGACGGCGCCCTTGAGCGCTGCCTCAGTGAGGACCTTCGTGGTCTCCTGGAAGCTCGCGCCCGAGAGGAAGCTCTCGGCCTGGAGCGACGCCTTGGTGATGCCAAGGAGCAGCGTGCGTCCCGAGGCCGGCTTGGGCTTGCGGGTTCGCGCGATGTCCTTGCCCGCCTTCTCGGCGAGCGTGTTGGCCTCCTTGATCTCGTCGCGCGAGTACAGCTGGCCGCGCACGAGGGTTGTCGATCCCGGATCCTCCACGCGCAGCATCTTCGAGATTCGCTCGTTGGTGTCGCGGAAGTGGAAGCGCTCGACCACGTCGTTGGGCAGCAGGTCGGTGTCGCCTGGGTTGGTGACGCGCACCTTGCTGAGCATCTGCCGCAGGATCACCTCGATGTGCTTGTCCGCGATGGGCACGCCCTGCGCGCGGTACACGTTCTGGATCTCCGTGAGCATGTAGCGGTACAGCTCGTTCTCGCCCTTGATCGCGAGGATCTCGCCCGGCGTGAGCGGGCCTTCCGTCAGCGGGTCGCCCGCGCCGACAACGTCACCGGTGTGCACGAGGAGGCGCTTGCCCTGCGGGACGTAGTGGTCCTCGGAGAGCTCGCCACCGCCCTCGGCATGCACGCGGATCGTCATCTTGCCGCGGCGCTCGTTTGGCAGCAGCTCGACGCGGCCTGGGATGCGCGCGAGGACCGCAGGGTCCTTCGGCTGCCGGGCCTCGAAGATCTCGGTGACGCGCGGCAGGCCGCCGACGATGTCGGCCGAGCGTGCGGCCTCCTTCGGCGTGAAGGCGATGCGCTGGCCTGCCTGGATCCGGTCGCCGTCCTTGGCCTCGATGTGGGCGCGGGCCGGGAGGTGGTGGAGGTCAAGCACATGGCCGGCCTCGTCCTCGACGGTGATGCGCGGGTGCTTCTCGCCCTTGTGCTCGGTGACGATGAGCTCCTCGTTTGCGCCCTTGCGGTCGAGGCGGACGGTCTCGCCCTCCTCGATGTCGCGGAAGCGGACAATGCCGCTCTTCTCCGCGAGGATCGGGGCGACGTGCGTGTCCCACTCGATCACGGACTGGCCCTTCTTGACCTGGGTGCCTGGGACGGCAATCAGGATCGAGCCGTAGGGGACCTTGAACTTCTCGAGCTCGCGGCCCTTGGCGTCGAGCACGCGCACCTCTCCGGTCTTGCGCAGCGCGACCATGCGGGACTCGCCGTTCTCGCCGATCGTTGTGACCTCGCCGCAGTCGCGGTACTCGACCGTTCCGGGCTGGCCCGCCTTCCACTGGTTCTCGGTGGTGGCGCTGAAGGCGATGCCACCGGTGTGGAAGGTGCGCATCGTGAGCTGCGTGCCCGGCTCGCCGATGGACTGTGCGGCAATGATGCCCACCGCCATGCCCTGCTCGACGGCCTTGCCCGTCGACATGTCCATGCCGTAGCACTTGGCGCAGATGCCGCGAGCGGTCTGGCAGGTGAGGGGACTGCGGACGGTCACGGACGGGACGCCCAGCGACTCGATGCGCTGGGCCTTCTCGACCGTGATGATCTCGTTGCGCGCCACGATGAGCTCGTCTGTGCGCGGGTCGATGATGTTCGCGCAGCTGACGCGGCCCTTGAGGATCTCGCGCAGCGGGACGTCGATCTCCTCGCCCTTGTACACCGGCTCCTTGTCGATGCCGTCGAGCGTGCCGCAGTCGTCCTCGATGACCACGACCGACTGCGCCACGTCGCAGAGCTTGCGGGTGAGGTAGCCCGAGTCGGCGGTCTTGAGCGCCGTGTCGGCGAGGCCCTTGCGCGCGCCGTGCGTCGACGAGAAGTACTCGAGGACGTTGAGGCCCTCGCGGAAGTTCGAGATGATCGGGGTCTCGATGATCTCCCCGTTGGGCTTGGCCATGAGGCCGCGCATGCCCGAGAGCTGCTGCATCTGGTTCTTGTTGCCGCGGGCGCCCGAGTCCATGAACAGGTACACGGGGTTGATGTAGCGGCCGTCGCGGTCGCCCTTGACGCCCGGAAGCGCGCTGCGCCGGTCGGTCTTGAGCGCCTCGATCAGGCTCGTGGAGAGCAGGTCGCGGCACTTCGCCCACGCGTCGAGCACCTGGTTGCGGCGCTCGTCGTCGGTGATGTTGCCGTCCTCGTAGTTGCGCATCGCCTTGTCGACGCGCTTCTGCGTCTCGGAGATGAGCTTGACCTTCTCCGGCGGCAGCCGGAGGTCGGTGATGCCGAAGGACAGGCCTGACGTCGTCGACGCCTTGAAGCCGGTCTCCTTCATGCGGTCGAGCAGGTCGATCGTCGCACCCTTGCCCTTGCGCGCGAAGGTGTCGTCGATGACGCGCGCGGCACCCTTCTTG
>CAYPOZ010000281.1:2261-2709 GCA_964412415.1 uncultured Isosphaeraceae bacterium | reverse complement strand
GCCTTCCCGGAGATGTGCACCACGGACGGACCGAGCGTGCGCTTCCTCGCCGGCAAGGCGCGCGAACACGGCATCCACATCGTCGCCGGCATCCTCGAGCGTGGCGACGACGGTGCCTTCTATAACACCGCCGTGGTCATCGGCCCCGATGGTCCGATCTTCCAGCACCGCAAGATCCACGCCTTTGAGAATTCGGCGATCAGGGAAGGGCGCACCCTGGCGACCTTCCAGCTGCACGGCTGGACCTGCGGCCTCCTCATCTGCTACGACAACAACATCCCCGAGAACGCCCGCGTCCTCGCCCTGCAGGGCGCGGAGGTCATCTTCGCGCCGCACCAGACCGGCGGCTTCGACATTCCGCGTGCCGGCATGGGCCGCATCCCGCTGGAGACCTGGCGCAAACGCCACGCCGACCCGCTGCCGATGAAGTACGCGATCACTGGGCTCA
>CAYPOZ010000281.1:0-2235 GCA_964412415.1 uncultured Isosphaeraceae bacterium | reverse complement strand
GGCCGCGAATGGCTGCTGAAGTGGCTGCCGTGCCGGGCCTACGACAACAACCTCTACGTCGTCTTCACCAACGGCGTCGGCATCGACGGCCCCGAGGTGCGCGTCGGCTGCAACATGATCATCGATCCCGAAGGCCTGGTCGTCGCCGAGACGACCGAGCCGGAGGACGCCATGATCATGGCGCAGCTGACCAAGGCGAAGCGGGTCAACAGCCTGCCCTCGGCGCACCTCGGCTCGCGCCGGCCCAGCCTCTACGGCAGGATCACCGAAGCGGTGCCCGAGATCGACACCCGTCTGCTACGCAACTCGGTCAGCACCGAGCAGATCCGCTGACCACTCCCCTCAAGCCAACCCTGGAGGTTCCATGTTGACGCCCTCGCCCCTCGTCCTGCCCATCCTCGCCCTGTGCGCGGCCTTCGCTCCGCTCGCCGCCGGTGATGCCGGCCCGCGCAAGGAGACCTGGGATTACGCCCCGACCGTCGCGACGATCGCCAAGAAGTTCACCGGCGACGTCGGCAAGGTCGTGCCGATGGGCGACTCGATCACGTACGCCAACCAGTCGAGCAAGTGGGCGCGCGGCGGCGCCGGCAAGACGCCGGAGGAGCAGGCCCTGACCACGTGGATGCGCGCCGAGCAGAACGACGCCCGCAACGGCTGGTGGCTGGCGGCCAACGACCAGCCCGACAACCGCTCGTGGACGGCGGCGAGCAGCATCACCTCCGAGCAGTACATCGCCGGCGGCTTCCGCGGCCTACCCAGCCTCGCCGCCATCCTCAGCGAGCACAAACCGCAGATCGCCCTGATCCTGCTCGGCACCAACGACGTGAACCATGGCGTCGGCAAGGACGCCTACCTCGGCAACATGGAGAAGATCTACAAGGCCTGCATGGACGCCGGTTGCGTCCCGGTGGTGACGACGATCACCCCGAACACCAAGGCCAACGCCGCCGACATCGCCGCCTACAACGACGGCCTGTTCAAGCTGGCGGACAAGCTCAAGCTGCCGTTCCTCGACCTCTACGGCGAGTTCCTCCGCCTGGCGCCGGGCGATGCCTGGAAGACCACCTTGATCTCCGGCGACGGCATCCACCTGAGCTTCGACCAAGCCCAGGGCCCGGCCACCGAGGACAACCTCAAGAAATGCGGCTACCTGGTGAAATGCTACATGCAGTGCAAGAAGGTCGGCGAGATCAGGACGAAGATGAAGTGGTGAACCCGATGATCCCCGCCTATTCCCTCGCCGACGTCCTCAAGCTGCCGCAGCAGCGTCCGCCCCTGCCCGAGCCGCGCGGCCCGGTCGTGCGGGTGGGCAGCGCGCTGGAGATCATCGCCGCCATCGAGGAGGCAGAGGACGGCAGCACCATCGTCATCGCCAAGGGGCATTACCGCATGCCCCGGGACTGCATCCTCACCAAGCACCGGGTGGTGATCCGCGGCGAGACCGGCAACCGCGAGGATGTCATCCTCGATGCCGGCATGGAGTTCAACGACGGCACGCCGATCTTCGGCACCAGGAACGGCGCCCCGGCGCTGATCAA
Source organism: uncultured Isosphaeraceae bacterium (assembly GCA_964412415.1). GTDB lineage: Bacteria > Planctomycetota > Phycisphaerae > Phycisphaerales > SM1A02 > ZLKRG44. Next base: position 697 of record CAYPOZ010000281.1, on the reverse strand, counting down.
GATCGCGCATGCCCGCGGCGTCACCATCGCCGACCTGACAGTGGCGAACTGCCCCAAGTACGGGATCCTCTTCTTCGGCGACGCCGGGGTGCACGACCTGAAGATCTGGAACGTGAAGTTCCACAACAACTGGGCGCGCGGGCTGAAGGGCACCGCGGCGCGCAGCTACGACGACCGCGGTTATCCGCCCGAGGTCCTGCCGGTCTCGGCGGAGGCGCTGGCGCGCATCCGTCCGCGCAACGGCGAGGTGCGCGGCTGCCTGTTCCTCTGCGACCACATCAAGCGCAACGACCAGGACCAGTTCGACGGCGACTACATCGCCGGCATGGACCTGATGAACGTCAAGGACTGGGTCATCGCCGGCAACGTCTTCGCCGGCATCCGTGGCAAGAACGGTGGCGGACGCGGCAGCGTGTTCATCTGGAACGAGTCCGAGGGCGTGACCGTCGAGAACAACGTGTTCTTCGACTGCGACCGCGGGGTCGCCCTGGGCAACCCGTCGGGCAAGGGCGACAAGCCCTTCCACGTCCGTGGCGCCACGGTGCGCAACAACCTCATCCTCGGCGGCGTCAACAAGGCGATCGAGATCGACTACGGCGATGACATCACCATCAGCGGCAACCGCATCGCCTCGGCTGTGCGGACGGTGCATGCCGCCATCCAGGTCCTCGACATCGCCAGCGCGGCGCTGGTAACC
>CAYPOZ010000280.1:0-2718 GCA_964412415.1 uncultured Isosphaeraceae bacterium | reverse complement strand
GCAGACGGACCGTGCCGTCCGCGCCACACAGCAGGCGAGCGCAGCGCTCGGCAAGCGGCTTGGCGCGGTCTTCCGCGGCTAGGTGGAGCGCCTAGCGCTCGTGACCGGTGCGCCGCAGGGGGCGCGCATCGCCCCTAAAGCACGCGTTCCGTGGCGGTTCGGGAGCGCTCCCGGCCTGCCCGAGCGTCCTATACTCCCCATCCCATGCCGTACACGCTGGAGCCCGACACGGGCTATGGACTGGACATCGAGACGACCGAGTACCTGCGCGACCATGTCCAGGCCCCCGACCGGTGGGTCCTGAACTTCGGTCCCCAGCATCCGGCCACCCACACCACGCTCCGCATCGTGCTCGAGCTCGACGGCGAGCGCATCGCCCGCTGCACCCCCCACATCGGCTACCTGCACTCGGGCTTCGAGAAGCTCGGCGAGCACCACGACTGGAACCAGTGGGTGTGCACGGCGAGCCGTATGGACTACGTGTCGCCGATCGTCAACGACATCGCATTCCACACCGCGGTCGAGAAGCTCTTTGGCATCGAGCTCACCCCGCGCTGCACGGTGGTGCGCACGATCCTGGCCGAGATCGGCCGCATCCAGAACCACCTGCTGTGCGTGGGCGCGGCGGGCCTTGACCTCGGGGCGTTCACCGGATTCCTCTACGGATTCAACGAGCGCGAGTTCATCTACGACATCATCGAGTACGTCTCGGGCCAGCGGTTCCACCCGGACTGGACGCGCGTCGGCGGCGCGTGGCGCGACATCCCCGATGACCAGGTCTTCCGCCGGATGGTGCGCGACCTCATCGACGTGCGGCTGCCCAAGGCGGTGACCGACCTCGAGACGCTGCTCAACCGCAACCGCATCTTCGTGGACCGCCTCCAGGGCGTCGGCTCGATCTCCCGCGAGGACGCAATCGCGTGGGGCCTGACCGGTCCCGTGGCGCGCGCCTCCGGCGTCCGCCGCGACATGCGCAAGGACGAGCCCTACCTCTGCTACGCGCCCAACTGGGACGGGAAGGGCGCGGAGGCCGTGCGCTTCTCGGTGCCGGTGGCGACGACAGGCGACAGCCTCGCGCGCTACCTCGTCCGTGTCGAGGAGCTCAAGCAGAGCATGTCGATCATCTCGCAGCTGATTGACCGCATCCCTGGCGGCCCGATCGACACGGTGCGCGACGGCAAGGTGCGCGTGCCTCAGAAGGGCGACGTGTACGGCTCCATCGAGGGCACGATCCAGCTCTTCGAGATCTTCATGCACAACCGCGGCTTCGAGGCGCCTGTCGGCGAGTCGTACGCCGCGATCGAGGGCCCAAACGGCGAGCTCGGGTTCTTCCTGGTCTCCGCCGGCGGCAAGTACCCATGGCGCATCCGCACGCGCCCGCCGTGCTTCGTCAACTACCAGGTGTTCCCCAAGCTGATCGAGGGCCACCAGCTCGCCGACGTCGTCGCCGTGCTCGGGTCGCTCAACGTCATCGCAGCCGAGCTCGACCGCTGAGCGCCCGCGCCACGCATTCCCTCCGCATCACTCCACGCACCCCGAACCGCACATCGCCTGCCGCATCACGCCGCACTTCACGCACCGGAGCCCGCTGAATGTCCTGGAAAGCAAAGCCATCCGCCACCATGTCGATCCCGCGCCGCGCGGAGCCGTACTGCACGGCCGAGATGAAGGCGCGCTGGGAGCGCGAGGTCCTTCCGAAGTATGCCGTCAAGCATGGCGCGCTGATGCCGATCCTGCACGACCTCCAGCACGAGTACCGCCACATCCCGTACCAGGCGATGGTGGAGGTGGCGGCGTTCCTTGGCATCAAGCCCGCTGACGTGCTCGACACCGCGACCTTCTACGAGGAGTACTCGCTTGAGCCGCGCGGCCGCTGCGTGATTGGCGTCTGCCAGTCGATCGCGTGCGAGGCGTGCGGCCACACGAAGATCGTCGACCGCGTGCGCGAGCGGCTCGGCATCGAGCCGCACGAGACGACTCCCGATGGCGCGTTCACCCTGCTGACGCTCGAGTGCCTGGGCTCGTGCGATACCGCGCCGGTGGCGCTCTTCAACGAGACGCTGCACGAGAGGCTGACGGTGGAGACTGTGGACCGCCTCATCAACGAGGCGTCGAAGCCCGGTGGAGCGGCATCTGAAGGCGGGCACGGCTCGCACTGAACTGACATGGGCGCTGCGATGCACATCCCTGGCGACTCCGCCGGCAACGACTCGGTTGCCCGCAACCTTGGCCGGATGGTCGGGCACATTGCGGTGGCGATCCGCGGGCCGGTCGCTGTGAATGCCGCGGTCACGGCCCAGGCTTCCGCTCCCACGGCGCCTGATCGTGCAGGCACGGACTCCGTCGTCGCGCGCCGCGTGCAGCAGTGCGATGCGCCAGGGCCCGATGGCACAACCCTGAGGCGGACCGTCGTCGACGAGATCGTCGCGCCCGCCAACAGCAACCCACTGAGAGATCACCATGCGTCTTGAGAAACCCGTCCTGACGAAGCGCATCCCAACCTGGCCATGGGGCGATCCCAAGGATCGCCACATCGTCGGCATCGACGAGTACCGAAGGACCGGCGGCTACGACGCGCTGAAGAAGGCGCTCGCGATGGAGCCGGCCAAGATCGTCGAGATGGTCAAGGCGGCGGTGATCCGCGGCCGCGGCGGCGCAGGATTCCCTGCAGGCCTCAAGTGGTCGTTCCTTGCGCCGCCGGACGGCAAGGGGCCGCGC
>CAYPOZ010000279.1:0-2773 GCA_964412415.1 uncultured Isosphaeraceae bacterium | reverse complement strand
TGCGACGGTGACGCAGGCGATGTGGATGCCAACGCCTCCGACAAGGTCCAGTTCTACAGCGACTCGGATGGCGACGGCTTCACGCTGGCCACGGGCGCGCTGTTCTGCCCCGGCACCACAAACACCGGCTACCTCGCGTCGCCCTCGAGCCCGCTCGACTGCGATGATGCGGCCGGCGACGAGTACCCAGGCGCGGTGGAGCTGTGCGCGACGGTGGGCACGGACAACAACTGCAACGGCGACGTCAACGATGTCGACGCGAACGCGGCCGACAAGGTCCAGTTCTACAGCGACTCGGATGGCGACGGCTTCACGCTGTCGACGGGCGCGCTGTTCTGCGCGGGCACGACGAATGCTGGCTACCTCGAGCAGGCCTCCGCAGATGTCGACTGCAACGACGCGTCAAACGCGGTCTTCCCCGGCGCTCCGGAGCTGTGCGCAACCCTCGGCGTGGACAACGACTGCGACGGCGACTCGAGTGACGCGACCGACACCACGACCTACTTCCGCGATGCGGACAACGACACGTACGGCAACGCCAATGTGACCATCCAGGCCTGCAGCATGCCGTCCGGGTACGTCACGGACAGCACAGACTGCAATGACGGCAGCGGTGCGATCTATCCGGGCGCGCCCGAGCTGTGCGTGACCTTCGGCGTGGACAACGACTGCGACGGCGACATCAAGGATGCCACCGATAAGGACACCTACTACCTCGACAGCGACGGCGACGGCTATGGCGACCCATCGCAGCCTGTGGAGGCATGCAGCGCACCGAGCGGCTATGTCGGCAACGACGGCGACGCATGTCCGGACAATCCCGCCTTCATCGTCATCACGACCTTCTATCCCGACGCTGACGGCGACGGCTACGGCGTAAGCGAGGGCTCCACCACCGGATGCACCGTTCCGGCTGGGTTCTCGCTCCTTCAGGGTGACGCGTGCCCGGATGATCCCGCGAAGCTCGCTGAAGGCGACTGCGGCTGCGGCAACCCGGACACCGACTCGGACAATGATGGAGTCTCCGACTGCCTAGAGCCCGTGCTGACGTGGGTTCCCGAGGACTCGCGTCCTTCGCCGGATGACTACGTCACCTTCGACCTCAACCTCGACCCCGTGGACGAGTACGTCGTGGGCGTGCAGTTCGACATCTCGTACGACTCGTCGCGCCTGATGGTTCCGGCGAACAATGTCGGTTTCGCGGTCTTCGGCCCGGATGGCGGGGCGTTCCAGCAGCCTGTCTACCTCATTCATACGCCGCCTGCCTCCGCAGGTGCGGCAGGTCGCGTTGTCGGCGCCTTCGGCGCGGGCGCCGGCAACCCTGGCGTCCAGGGCGGCACGCTGATCAGCCTGAGGTTCAGGACCACCTCAGTCGAGGACTGCGATCCTGCGACGCTCATCACCTTCAACACGACGAGCGCTACCGCCAACCGCGTCGGCACTGCGGCGGGCAGCCCGCTGAACCCTGTCCTCCTGCGGTCCGGCGGCCTCGACTCGACGGACGGCACGGATCCTGTGCTTGTCGGAGTTCCGGAGTCGACTGGCATCCTCTATGTCGCGGCCACCTCGTCGGCAGGCGCTCCCGTTCCTGAGATGTCGGGCGCCACGGTGACCGCACAGGACAACTGCCCCGGTGCAGCGGTGACCGTGAGCGTCGCGCTTCCGGGTGGCGCGTCGAGCACGGCAATTCCAGCAACGTTCCCGGTCGGACAGAGCGTCGTGACGTGGACGGCGACTGACCTCTCGGGCAACTCCGTGAGCGCATCGCGCACGGTCGTGGTCGAGGTATGCGTCGGCGAGCCGGTGTTCGTGACGTACTACGGGGATGCCGACAGCGACGGCTACGGCGTCAGCTCGACCACCGCCGTGAGCTGCGCGGGCGTGCCAGCTGGCTTCGCAGCCGCTTCGGGCGACTGCAACGACGCAGCTGCGTCGATCTATCCGGGCGCACCGGAGCGCTGCGGCACGGTCGGCATCGACAACAACTGCAACGGTGACCTGTACGACATCGACGCCAATGCGTCCGACCGAGTCCTCTTCTACAGCGACTCGGACGGGGACAGCTACACGCTGGGCACTGGTGCGCTCTTCTGCCCAGGCACGACCAATGCGGGCTACCGCGCGATGCCATCGAGCCCGCTCGACTGCAACGACTCGTCGAATGCGGTCTTCCCAGGCGCGCCCGAGCTGTGCGCGACGATCGGAGTGGACAACAACTGCAACAACAACGTCAACGACGTCGACGCCAATGCATCAGACCGTGTCCAGTTCTACAGCGACTCGGATGGCGACGGGTACACGCTTGCCACCGGGGCGCTCTTCTGCCCGGGCACGACGAATGCGGGCTACCTTGAGCTTGAGCAGCCATCGGCACAGGCTGACTGCAATGATGTGTCGAGCGTCGTGTACCCCGGTGCGCCCGAGCTGTGCGTGACGGTGGGCGTTGACAACAACTGCGACGGCAGTACCACAGATGTTGACGTTGATGCCGCGGACAAGGTGCTCTTCTTCACCGACTCGGACGGTGACGGCTTTACGCTGGCCACGGGCGCGCGATTCTGCGAAGGAACGACCAACGCTGGCTTCCGGGCGCAGCAGTCGAGCCCGCTCGACTGCAACGACTCGTCGAACGCGGTTTTCCCAGGCGCGCCTGAGCTCTGCGCGACGCTGGGCACGGACAACAACTGCAACAGCAACATCAACGACGTCGACGCCAACGCATCAGACCGTGTCCAGTTCTACAGCGACTCGGATGGCGACGGGTACACGCTTG
>CAYPOZ010000278.1:473-2797 GCA_964412415.1 uncultured Isosphaeraceae bacterium | reverse complement strand
CGATGTCGGGCGGCTCGTCGCGCTCGCGGCTGACGAACCGCTCGAAGAGCGTGTCGATGCGCGCCGGGTCGACGGCCGTGATGCCAAGGCAGTAGCAGACGGCGCTGTTGGCGGCCGCGCCGCGGCCCTGGCAGAGGATGCCGCGCCCGCGCGCGAAGCGCACGATGTCGTGCACCGTCAGGAAGTATGGCTCGTAGGCGAGATCGGCGATGATCGCCAGCTCATGGTCGATGGTGCGCTGCACATGTGCAGGCGTGCCCTCAGGCCAGCGCTCGCGTGCGCCCTCGGCCACCAGCGCGCGCAGACAGTGCGCCGGCGACTGGCCGCCCGGCACGACCTCCGACGGGTAGCGGTAGCGCAGCTGCGACAGGCTGAATCCAGCCGTCATCTCCGACACCTCTGCGGCGCGCGCCATCGCCTCCGGCATGTCCGCGAATCGCCTGCGCAGGTGCGCCACCGGCGCAAGGTGGCGCCTCGCGTTGGGCAGGAGCCCGAACCCTGCGCTGTCCACGGTGCAGCGCTGGCGGATCGCCACAAGCACATCATGAAGCCGCTTGCGCGAGTGCTCGTGGAAGCATGCGCCGCCCACGGCCACCACCGGGATGTCGCAGGCATGCGCGAGCGTGCGCACCAGCCTGCACCGCAGCGGCTCCTCGGGCTCACCCACGCGGCGCACGGCGAGCGAGATGCAGGCGCGGCCGAATGCCTCGCGAAGACCTGCGAGCGACTCGTGCACACGGTGGTGCATCACCATCGCGCCCGGCGGAGGCACCACGATGGCCACAAGCCCCGCTGCCGATGCGCACAGCGAATGGATGGGCAGGAACCACTCGCCGCGGCCGAGGCGTGCGGCTGCCCGCTGCGCCTGCGCAGCGTCCGGCACATCGGCCACGGCGCGCAATGGCGAGCCAGTCGGCGGCGCACACGTGGCATCGCCATCCGTACGCATGCGGCCATCGGTGACCAGCGCACAGAGTCGGCCCCATGCTGAAGCGTCGCATGGATACACGATCACCTCCAGCGACTGCGGCACCGCGACCCCTGCGCATGCGCCACTGCCGGGATCACTCACGCCGAAGCCCTCCTGCCGGTGACCGCTGACGACGCAGTGGCCATCGCCGATGTGCACGTCGAGCCGCACTCCAACCCGCAGCGACATGCCATGGCTCGCGGCCGCGACATGGGCGCGCACGATGCCTGCCGCCGTGCACCGGTCCGCGATGCCAATGGTGCGGTAGCCCAGCGCAGCCGCACGCGACACCAGCTCCTCGGGATGGCTCGCGCCCTCGAGGAAGCTGAAGTTGCTCATCGCATCGAGCTCGTGCCACTCGCCTGCCGCGTCGCTCACGCGAAGACCCCATCAACTGTCCATGTGCCCTGCTCACGGAGCCACAGCCCAAGCCCGTTGGCGCAGTGCACCCGCCAGTAGCGCCGCGGGAGTCGCTCCCTCGAGTCCTGGATCACCTCAGGTCCGCACCACCTCATGATGGATAGCCGAGCCCTGCGCCAGGAGATCAATGCCGCACCAGTCCCATCGACATGCGCTGCCTCCGCTGATGCCAGCGGCAGCGACGATCGCCATACCTGCACCACAGGTCCGCGCACCGCCCGATGAAGAGCCGCAGACCCAGGCGCCAGCGACTGCGCATCCGCCCCGCGCCATGCACGCTCAGGAATGTGACGCTCGACCGGCAGGTGGCGACGCACGGCACCCGCACCGAACCGCGACGCGAGCGTGTCGACGAGCTCGCCCGCGCTGCGTGCGGCAAGGGCCGCCATCGCATGCGTGCCTGCCGCATCCGGCCCATCCTCTGCGCAGCGCCCGATGCGCACCGCCGTGCATGCGATGCGCTCCACGCCCATGCCCATGTCCATCCGCTCAAGGTGCGGTGCCGCAAGCGACATCAGGTGCTGCGCGCTGCGGCTGGGCATGCCAAGCCTGATGCAGATGCACGAATGCTGCCGCCCCGCAAGCGCGCACTCGATGCGCAGCTCGCGCGCGCCGCGACGGCGGTCCGCAAGCTGTGCGCATACTTGCCGCAGAAGCATGGCGCATGCCTCGCGCACCGCTTCGGCATCCTGCACGGGCCCGTCGCACTCGAGCGACGCCTCCGGCAACGGCCTCTCGCGCACCGGCACAAGCGCCTGAAGCCTTATGCCATCGAGCAGCTCAAGCCGCACAAGCAGCGCCATCCCGTAGCGCGCCAGCAGCGCGGGCCGCGGCAGTGCACGCAGCTCGCCAATGCGGCGCACATTGACCGCATGCAGCGATTCCACAACCTCCCCATCGATGCGCAGCGCCTCGACTGGCGCCTCGTCCACTG
>CAYPOZ010000278.1:0-463 GCA_964412415.1 uncultured Isosphaeraceae bacterium | reverse complement strand
CGGAGCCTCCGCCATGCGCACGCACGAGCGCCTCCACCGGGTTGCCGCCAATCCCCACGCGCACACGCACGTTGCGCGCCGCGCACTCGCGCACGATGCGCCGGCGCAGCGTGGCCGAGCTGCCATGCACGCGATCGCAGCCGCTGATGTCGATGACAAGTGCCGCAGGTCCCGGCGACTCCTCGACGGCAACAATCGGCGAGTAGCGCAGGCACCAGCGCGCAAAGGCGACGAACCTGCTGCGGCGAGGGCCTGGCTCTTCAGTCCACTCGGGGCATATCACGGCAGCGATGCGCGCATCCATGGCAGTCATCCCGTCCAGTGCCATGGCGCACGCACCACAACGCTCACGCCTGCACCAGTGCCTGCAGATGCCGATGCCGCCACTGCACCGCTGTGCCCTCTCGCACGGTGCAGGCATGCGGTCCACCGCGGCGAATCGTCATCGATACTCGCAGCCGCT
>CAYPOZ010000277.1:1807-2812 GCA_964412415.1 uncultured Isosphaeraceae bacterium | reverse complement strand
TGGCCTGGTGGCGATGACCTGTCGCGCCGAAACTCACGAAGGCCAGCGCTCATGCCAAACCCACCAAGGAGCCACCCGATCAGCCCTGCATAGGACATGTGCGGCCGCGCCAGACCCACATAGTCGGCAATGCCCGCCTGCCCCGCGAGCAGCCTCGCCTTGCGCGCGTTGGCGCGGATCGCATCCACGCTCCACGGGTATCCCCAGAACAGCTCATCGCCGCCCTGCCCCATCAGCAGTACCGGCACGCCACGCTCGCGCGCCATACGGACTAGAGCGAGGTAGCCCGGACCGCTGATGTCCGCGATAGGCTCGTCGCGCATCAGGCAGAGCGCCCCGAAGTCAGCCGCCACCTCGCTGGCCTTGAGCTTGACGGTCGTGTGCTCGATGCCCAGTCGAACAGCGCACTCGCGCGCGAGCTCAGTCTCGTCGTGACGCTCCTTGCCCTCGTAGCCAACCGTGAACCCATGCACGGGCGCGGAAGCGTGACGTACAGCCATCGCTGCCACAAGGTTCGAGTCCACACCACCAGAGAGCGCGACTCCGACGGGAACGTCGGAGCGGATCACGAGGCGGCCAATCTCATCCAGCACGCTGCCGATCAGCTCCGAAGGATCGCCCTCGAGCGCCGGCGCATCGAGTGCACGCCACCACACGCGCTCGGTGCGCTCGCCGGATGCCAGGTCGATCTCGATCAGGCATCCAGCGGCAAGCTTCCGGGTACCGACGACAGCCGACGCGGGCTCAGGCACGTATCCCCACATGAAGTAGTCGCGGATGGCCTCGTCGCTCATCACGAACGGCACGACGCCCGACCCCACCAGCGCACCGAGCTCGCTGGCGAAGACAAGCCGCGTGCCCTGCTCGGCCAGGTACAGCGGCTTCTCGCCGAGGCGGTCGCGCGCAATGAGCATGCGCCTGCGCTGGATGTCCACGAGGGCGAAGGCGAACATGCCGCGCAGGAACTCCACGCAGCGTGCCCCATGCTCCTCGTACAGGTGCACG
>CAYPOZ010000277.1:359-1797 GCA_964412415.1 uncultured Isosphaeraceae bacterium | reverse complement strand
CTCGCCGTTGGCGACGAGCGCAATGCCGCGGTCCTCGTTCCACAGCGGCTGCATGCCGTGGGCAAGGTCGATGATCGACAGCCGGCGCATGCCGATCTCCACCCCCTGCCCCGAGTACGAGCCGCCCCCGTCGGGCCCACGGTGGAACAGCGCGCTGGAGAGCGCCTGCAGCGTGCGCCGGTCGCCGTCGCGTATCCCTGAGGGATCAACGATGCCGTAGATGCCGCACACGCGGCGCGGATGCTATCTGCTGCCCAAACCCGCTTCGCGTAGCGTCTCGCGCAATGCCCGCAGAGACAGGAACCGGCGGTCCAGACTGGCAACCCACCCTTCTGGGCGAGCGCGTCGCGCTCCGTCCGATGGCCGCCGACGACCTCGACCCCCTGCACGCCGCCGCCAGCGATCCGCTGATCTGGGCCCAGCACTCCGTCCGCGACCGCCACGAGCGCGCGGTCTTCCAGCGGTACTTCGAGGGCGGGATGGCCTGCGGTGGCGGGCTTGTCGCGCTTGAACAGGGTACCGGTCGCATCATCGGCGCCAGCCGGTACTACGGCGGACCGTTCGGTGATCATCGGCTACACGTTCCTCGTGCGGGAACTCTGGGGCACCGGCGTCAACCGCGAGATGAAACAGCTGATGCTCGACCACGCGTTCCGCTGGGCGAGCACCGTGCGGTTCCACGTGAGCCCGGAGAACATCCCATCCCAGCGCGCGCTCGAGCGCATTGGGGCTCGCCTGCACGGCCGGCAGGAGATCGACATCGATGGTGCCCCGTCGACAAGGCTGGTGTATGGGATCACACCCGGTCAGTTCCGGTAGCGGAGCGAGATCTTGGGCGTCGCCACATCCAAGCGCGCCCACCGCCCTGCGCACGGTTCACGGCAGCGACCCGGCAGTGCCTGCGTTCGCCGTGCGCTCAGCGCCGGCGCCGGCGCGAGACGAGGCCCGCCGCACCGAGCAGCGCAAGGGCTCCCGGCGCAGGGACGACGTAGACGCTCATCGACTGCATGCTGACGCCAGACTCGAACGTGCTGCTGTTGGCGAACTGCGACAGCACCATGGCGCCAACCGAGATGTCCGAGACCGACCCGGTTCCGGAGTAGCCGACCGTCGCGTAGAGGTTCATGGAGCTGAAGCTCTCGCCGACATAGAGATTGATGAAGTCGTTGGCGTTGCCTGCCACGAGGTTGATCTCGGCGCGCAGCGCATACATCGTGCCGAAGTCGAGCACAGTCGATCCGTAGCCGAAGGGGTAGCCACTCTGGCCATTCACGCGCGTGCCGAAGACAAACCCAGAGCCAGAAGCCTGGGCCACCATGCGCACGTTCTGGAAGTTGCCGGAGGTGGTCGTGCTGTCAAGCGTGTTGAGCGCGGCGAAGTACGACGGCGATGCGCCTGCCGAGGAGATCGACAGCATCATGTCGAAGTGGAGGATGGT
>CAYPOZ010000277.1:0-349 GCA_964412415.1 uncultured Isosphaeraceae bacterium | reverse complement strand
CGACGGGGCCGTGCGGCATCCCGGTCTCCCTGATATACCTGAGGGCCTCTATAAACATCGCGATCGCAGCCTTGTCATCGCTGCCGAGGATGGTGGTGCCATCGGAGGGCTGCGAGATCACCTGCCCGAAGCTGAGCATCGCATCCTGGTTGTTGATCGTTGACGATGGGTTGCCGTTTCCGGCCCATGTCACGCGCCCGCCAGACACGGTCAGCGGATTGCCCGACTGGGTGCTGTACTGGACCCAGCCATTCTGGCCCACGAGGAGCCCGTCGGCGTAGTCGGCGAAGTTCGCCGAGGCGAGTACCTGCGCACTAGCAGAGGAACTTGAGGCCACAACTGCAAGCGC
>CAYPOZ010000276.1:0-2829 GCA_964412415.1 uncultured Isosphaeraceae bacterium | reverse complement strand
TAGCGCACTCCATGGGTGCATGGGAAGCCTGCTTGCGGAGCATGGGAGCTCGCGCGCGCTCGGCCGTGCGCTCTCGATCGACAAGATGCTGGCGTGGCAGGCCTTCACGATCGCGACCGCACATGATCCGGGCGCGATCCTTGCCGCGCTCCCGGGCAAGCCGGGCCTCGATACGGGGCTCGCAGCCCTGCGCAAGGCTGGGTGCGACACATCTGCGGTCGAGGCTGCACTTGACTCGATCGACAGTGCGCTCGCGCAGCGCAACCTCACGCGGGGTCAGATCCGCTCGATGGCCGTCGGTGGGGGCGATGCGGAGTCGCGCCGACGCACCGAGACTCGCCTTCATCGGCAGGCCTTCAAGGCCAATGCGGCGATCAGGGGAGCGTGGACCGCGGGTCGAATCGGTGCGATGCTCGTGTCGCCTGGCTCGCGTCCTGACGTGGTCAGCGTGACAGCGCTGACGCTCGTGCACGGGCTCGTGCGTAGCGTGGCGATGGGCCCGATCCCCGTCTACGTGCCGCTCGTCAGCGTGCCCGATGGTGATGCGGCGAGCCGCAGGTCAGGCACGACGAGTGACCATCCCGCATGGTGCCGTGCGCTCGTGCCGTCGCTGTGCTCGCTGCCGCTGTCGCCAGGCGAAGTCACGATGATCAAGGTCTTCGGCGGCGATGCGGTGCTGGTCGACCCCGATCCGCATCGCAGGTCGGCTCTGGACCTGGCGTTCGCCGAGAGCATCCGCGACGCCGGACCGGCGCGCCAGACGCCGCAGTCCAGGGAAGCGATGTGGGTGATGCCGCTTGCGCTCCCGATGGAGTTTGCGGTGCTCGACATCCTCATCCACTCGTCGCTGGCCGATGTCGATCCGATGGCATTCCAGTGCTTCTCGATGACTCCGGCACAGCTCCCGTCGGACCAGCCGGAGCTGCTCCGCTACCCGGTCGAGCTTGAGGCGGGATGGTTGCGATCGGCGCGGCTTCCGCGCCGCATCTCCGCCGCGAACTCGACCTACGAGAAGCTGCTTGAGCACGGAGCCGGCATCACCGGGCATCCGCTTCGCGAGTTCCGCCATTTCCGCGTGCAGCAGGAGTACCCGCCCACGCCGACGTCGCTGGTGGTGCGCTGGCAGCTGCCGGCGTGACGCTCACTCCGCGATTCGCACCAGGGCGAGCCCAAGCCGTGCGCGTGTGCATGCGGTGTACAGGCGCGCGCTATCCATGCCCCTGGTGCAGATGACGATCACGAACGGCCGCTCGCAGCCCTTGAACTTCTGCGCGGTGGCCATGTCGATGACGTTGGAGTTGCCGTCGGCATCGGCGTGGCCGATCGGGCGCAGCAGGTAGCGGCCGCGCACGTTCCAGGGATCGGGGGAGGGGTTGTGGCCGGCGCGCCGAAGAGGGTGCTCGGGGTTGAGTGGCGTGACTGCGGCCTGCACCAGGATCTGCTCTGCGGTGAAGCCATGCTCGTCGATGGCATGCAGGATGATGTCGTGGATGCGCTGCGCGGCATCGGCGCGCGATACGGCGAGCTCCTCCGGCGCAAAGCCCTCGGGTGCGAGGGGGTCGCACTTGGCGTCGGTGTGCGGAATCAGCCCCCTCTGCTTCAGGAAGTCGAACACGCGCATTGAGAGTCGGTAATTCACGGACAGGATGTCCGGATCTGCGAACGTGCGGGCGAGGCGTGAGCCGATCGCCGTGGCTGACTCGGCTGCGCCCGCATCGAAGGCAAGGTTCGCAAACAGGAGCTGCGCGGGGTCGTAGAGGCACCAGGTGGTCGCATCAGCGTGCGCCATCATCTGCAGCGCAGCGATCCAGTCCTCGTTGAAGTCCTGGGCCTCGTCGATGACGAGCATGGTGGGACGCTCGGCGTCCGGGAGGGGCGCCGAGGCGAGCGCTTCCATGAGCAGCAGCGGCGCCTTCGTGCGGTAGAAGTCCTCCGCGGCCGGGTTGTCGTTGGGCGGTCGCCACGCGATCCCCGCGCGCTTGGCCATCTTTGCGCAGAGCGCGTGGAACGAGGTGGCCTCGAAGCGGTCCCCGTACGGTGCGCCCTGCTCGCGCACCTGCTCGGCGAGCAGCTCGTTGAAGCTCACGTACAGCGCTCGTGCGCCGGTGTCGTCGCGAAGCGCGAAGCCGATGCGGATCATCGCGGCGAAGGTCTTGCCCGTTCCTGCAGGTCCCTCCACCAGCACCCTCCTGCGGCGCAGCTTGCTGCGCACGAACTCGTGGAGCGGCGTCTCGAGGTCGAGCGGCTCGCGGTCCTGGCGCATGAGCCGCGCGACCTGCGCGCGTGCGGTGCGCTCGGCGCGGAAGGGGGGCAGCAGGCATCCGTCGAGTGTCCGCTGCATCGTCGTTGCTGCGCGCGCCGCGTCATTCGGACGAGAGTGGGCGTCGATGTAGCCGAAGACGCCCTCGATCCAGCGCTCGAATGCGGTTGCGCTCTCGCAGTGCGACGCGATGGCGACCAGGTCAGGGATGACGGGGAGCGCGACGAGATCGGGATGCCAGTCAAGCGGCAGGGAGGGACCGACGCGGTCGGTGAAGGGCATTGCCACGCAGGGCGTGCGCCAGATCCATGAGCGGCTGAGCGTGCTGCCGAGCTTTCCTTCGATGCGTTGGAGCAGGCTGTACATGGCGCCACTTGCCTGCTCAAGCGGATTGCGCGCCGGGGCCCAGTCGCTGCCGCCACCCCTGGATTCCCACTGGCCATTGCCGCACAGGCGGAGCTCGCCGCCCTTGACCTCGAGCGCGAGGAACCCGCGTGTGCGGTCGACCACCAGGAAGTCGAGCTCACACAGGTGCCGGACGCCGGAGCTGCGCTCGGCTGCCGTCGGTG
>CAYPOZ010000275.1:1327-2830 GCA_964412415.1 uncultured Isosphaeraceae bacterium | reverse complement strand
CTTGTGCGTCATGCATCACCGCGGTCTAGACCGTGGCGCATTCACACTTGATGCCGAGCGGGCAGTGCGGGTGTCGCCGCGCCTCGCAAAAACTGCTACCGATCAGTACTGGCAGTTCGATGGGCAGCCCATCGCTCGTCAGGCGCGTCGCGAACACCATCCTGTCGACGCTACATCGAGTGGCTTGGCCGGTTTCGGCGACTTGCGCTTACGGAAGCCGAGCAACGGGCGCTGGTGTTCGTCCGGGAGGTCGGTGCCATCAACATCCCGGCCTATCGCGACCTGAACAGGGTTGAAACAAGTGTGGCCGCTGCTGAGCTGCGCCGACTCAAGGATGCTGGTTTGCTGGATCTGCATGGCAAGGGTGCAGCCATGCACTACCGACCTACAGAGCTGCTTATGGCCCCTTCCCGCTCGGCAGCGTCTGCGAACAAGTCCTTGTACGCCCCAGGAGGAGTCCAACCTACAGAGCTCACCCCCAACATACATGGCTTACCTACAGAGCCCGCTCCCAACCTACATGGCTTACCTACAGAGCTCGCCCCCAACCTACATGGCTTACCTACAGAGCTGGACAACGCGGTGCGCTCCCTTGGTCAACGCGCCACGAGCGAACAGATCCGCCTGGTGATTGAACGCCTTTGTCGCTGGAGACCGCAGACCTCCGACCAGCTCGCGCAATTGCTCGGCCGCAACAAGCATCATCTCGTGACCAGCATCCTTCGCCCAATGGTCAAGGATGGCCGCCTGAGCCTCACTCACCCTGAGGCGCCAGCCCACCCCCAACAGGCCTACACCGCTCGGCCACCGGGGCCTTGAATGTGCGTGAACCCGGCCTCGACTAACGAGCGGAGCGCTGATTGACTTATACATACCGTATGCCACACTATGGCGCGCGGCTTGCGTGCGCGCCTGCCTCTCATGAACTACCCCGTGCTCATCACCAAGGACCGCCGCTCGGACTATGGCGTCATCGTGCCGGACCTGCCGGGCTGCATCAGCGCGGGCCGCACGATCGACGAGGCACTCGACATGGCGCGCGAGGCGATCGAGCTGCACCTCGAGGGCCTGATCGAGCAGGGCTCCGTGCCCCCGCTACCGCGCAGCATCGAGACGCTGCGCACGAAGCGCGAGTTCACTTCGGGCACGTGGGCCATTGTGCACGTGGACCAGCAGAGCCTTCGCGTGCGCGTGGCGCGCATCGGCATCACGATGCCCCAGCGGCTGCTCGATGCGATTGACCGTCACGCGCGCAAGTCCGGCGAGACGCGCTCCGGCCTGCTCGCGCGGGCTGCGATCCGCTACATCGGTCGTGACGGCAGCGACCTGCCCACCGCCGATGCCGGAGGCGTGCGCGCGCGGCGGATTCGCGGGGCGGGAGGTGCGAAGGGCACGACTGCTGGTTCACAGCGCCGTGGACCCTAGCTGTGCCCACATTGAGCTTCGGCTATGGGTCCCTTGCCCTACTCAACAACCGAAAGCTCTATCCGTGGCAGGTAGCCC
>CAYPOZ010000275.1:615-1226 GCA_964412415.1 uncultured Isosphaeraceae bacterium | reverse complement strand
GGCGGCGGCCTGCCCACCGCCGAGGCCGGCGGCGTGCGCGCGCGACGGATTCGCGGGGCGGGTGGTGCGAAGCGCACAGCAGCTGTTGCACGAGCCCGGCGCGGGTAGACCAGCCTCTGCGCTTGACGCATGTATCCATTCGTATACATTGCATCAGCAGGGTCCGGGCTACCTCGGAGTTCATCGCTTGGATCTATGACTGCCGGAATACGACTATGGCACGCCGCCGCCCACTCTTAGTTCCCTTCGACGTCGTCGACTACCTGCGCACGGACAAGGAGATCGCTGCGTGGCTTGCGGTGCACTTCGAGGAAGGCTCGATGGACGAGATCCTGCGCGCGCTTTTCGACGTCTGCCGCGCACGCGGCATGGGCAAAGTCGCGCAGGCCGCCGGGCTCGGACGGGAAAGCCTCTACAAGGCGCTGGCGCCGAAGGCGCACCCCCGCTTCGAGACCGTGCTCAAGCTGATTCGCGCGTTCGGGCTGGTGCTTGACGTCAAGCCTGCAACCGATGGTGGCGCGCGCCGGCCGATGAGCAGAGTGAGCAAGCGCAGTAAGGGGCGGAAGCTCGCGTCGGGCCGTAATCCTGGTCGCACACGCCGCTAGCTGGCC
>CAYPOZ010000275.1:0-605 GCA_964412415.1 uncultured Isosphaeraceae bacterium | reverse complement strand
CAAGCACCGCGCGAGATTCGTCGCTGCGCACCCATCGGAAGTGCTCCATCAGCTCCCCTGCCTCGACAGCCACCGCCATCGAGAGGTTCTTGGGGTCGTGGAACTGCTGCCAGTCGCGCTCCTGCGCGAACTTGAGAACCGCGTGCTGAAGGGCCTCGATGCCAGTGGCACCTCTATATGTAGAGGGATCCGGCACGGCAGGGTCAGTTGGTGGGCGTGCGGCGGGACGGGCTGCGTGGCTTACCCCCTGATCGGCACCACCGGCACCGATGTAGAGCAGCACACCCGCCACTGGCAGCAGCAGGTCGGTGTAGAGGATCGAGCCCGCGTTGAACTCCGCGGTGTCACCCTGCGCAAGCAGCGATCACACGTGGCCGATGCCGTCGCATCCGAACCACACCAGGAACCCCAGCACGGCCGCGAGCGTGAAGTCGCACCAGAGGCGGCGAGATATGCCGCCGCGGGTGGGCCCCGTGTGGGCGGTTCCGGCGCCAGTCGCGTCAGCGCGCACCGCGGCGACCGTACCGCACACGAGCGTCACCGCAGGCGCCCACAAGTTGATGCCGCCCAGCACGAACCTGATGATCTCGTCCATGGGCGGGACG
>CAYPOZ010000274.1:1399-2832 GCA_964412415.1 uncultured Isosphaeraceae bacterium | reverse complement strand
ATAAGCACCAGTAATGGCCCGATTCTCGGCTTACACAGGAATAGCGTGTCTCCCGCCTGCGCATTCCGACGATTGCGACCACTCATTCCAGTCGATCGCGACCACCTGTTCCGATCGATCGCGACCAGTGTGACACGGGTGCTCGTAGCGCCGCTGGATGTAGCCGTTGATGTCAGTCTGCCGAAGGTTGGTCAAGCACGGCAGGAGGCCGTCCCGGTAGTCAATAGGAGGGACCCGCGCGCGCCGCGCAGTGCCCTCACGGCTGACGCAGCGGCGCGCGTGGGAGGTCCCTGTTGACCCACCGGGGCGGCCGGAGAACTGGTCGCGGCGATCATCATTGGTCTTCCTTTTGTGGCCTGGTTGAGGAATTTGGGCGCCTGTCGGCTTGGATCGCGGATGGTTGGCCGCCAGGCTCGGGGAGTTGGTTGGCTTTGAGCTTGCGCATGGACGGCCCGTCCAATGCCAGTTGATAGGCGTTGTGTACGATGCGATCGAGGATAGCGTCGGCAAAGGTCGGGTCGCCGACGACATCGTGCCACTTGTCGAGCGGGAGCTGGCTGGTGATGAGCGTCGAGCCTCGGCCATAGCGGTCTTCGGCGATCTCCATCAGGTCGCGGCGCTGGTTCGGGTTGAGCCTGTCGGGGCCCCAGTCGTCGAGGATCAGCAGATCGGCTTTTACCAGGGTGCGGAAGAGGCGCGCGAAGCGGCCATCGCCGTGGGCGAGTTCCAAATCGGCAAAGAGCCGCGGCACGCGTGCGTAGTAGACGGTGTATCCGTCGCGGCAGGCTTTCTGCGCCAGCGCGCACGACAGCCACGACTTGCCGACGCCGCACGGCCCGGTGACGAGCAGATTGCGATGCTCGGCGATCCAGCGGCCGGCGGCGAGCTGCTGGAAGAGGGCTTTGTCGAGCCGCCGTGCGGTGCGGTAATCGACGTCCTCGACCGACGCCTGGCCGTGACGCAACTTCGCGCTGCGCATCCGGCTCTGGAACCGCCTGGTGTTGCGGTTGGCCGTCTCGCGGTCGAGCAGCAGCGCCAACCATTCGGCGTGATCGAGATCCTTGGCGCTGTCCTGAGTTTGCAGCTCAGTGAACGCGTCGGCCATGCCGTCGAGCTTCAATGCTCTGAGCTGGTCGATCGTGGGGTGCATCAGCATAGCGTGTCGTCTCCTCAATGGAAGTAACGGGGGCCACGGATGTTGTCGTGCGCGATCACTGGCCCGTCCGTGGCGGGTGCGGGCCGTTTGCGATCGAGGTTGGTCTTCAGGATCGAGGTGACGGACGTGTAGGACCGTGCGCCGATATCGAGCGCCCGGTCACAGGCGGCTTCGAGCCGCTCGGGGCCGAAGGTCTTGGCGTGCCGTAGAATGCCGATGCATGCTCGGAAGCCCTGCTCCGGGTGGGTCTTCTCGCGCAGTATGACCTCGATGAGGG
>CAYPOZ010000274.1:0-1389 GCA_964412415.1 uncultured Isosphaeraceae bacterium | reverse complement strand
CGACGGCATGTGGTCGCGCACGGTCGTGTGCTTGCGGTTCGATGATGACCGAACATGCGTGGCAACGCGCTTGCCGCGATGGAACACTTCGACCGTGCGGGCGGTGAACCTAGCCCACAACACCTGGCGCAAGAGCCCGTGCGGCACCGAGTAGTAATGCTTCTCGACCTCGACGTGATAGTCGAGGCCAGCGCGGCATTCCTTCCATTCGCAGAACGTGTAGGGCTCGGCCGGCAGCGACTTCAGGGCGGATCGCTCGAGCTCCTCAAACAGCGTCCGTCGGCTCGCGCCGAGATGGCGCGTCACGCGGTTATTGAGAGCGGCGACCTCGACGGCGATCGCCGCATTCGGTCCAGCCAGCGTGAAGAAGCGGTGGTTCCTGAGCTTGGCGATGATCCAGCGCGTCGCCACCTGTACGGCGACTTCGACCTTGGCCTTGTCGCGCGGCTTGTAGGGTCGGGCCGGCACCACGGCTGTGTCATAGTGGGTCGCCATCTCGCAGTAGGTGCGGTTCACCGCCGGCTCGTAGAAGCAGGCTTTGGTAATCCCGGACTTCAGGTTGTCCGAGACAACCATCGCCGATACGCCGCCGAAGAACGCGAACGCGCGCGTGTGCGAACCGATCCAGTCGGCAAGCCCCTGGCTCCAGGTGGCCTCGGCAAAGGTGTAACTGGAGGCGCCGAGCGTGGCGACGAACAGCTGCGCGGTAAGCACCTCGCCGCTCGACCCGTCGACCACTTCCAGCGTCGTGCCAGCGTAATCGACGAACAACCGCTCGCCGGCGACATGGCTCTGCCGCATCGTCGGCGACAGGCGACCTTCCCACGACCGATACAGCTCACAGAAGCGGCTATAGCCGTGGCCGCCCGGATACGCGGCGCGGTGCTCTTCCCAGAGCAGCTGTAGCGTCACGCCCTTGCGCCGGAGCTCGCGATGGACCGCCGGCCAGTCCGGCTCGGGCCGTCGCGCCCTGATCGCGGCCAGCGCCGACGACGCAGGGAACAGCCGCGCCTCCAGCGCCTCGTCGCCAAGGTCGTCCGGAAGCGGCCACGACAAGCCCGCCTGACGGGCTCGGCGAATGCAGTCTCCTGCTGCCGTCGCGCCGATGCCGAGGCTGACGGCGATCTTTCGTTTGGACAGGCCGCCGGCATTGAGCCGAAGCACGTCACGGATCTTACGCATAGGAAATCTCTGTCCGGGCATGCCCAGTTCCTCTCAAAAAAGAACTGATGCCATGCCACTTCGAGGATCACCCAACGGCGCCGGTCACACCCACCCTCAGCCTGGTCGCGATCGATCGGAACAGGTGGTCGCGATCAATCGGAATCGGTGGTCGCGATCAATCGGAACAGGTGGTCGCAATCAGCCGGAATGCGCAAACGCCCATTG
>CAYPOZ010000273.1:0-2848 GCA_964412415.1 uncultured Isosphaeraceae bacterium | reverse complement strand
GGCACGATCGTCGAGGTGCGGGACCTCTTCGACAACGTGCCCGCGCGGCGGCACTTCCTTCGTGCGGAGTCCGCGGAGTCGGCGCGCATCACCGATGCTGTCGTGAACGCGGCGCTCGCGCATCCTGAGGTCGGATTCACGCTGCGGCATGGGGCGCGCACCGCGCTTGACGTGCCCGCATCAGCAGACCTGATGGGACGCATCCGGGGCGCGCTCGGCGAGGTGCTCGGCGCGGACCCTCTGCCGGTGCACGCCGAGATGCGCGTGCCCGACGGCGCTGGAGGCGAGTGGGCGATGTCGGTGCGCGGCGCCGTGTGCCGACCCGAGTCGATGCGGTCGACGAGCCGGTTCCAGAGGATCTTCGTGAACGGGCGGCCCGTGACAGAGCGCTCGCTCGCGCACGCCGCGCGCGAGGCGTACCGCGGGCTTGCCGAGCCGTCGCTCGTGCCCGCGTTCGTGCTGATGATCGCGTGCGACCCGGCTGCGGTCGATGTCAACGTGCATCCGCAGAAGCTCGAGGTCAGGTGGCGCGCACCTGATGCCGCGCACAGGCTCGTGCACCGCGCCGTGCAGGACGCGCTGCGCAGCGATGACCTCACGCGTGACGCGTCGCCGATCCTCGCGCAGGTGCCTCGTCGCGCAGTAGCGCCAGTTCATGCCCGGCCACTGGCGGTTCCTGCGCCCGACAAGGGTGTGCGTACCGCGTGGATGCGCACGCCTACGCTGCAGTCCGCCTCGTCGCAGTCCGCCGCACCGGCCGCGCCGCAGTCCGCGCCGCCATTGGCGGCAGCCGCGGAGTCAGAGGCGCCGCTCCCGCGCGTCCACTCCGTCGCCACGGAGCGGTTCCTCCAGGTCGATGACTCGTGGATCGTGCTCGAGGAGGACGGAGCGCTTGTCGTCATCGACCAGCATGCGCTGCATGAGCGCGTGATGTTCGAGGAGCTCCGTGCGCGTCTCGCCTCAGGGACGCTCTCCTCGCAGCGCTTCCTGGTGCCGGCCACCGCAGATGTGCCGCCTGCGGCGATCGCACGGCTCGACCAGCTCGCGCCGCTCTTCGATCGCCTGGGCATCGAGGCGGCAGCATCAGGGCCGCGGTCGGTCGCTGTGCATGCGTTCCCCCCGTACCTCGCGGGCCGCGGCATTGACGCCGCGCGCTTCGTGGCGGATGCGCTCTGCGACGATGCGCTCGCGGCGGCGGTCGAGTGCGGAGACGGATCGGAGGCGGCAGTCGCCGACCTGCTGGACATGCGCGCATGCAAGGCCGCGATCAAGGCGGGGGACCGGCTCACGCCGCACGAGATCTCGGCGCTGCTCGCGCGGCGCCACGAGATCGAGCGCGCCACGAACTGCCCGCACGGCCGGCCGACGACGCTGCGGATCCCGCTCGAGGACCTTGCGCGCCGCTTCGGCCGGTGATGGGCTGCGTGAGCTTGCGGCCGCCGCTTCAGGGCCGTGCAGCGTGACGCGCGACGGGTGGACACTACCGCGCTGCGCCGCGCCTCAGCGGAAGGATCTCGTGGAACACCGACTGTCCCGTCTCGAGCGCGCGCTCGACGTACGGCATGCACATGCCGCACGACGTCGTGCACTT
The DNA here is from genome assembly GCA_964412415.1 of uncultured Isosphaeraceae bacterium. Classification (GTDB taxonomy): domain Bacteria; phylum Planctomycetota; class Phycisphaerae; order Phycisphaerales; family SM1A02; genus ZLKRG44. The sequence goes on along the minus strand of CAYPOZ010000273.1, from coordinate 1,257 downwards.
GAGCTCGCGTGCGGCACCCTCGACGCTCTGGCACCCAGTCGACCTCGACCACTCCAGGACCTCGCGGAAGGTCACGTCGTGGCAGACGCATCGATCGATACGCAGCTGGGGCCCGACGTCACCTGGGGTCATAGGCACTGTCGTCCTCCGAGAGGAATCCGTTGTCGGGGAATCCAAGCGTGCCTCGCGTGAGCGACGGCGTGGCGTGGACTCCGGCCCATGGGACGCTGAGGGGCGCGACATGTCCGTCGAGCCAGCAGACGTTGGTCGACCCGAGATGCCTGAACGCCTGGCCACCGGCATACACGGTAGGCAAGTCTCCCTCGACTGTCGCGCCCGGTGCGCGCATGAAGCGGTTCGCGCCGCCGCACCAGCCGCCTTCCCCAAAGAGAGCCGTGGCCGAGGGCCTGCGACGCGCGGCGGGAGGCATCCCCGGCCGCACAGCATCCCATCCGCTGCGCATGCATCCGTCGGGACCCATCACCGGATAGTGGCCCTCTGCTGCGATGTACGTCGTGTTGTAGTTGTAGCCCGATGCCTCAGGGTCGCTGGCGGTTGGCGCACAGCACGGGCATCGCATCACGCGGAACGGTCGGTCGAGTCCCGCCCACAGCGGGCCAGGCTCGAACGTGCCGTCTGCGCGGCGCACATGGTCCCACATCACCTGGCGCAGCGATCCCGCGTCGGCCTCGAAGAGCACCGCTGCAGGCAGCGCCTCCCGGTTCGATGACATGTACGCCTGTGCCGCTGTGCCCAGTTGCCGCAGGTTGTTCGCGCACACGGCCATGCGCGATGCTGACACGGCCGACGACACCGTGCTCGCTGCGATCGACGAGAGCACGGCCACGAGGCCAATGCACACGAGCACCTCGACGAGCGTGAGGCCGCGCCGCATCAGCCTGTCCACTCCGCGAGCAGCTGCGCAAGGTCAATGCCATCCACGGTGCCGTCGCCATTCAAGTCCGCGCCACCTGCGCTGCCGTACTGCACGAGCAGCACTGTGAGGTCGGTGCCGTTCACGGCGCCATCCCCATTGAAGTCCGACGCATGCGCACGCGGCCTCACGCGGCTGACGGCATCGATCTCAACATGCGAGTGCGGCGGCGGGGGCACTCGGATGCGCACGAATCGCGCGCTCGAGCATCCCGTGGTGGCCAGGTCGACACCTGCGCCGCCGGCGGAGATGCCGTACGCGGCCACCACCTCCGGCCAGGGCATCGCGTACATCGCCTGCGCCCGGTGCGCCGGGTCCACAGG
>CAYPOZ010000272.1:1817-2862 GCA_964412415.1 uncultured Isosphaeraceae bacterium | reverse complement strand
TCGCCGCGCGCGCTCTCGCTCATGAGGCGCAGCTTGTCGGCACCGGGGATCGCGGTGGGGTGCACCTGGATGAACTCGGGGTTCCCGTACCACGCACCGACCTGGTAGCAGCGGCTCGCGGCAGCGCCCGTGCACATCACCGAGTTGGTGCTCTTGCCGAACACAAGCCCGCATCCGCCTGTGGCCATCACGACGGCATCGGCGCGGAAAGCGCGGATCTGCATCGTGCGGAGGTCCTGCGCGACGATGCCTCGGCACGCGCCCGATGCGTCGATGACCGGACGGAGAAACTCCCAGTGCTCCCACTTGGTGACCTTGCCCTCGTGCGAGAAGCGCCGCACCTGCTCGTCGAAGGCGTACAGCAGCTGCTGGCCTGTGGTCGCACCCGCGAAGTGGGTGCGCTTGTAGAGGCTTCCGCCGAAGAGCCGTAGGTCACGCTGCCCTTCCGACGTGCGGTTGAAGGGCACGCCCATGCGGTCGAGCAGGTCGATGATGCGGGGGGCCCAGTGCGCCAGCTCGTAGACCGGCGGCTGGTCGGCGAGGAAGTCGCCGCCGTAGATCGTCTCGTCGAAGTGCTCGTACTCCGAGTAGCCCTGCTGCCGGGCGATCTCGTTGCACGCGTTGATGCCGCCCTGGGCGCACACCGAGTGCGAGCGCTTCACCGGCACCACGCTGAAGAGGTCGACCGTGACGCCGCCCTCTGCGATCTTCACGCTCGCGGAGAGGCCCGCAAGGCCGCCTCCGACCACAATCACTCGCGCATTCTTCTTGCCGGCCATGGTGTGTGCTCCGTGTGCTGCTCAGGTGCCCCGCAGCGATGCGGCGCTGCGCGCGCCCGCCGCGGAATCCACTGGTGTTCCCTCGCCATCGAGCTGCTCCGACTGGAGTCTCTCCTCGACGGCCTGGGCCTTCTCGGGGTCGAGGGTCATGAAGCCGCCGACGGCGGTCACTCCCGCGAGCGCAAGCGCCACGCCGATCGCCGCGCACACCTGCCCCCAACGCCTCTGCGCGCCCGCGCTGACCGTGAGTCCCCACGTGATGCCGG
>CAYPOZ010000272.1:0-1807 GCA_964412415.1 uncultured Isosphaeraceae bacterium | reverse complement strand
AGCCCGTTGGCGAAGTGGAAGACAAGCGCAAGCACGCAGATGAGGTAGAGGATCGCGATCGTGCCGCCGAGCAGCCCGTCCTGCATGTGCGTTGCCACGCTCGACGACGCGTACGCGGGATCGAACGTCGGCAGCAGGCCGCCGAAGGTCCATCCCCAGCGCAGGCTCGAGATGTGGAGGAAGATGAACGCCACGCCGATGTAGCCAGTGATGCGCTGCATCGCGTAGCGCATGTTGTCCTGGTAGGCGTAGCGCGAGTAGTTGCCCGTGCCGGTGCGCGCGAAGTACACGCCCAGCCCCGCGTGGAACGCGATAGGCAGCCACAGCACGAAGATCTCGATGAAGATCAGCGCAGGCAGGTTGTGGATGAAATCCACCTCATGCTGGAAGGTGGCCACGCCTGCTGAGCCTGCTCCGAGGTTCGCGTACTTCTTCGCGTTGAAGAGCTGCCCCCACACGATCGACGAGTTGGTCGTCAGGTGAGGGATCAGGAAGAGGCCGATCGGGAAGATGCCCGATGCGCTGTGCAGGCGCCTGAGCAGGAAGTAGTGGCGCTCGATGAACGACCCTGCGCGTGGTGCGGAGGAGTGCGTGGTGGCGGTCGCGGTGGTCATCTGTGGTGTCTCGTCAGGGCATCACGATGCGGGACGCGGCTGGAGCAGCGCTCGCGCTTGCCGGGGGCATCGATGCCGGATCGCCGGGAACCGCTGCGGCGGTCGCCGCGCCGACGGCGCCGCCTCGCGCCTGCTGTTCGGCCATCAGCCGCGCGAAGTGCACAAACCGCGCGCGAAGCTCGGCGAGCACCTCGGTGAGCTCTTTGGCCTCCTCAGGCCCGAGGTTGCCCTTGGTCTTCTCGTCAAGGACGCCAAGCAGGTCGATTGCAAACCGGCTCGCCGGCAGGTCCACCACGATCCGCTTGGTGTCGGGGTCGCCGTACATGCCGAGGCCGGACAGCGCCTGGGATGCCAGCACACCGACGAGACTCCGGAAGTCCGCTGGAGGCATCGACTCAGGTCCGCCCCGTCGGCCATCGGCCGCACGGTCGCCCTCGATCTTGGCAAGCCTCTCGCGCTCGGCCTCTGCCTGCGCCTTCCAGTCGCTGTCGATGTGGATCTTTGGCGTCTCTTCGCTCATGCAGGGCTCCGTGGTGCGGAGGTCCGAGTATAGGCGCGCACCGACCCGTACACTCCCCCGCGTGAAGGCGCGTCGCCATGCCATCGTGCTCGCCGCAGCGGCAGCGTGCGGCATCGTGCCGGTGGCATGCATGACGCCGCCGACCGAGCGCGACGAGGCGGGCGCGATCGTGACCGCGCAGGACTTCGCGCGATTGGACGCGTCCCCTGGTTCAGTCGGCCCGGTGAAGGTGCCGTCGACGTTCTTTGACCCGCCAACGATCACCGTCGACCGAACCGAGCAGGAGGCTGGCTCGCTCGACATCGTGGACGAGAAGACGGTGATTGACGCGCCGCGCGGCAGCGGCGGCGCGCGCTCCCGCGAGGTGGGCGCCGCCACCGAGACGGTGGAGCTGCGGCCTGGGCAGTCATGGACTGTCGATGCCCTTGTGGGCCAGATCAACGGGCGCCCCGTCTACGCGAGCAAGTTCCTGCAGCCGCTCGAGGACCGCATCATGCGGATCGTGTCGGAGATGCCGCGCGCACAGGCGCAGCAGGAGATCGCGCGCGTCGTTGCGGACCGATTCCAGCAGCAGGTCAACAGCGAGCTGGTGATTGCCGAGGCCGAGAGCATGCTCTCCCCGGAGAACCAGCAGGGCGTGCTCGCGTGGCTCAAGGATGTGCAGGAGCAGACC
>CAYPOZ010000271.1:2573-2879 GCA_964412415.1 uncultured Isosphaeraceae bacterium | reverse complement strand
CGGGCGCTCGTCCAGCAGCGCCGAGTTGGCATGATGGAGAACACCCGCGCGGTCGCGACGGACGTGCGCGGCGAATTCATCGCCTGGTGCGACGGCGACGACTACTGGACGGACCCCGAGAAGCTCCAGCTGCAGGTGGAAGCCCTCGATGCGCATCCTCAGTGCGACATGTGCAGCCATGGAGCATCCATCGTCGAGCATGACGGAAGGCCCACAGGCCGCACGTTCCCGGCCTTCGGCGACCGAGTCATCAGCGCAGACGAGCTGCTCCATCGGGATGGCGGTCTGGTCTGCACATCCTCGCTG
>CAYPOZ010000271.1:1922-2563 GCA_964412415.1 uncultured Isosphaeraceae bacterium | reverse complement strand
CACCATCGGACCCGAACTGCAGTTCGGCCATGCCATGGGCGACTACTTCGGCCAGGCCATCGCGGCGTTCCGGGGCGGCGCTGTGCATCTCGGCCGTGTGATGTGCGCGTATCGACGGGACTCGCTGGGTGTCCGCAATGTGGTCGAGCCGACTGCCGCATCGCATCGGACATTTCACGAGCGCATGATGGAGGGCCTGCTTGGGCTTGACGCGGCCTCGGCGGGAGCGCACCGCGGCCGCATATCGATCGAGGCCCTCCGACAGACCCGAAGGAGCCTGCGGCGCACGGCCTCGAAGGGCAGCATCGGATCGACCGCCGCGGTCATCGCAACTGGCGCATCCGCCGTTGCGAAACTGGGCTGGCGCGCTATTTCCATTCGATGACCGACCCGCCCGAACACCTCCCGCTGCACAGCATCACCCGGTGGCCATGATGCGGATGATCTCGCACACGGTCTCGACATCGCGTTCGGAAAGAGACGGGCCAGCAGGCAGCGCGATGACTCGCGCCGCCACCGCATCGGTGTGCGGCAGCGGATGCGGCAGATGCTGGGACCTGCCTACGTAGGGCTCCATGCGGTGGCATGCTGGCCAGAAGTACCTTCGCGCGAGCACACCATCCGCGCGGAGCGCCTGCAGC
>CAYPOZ010000271.1:0-1912 GCA_964412415.1 uncultured Isosphaeraceae bacterium | reverse complement strand
GTACAGGCGGAATCGGCGCCGATCTCAATGATGACGTACTGCCAGTTGGAGCGGCAGCCCTCAGGGTGGCTGTACATGCGCACCCCGGGGACTGCATCAAGAAGCTCGCGGTAGAGCGACCCCACGCGGCGGCTTGCGTCGATTCCCGCAAGGACGTGATCCAGGTTCGCCAGCCCCATCGCAGCGCACACTTCCGTCATCTTGGCATTGATCCCCGCACGTGCCGAGCACTCAGGCGATGCAAGGCCGAATGCTCGCATCTCCCTCATTCGGGTCGCTAGCGCATCGTCATTGGTGGTGACGGCACCACCCTCGAACGAGTGGAAGCTCTTGGTGGCATGGAAGCTGAACACCTCCGCATTTCCGCGACTCCCGAGCGGGCGCCCGCCAGCTTGTGTCCCAAACGCATGGGCAGAGTCCATGAGAAGCGGAATGCGGCAGTCGCGCGCAATGCGCTCAAGCGCATCAGCGTCGGCAGCCGCACCCCACACGTTGACCGCCACGATTCCCCCGGTGCGTGGAGTGATGAGCCGGCGCACGCAATCCGGGTCAACCTGGTGGGTAACCGGGTCAATGTCGGCGAACACTGGCGTCATGCCCTGCCATGCGATCGCATGTGCCGTCGCGATGAAGGTGTAGGCCGGGAGGATCACCTCGCCTGCCATGCCAAGGGCACGGGCCGCCACCTCAATGGCAGCGGTGCCATTGCACATGGCGACGCAGTTGCGGACCCCAAGGAAGCACGCGATCTTGCGCTCGAGCTCGCGGACGAGCGGTCCATCGTTCGTCAGCCACTCCCGCTCGAAGATGCCCGAGACAAGCTCAACGAAGCGTTGCCGGCCCGGCGACCATGGACGACCCACGTGGAGGGGGCGCTCGAAGGCAGGGGCTGCCCCGCACATCGCGAGGTCTGGGCGCGACGCGATCCGCTTTGAGGGACCTTGCCCCACGCCATGTGCGTCACCGAGCGTGCCCACGGCCGCGGGTAACGATTGCGGGGTTGAGGGCGTCATGTGCGCGCTAGAGCGTATCGCCGCATCAATCCATGCCGGTCCGCGCCGCCGAAGGTGCTGCCGCTATCGTGCTGCCCGTCCGACCCCCTGACGATGTCAGTCGAACCAACTGTGCCTAGGTCGCGAAGTGCATCCCTCGCCGCCAGCGTCATCGTGACGACCTACAACCGGCCGGATGCGCTGCGCGCCGTGCTCGAGGGGCTCGCCGCGCAGACGTGCCGGGACTTCGAGTGCATCGTCGCGGATGACGGGAGCGGACCGGAGACACGCGCGGTCGTTGACGCCATGTCCGGGCGCTTCCCCGGCGGCCGGCTCAAGCACGTGTGGCAGGAGCACGTCGGGTTCCGTGCGGCGGCGATCCGCAATCGCGCGATTGAGGCCAGCGGCGGCCAGTGGGTGACCTGCCTCGACGGCGACTGCGTGCCGCGCCTGCGCTTCATCGAGGGTCACCTGCGCGCTGCACGCACGGATGCGATTACGCGCGGCAGCCGAGTCCTGTGTGGCGAGCCACTCACGAGCGACGTGCTGATCGGCGGCACCGCCCTTCATTCGCTCTCTGACCTTGAGCTTCGCGCACTTCGCGCGAAGGGCCAGATCAACCGGGTCGATGCGGCGGCAGGCGGCTGGCGCGACGCACTTCGATCCCTCGCGGGGACCCTCCGTCTGGAGGGCTGGAAGAGCGTGCGCACCTGCAACATGCTCGCACCGCGCCAGGCGATCGACGCCGTCGGCGGCTTTGACGAGCGCTACACAGGCTGGGGCTACGAGGACAGCGACCTTGTCGTCCGGCTGATGCGGCACGGGCTGCACATCCGCCGTGGCCCGGCCGACACCGCAGTGCTTCACCTCTGGCATCCGGACAACCCCCGCGACAACGCCGACCGCAACCGGGCGATGCT
>CAYPOZ010000270.1:2152-2887 GCA_964412415.1 uncultured Isosphaeraceae bacterium | reverse complement strand
GTGCGGCGCCGACGGCGTCCATGAGCCGGTCAAGACGTTCCTTCGCCGGGCCGCTATCGATGCTGTCCCCGTCCCCGCTCAGGTACCCGCTCAGGTCGATGACCACGACGGACGGCCGCGCCCCCTCCGCAGCGGCTTCCGCCGCACCCACCACCCGGCGTGCCCGAATCGTGATGATCGGTGCGCCTGGAGCTCGGACGGCGGTGCCCGCGTCGGACTCCTTGGGGTCGGGGCCTGCGCTCCCGTCGCCCGTGACGGTCACGGCGAGCCTCCACCCAGGAGGCACAAGTTCGGCGATCGCGCGGAGCAGCACCGTCGGCGTCACGTCGCGTACGGAGATCGGCGCGATGTGAAGGTCAGCGATCGGCCCGCTCGCCCCGTCATCGAGGAGCACAATGTTCACGGGGTCCGGTTGCGTCACCTGCCTGATTGCATTGACGAGGTCTGCGAGCTTTCCGCCGGGCCAGTCGATCTTGATGAGTCCCGCCCGAGCCTGGGATGACCTCTCTGCGCGCTCCTCAATCTCTGCTGCGCGCCGCACCGCTTCGAGATCCATGGCCCGGTTCCACACGTGGTTCACCGCGTCACGAAGCGCCTCCGCCGCGAGGGCAACCCTCCAGCGCTCGCCAATCACGATGATCTCGGACAGGCTGGGGGACACACTCACCTCGATGGCATCGTTCCAGATGCCAGTGAAACCAGCCTCGGCGCGCCTGACCGCTTCGTCGATGTATG
>CAYPOZ010000270.1:0-2142 GCA_964412415.1 uncultured Isosphaeraceae bacterium | reverse complement strand
CTCGCGAGGCACTGGGCTCCTGCTGAGCAGCGCCGGATAGGGCATGATCCACGTGGTCAGCGCCATGTCAGGCATGCGCGCGAGTTCGGCCTCGAGCATCTCGATCTGGCGCATCGTCTGGACGCGTGCATCCTTGTCAAGCGGGCCCAGCGTCTCACGGAGACGCTTCGACTCGGACATCAGCTCGTTGATTCGTGCCACGGCCGACGGATCGACGGTGGGCACGGCCGCGGACGCGTTCTGGGTCGGCGCGTTCTGGGCGTGCACGTGTGACCCCGCGGCAAGCGGCGCAATCACCGCAACAGTCGCCACGAGCAACACGTGCACGTGCGAGTACGGCGCCTGCAGCGCGTGGCGGAGTGCAGACGGTGCTGCGGATCGGGGGTCACAAGGTCGGTGCTGTGTTGGCATGAGTTGCTCCTTTATACGAAGAACCGCGCTGCGCGGCGGATCCCGCCACGAACCACGCAAGTTCCTCGGTATTCCTACGGGCCTTCACCCCCTCTGGCACATTCAGAACGCCATCTAGAGTTGGGATCCGTTCCGCTGGAGGAGCTTCAACCGGTCGGATCTCGCGAGGTCGACCGGTTGTTTACGGTCTGATGCGGGTGAATTCCCCTGCTGCCGCGCCGTGGCGGGAGCTGGGAGCTCTCGCCTTCGTGGAGAGCGCGAAGGCTGCCGATCCGAACGGCGGCGAGTCCGACCTCGGCGTCACGGATTGCGCGCGACACGGAAGCCCGTGCTCGCAAAGTCGACGGACTGCATCTCGTACCGCCGCGACGCGCGGGAGAAGCCGTCCTCGTAGTCGAAGTAGCTGCCGCGTGCTATACGGGACGTTCCGGTCTCAGGGCCGGTCGGGTCGGTCTTGGCGCTCCGCGTGTAGTCGCCGTACCAGTCGCTCACCCACTCCCACGCGTTGCCGATCATGTCGTGGAAGCCGAGTGCGTTCGCGGCCTTCGTCCCCACGGGGTGCTTGAGACCAATCGAGTTGCCGCGGTGCCACGCGATCGCGTCGAGCTCTCCGTAGCGCGGAGCCTGCGAGCCCGCGCGGCATGCGTACTCCCACTCGGCCTCGGTCGGAAGCCTGAGCCCCGCCTTGCGGCAGAACTCGGCGGTCTTGGGCCAGCTGGCAAGAGCGGGCAGGCCGCTGCGCGTGTCCGGAGCGCCGGCGGGTCCGGCTTCCGCGGGGGTGGTGGTGAAGACGATGGTGCCGTTTGGTCCCGCCTCCGCGGTCTGGCGCGTGGGGACCGAGTTGCCCTTCGAATCGACGAGTCCGACGCCGCCGCTCACGATGACCGTTCGACCTCCACCCGCATCGATCTGCACGCCCTGCACGCCAGGTTCGACGCGCTCCGCGCCGGTGCGCGCATCGCTACCGAGGACCTTCGCCCACTGCTCCTTCGTCACCTCGAAGCGACCGAGGTAATAGGGCTGCGTGAGCGTGACAGAATGGGCCGGAACCTCGTTCGCGAGCGCCTCGGCGTCGCCCGCGCTCTTTCCCATCGTGAACTGTCCCGGCGGCACGAGCAGCATCTCGATGCCCGTGGACTTGTCCCGCACGCGCCACGGCAGGCCAGTGCGCACGATCGCCTCGCGCAGGACGGCGTCCGTCACGACTTTGGGGTCGCAGTCCTTCTCGATGACTTCGCACCAGTCGAGCGATGCCGGCGCACGAACGGCTTCCGCCTTCTGCACGGACGCCGGCGCCACGGCATCGGCGGCGTTCGCTGAGCCACGCACGGCCGGCGCTGCGGGCGGGGCAGCAACCGGCACAGCGACTGGAGCGGCTTCGCGCACGGGCACGGCGCCTCCAGACGCGGGTTCCGAGAGGCTCGTCGTGGGCGGGCTGCCCTTCATGAACTTGGCGTACCAGACGCGATCGAGATCGTCGATTCGTGCCCGCAGGCGATCGCGAAGCACCGTGCGGCCATCCGCGTGACGCTCAGGCGCGATGGCTCGCCATACGTCGGGCAGTCTCAGCGGAAAGCATCTCGTGCGTCCAGTCGGGATGCTGGGCGGCGACGCCAGCATGCACAAGAGTGACGGCAGACCGCCAGATCGCATCGAGAGTGACAAGCCGTGCGCCCGGCGACTGCGACCTCAGCACCGGGACCATGTCCAGGTCGATGCGATCTTCGGCTG
>CAYPOZ010000269.1:0-2909 GCA_964412415.1 uncultured Isosphaeraceae bacterium | reverse complement strand
GCCGAGGATCCGCGTGTGCGCATCGTGCCCACGCACCCGCTGCCGGATGGCTGGAACGGGAAGATGTGGGGATGCGACCGCATGGGCCGTGCGGCGCGCGGCACATGGGTGCTGTTCACCGATGCCGACGTGAGGCTCGCGCCGGAGTGCCTGTCGAAGACGCTGGCGGCGGCGGAGTCGCTCGGGTGCGACCTCCTGTCGACCGTGCCGCGCCAGGTCACCGGGTCGTGGTCGGAGGACGCTGTCGTGCCGCTCATCCACTACGTGCTGCTGGGGTACCTGCCGATGGGACGCATGCGCGCGACGCTCGATCCCGCCGCCAGCGCCGGCGTAGGGCAGTTCCTGTTCGCACGGCGCGCCGCGTGGCTCGCGATCGACGGGTACACGAGGTTCCCCGGCACGATGCACGACGGCATCCGGATGCCGCGCGAGTTCCGGCGCGCGGGGCTGCGCACCGACCTCTTCGACGGCACTGCGCTTGCCCAGGTGCGCATGTACCGAGGGCTGCCGCAGGTGTGGCGCGGGTTCGCGAAGAACGCCTACGAGGGCCTCGGCTCGCCCTGGCTGCTGCTGCTCGTCACGGCGCTGCACGTGCTTGGCCAGTTGGCCGCATGGGCCATCGTGGCCGCGGCGGTCACGGCGGCAGTGATGGGCATGGCCGTGCCGGCGGTCGCTGCGACGCTCGCAGGCGCAGCGCTTCTGGCGCAGCTCGCGCACCGCATCGTGCTGAGGCGCGCCTTCGTGCACTCATGGCGCGCTGTGCTGCTGCACCCCGTAGGGCTCGCGATGCTTACCGCGATCCAGTGGCACTCGCTGTGGCTGTCGGTGCGGGGGAGGCGCGAGTGGCGTGGCCGAGTGTCGGGCCTTCCCGCGCAGGGCTCGTCTGCAGCGTGACCATCTCACGGTAACGGCCGCTGCGCGCCATCAGGGCATCGTGGGTGCCCATCTCGGCGATGCGCCCGCCCTCGAGGACGACGATCAGGTCGGCGTGGCGGATCGTGCTGAGCCGGTGCGCGATCACGAAGGTGGTGCGGTTGCGCATCAGCCGCGCCAGTGCGGCCTGGATGAGCTGCTCGCTCTCGGTGTCGAGGTTGCTGGTGGCCTCGTCAAGGATCAGGATGCGCGGCTGCGCAAGCAGCGCGCGCGCGATCGCGATGCGCTGCCTCTGGCCGCCCGAGAGCTTCACGCCGCGCTCGCCGATCGCCGTGTCGTACGCGCCGGGCAGCGCCTCGATGAACTCGGCGGCGTTGGCGGCGCGTGCCGCCTCGGCAATCGCCTCCCGGGGTGCGCTGCGGTCGGCGTAGGCGATGTTCTCCGCGATGGTGCCGTCGAAGAGGAAGACGTCCTGCTCGACGATGCCCAGCAGCGCGCGCCAGCTCTCAAGCGTCGCATCCCGGAGATCAGTGCCGTCCACCATGATCCGGCCGCTGACAGGGTCGAAGAAGCGCGCCACGAGGTTGCACAGCGTCGTCTTGCCGCTTCCGGAGCGGCCCACGAGCGCAACGACGGATCCCTCGGGCACGTGCATGGAGACTTCCTCGAGCACCATCCGCTCGCTGCCCGGATAGCGGTAGCACACCGACTCCAGCGTGACCGCGCCGCGGACATCCGCGCGCCGAAGCGCGCGTGCGCCGGGCCTGTCCGGCATCTCGGGCTGCTCGGCGGTGAGGTCAAGCAGCCGGTCAAGGCCTGCGAGGTTCGTCTGGAACGCGGTGGCGCTCGACGCGAGCATCTCGATCGGCGCGAGCAGCATGACCACATAGGCGAGGAACATCACCAGGTCGCCCGGCGTGAGCTGGCCCTCGAGCACCTGCTGCCCGCCGTACCACAGCAGCGCAGCGCTCGCGCCTGGGATCAGAAGTGCCCACGAGACGTCGATGCCGCGCGACCACCACCAGGTGCGCAGTTCCTGCCGGGACATGAGGTGGCCGGTGCCCGAGTAGCGGCCCAACTCGCTGCGCACGCGCGCGAATCCGCGCACGACGCGCATCCCGCCGAAGACCTCCGTGGCATGCGAGTCGATGCGGTCACGCGTGACCTTCATGTCGCGGAACATGGGCCGAATCCTGCCGATCCAGGTGCGGTGCGTCACCCACACCAGCGGCAGCATCGCAGCCGCGCCGATCAGCAGGCGCCAGTCGGTGAACGCAAGCACGGCAAGGCTTCCGCCGAGCTGTATCACCGCGCGCCACGGGTTGTAGAGCAGGCTGAAGACAAGGTCGCCGACTTGGGCAAGCACATGAAGGCTGGAAGCCTGAATGACTTACGTGCCGGTGAGTTCGGTATTGTTTTAGGCGCGGATTTAGCCTACGCGTTAGGCGCACAAATTGGCGATAAAGTGGTGGTAATGGCACCACAAGGGCAATTTACGCCGACTGGCGTGGTGCCGCGTTTAAAACAATTTACTTTGGTGGGTCTGTTTCAAATTGGTATGTATGAGTATGACGCCGGCTTAGCGCTGATTCATATTGATGATGCGGCCAAGCTGTATCGCATGGGGCAAAACGTTTCCGGTGTGCGCTTAAAGCTGAATGACTTATTTGATGCGCCAACGATTGCTGCGGTTGCCGCGTTCAATATCGTTTCGACCTTGGTGATGGCCGTCACCGATAAACGCGCAGATATCGCGATTATGCGTACCTTTGGTGCAAGTCCTAGCAGTATTATGCGAATTTTTATGGTGCAGGGTGCTTTGATTGGGGTGATCGGTACTGTGCTAGGCGCATTTTTTGGTATTTTGCTTGCGTTAAATATTGAAACCATTATTCCGTTTATCGAGCGCTTATTTCAAGTACAGTTTTTAGCCAAAGATGTATATTACATCAGCGATTTACCTTCAGATTTAGTATGGTCAGATGTCGCCACCATTGTGATGACATCGTTTTTCTTAAGTTTACTAGCTACAATTT
>CAYPOZ010000268.1:1110-2937 GCA_964412415.1 uncultured Isosphaeraceae bacterium | reverse complement strand
TGGGGAGCAGGCTCGGCCCGACCGACAGCAGCACTGGCTCGCCTTGCGCGGCAAGTGCCGTCACCGTCTCGATGAGCGCACGCTCCCTGCGGCCCGGCGCGAGCGTGCTGCGCCTCGGCGGCACCGCAATCCACACCGTACTCGGACCCGCTGGCGGCCTGGGACCATCCCCCGCGCGCCACTCCATCACATCGATTCGCGCACCGCGCAGCGCATCTGCGAGCCCGATTGCGTCGGTGCCCTCGGCGCTGGACTCGAGAATCGGGCGCTCATCCGCATGGGCAATGCCCGCGACCGGGCGCACGCCGCCCTCAAGCGCGCGCATCGCCGCGAGCGTCCGTGACGCGATGCGCGCCCGCCGATCCGTGCGCAGCACCTCCACGCGGTCAGCATCTCCCCCGAGCAGGTCGCGCGCCGACACCGCCATCATCCCCCGAGGCGACTCGATCACCATCACGCCGCCGATGCCCAGCGCCGCGGGCAACCCACCCAGAGGGTCCGGAGGCAGGGACTCGAGCGCATCCTGCGCGCCACGCAGCTCGAGCGCCGTGCGCTCGAGTGCCGCACGCACCTGCGCGAGCGCCATCACCTGGTCAGGCGAGCGCGATGCGTCAGCCGCCGCATCGCGGATCGCCGCCGCACCTGCGGAGAGCTGCACTGCCCACTCGCCGTGGCTGCGCGCGAGCAGCGATGCTGCAGCGCCAGGATCCGGCACGGGCCGAGCCGCGGACCCATCGCGCAGGCTGCGCACGCTCGCAAGCAGCGGCGGACATGCGCTCGGGAACTCCCCAAGCGCCGACGCGAGCGGGCCGAGCCGGGCGCGCAGCGCATCGCCATCCGCAAGCGACCCGACCAGCGCATCAAGCGCAGGAGCCTGGATGCGCGCCCAGTCCATGAACGACTGGAGCGCCTCGATGCCGCGCTCGGTCGCCGGCACGACTGGCCATGACACGCCGCGCTGGCGCTGGGCGAGTGCGTCGAACCAGCGCGCATAGTCGATCGCGCCCTGCGGCGTCGCGGGGTCAATCGCAACGACAGCGCCATCGCGGCGGATCGCACGCGCGCACTGCGCAAGCACCCTGCTCACCTGCTCCTCGAGCGCCGGGTCCTGCCGCGCGCCACCGCTGACCCACGTCACGCGCCATCGCTCGGGAAGCGCGCCGAGCCACTGGCGGTCGCCGGGTGCGAGCTCGAACTCGCGGGTGCGCGTGAGGTCCACGCCGATGCGCGCCGCAGGCGCATGCGCGGCGGCGGCGATGCCGAAGGCCGCGCACGCGCATCCGAGCGCGAGCGTCGCAGGGCCGATCCATGTGCGAGTGCCGCGGCCCCTGCCTGCGCGCTCTGCCTCGGATGCCTGCACCGCCGCAGCAGCGCACAGCAGGGCCCCGGTGAGGGCCGGGAAGTACACGAGGTGCGTCGACTCGATCGAACCGAACACGAACGGCTCAAGCCGCCTCACAGGGTCGAGCGCGAACATCGCATCGGCAAGCGTCGGATCGAGCATCGGCCCGATGATGCGTGTGCCCACAAGCACCGCCGCCCACCCGAAGATCGCCAGGAGGTAGGCCACCGTCGGGCTGCTCGCGAGGCTCCCTGCAAGAGACCCTGACGCGAGGTAGGCGCATCCGGCGAGCCATACGCCGAGCGCAGCGCACATCGCCTCGCCAGGATCCGGGCGCGCCACTGACTCGAGCGCCACGAATGGACCGGCCAGCGCGAGCACGACGGCAACCGCAAGCACAAGTGCCCCAGCCATCCATCGCCCGACGACGAGCGGCACTGCGGACACGGGACTCGAGAGCAGCACCTCCCCGCGCCCGCTGCGAC
>CAYPOZ010000268.1:0-1053 GCA_964412415.1 uncultured Isosphaeraceae bacterium | reverse complement strand
GCAGTCGTCCTCGAACTCAGCGCCGGTGCGATGAGCAGGACCGCCCATCCCGCTGCGGCTGCAGCGAGCCGGAGGCTCGCAGGCTGTCCGGGCGCGAGCACCGCCACTCCTGTGACGAGACCGGTCACGGCACACATCAGCGCAATCACCATCCATCCCAGAGGCGTGCAGAACGCCGTGGTCAGCTCGCGGCGCACCATGGCGCGTAGCGCACTCATGCGCGCACCTCCATCGCGACCCTCGAGAACACCTCCTCAAGCGGCTCGTCGATTCGGCTCATCAGCCGGACTGTGCCGCCACCGGCAGCGATCGAGCGCGCAACGGCAGCGCGCGCGCGAGCGGACTCCCCGTGGTCAATCTCCATGCCGACCAGGAACCACCCCTCGCCAGCCGGTTCGGCATGCACCCCGTGAACGCCGGCGACCGCAGTCAGCGCGGACAGCTCGACACGGTCGCACTCGATGCGCCACCGCTCGCGTCCCGCACCATGACGCCGCAGTTCCTCCATGGTGCCAGTGGCCACGAGCCGCCCACGCGCGATCATCACGACGCGGTCGCAGACGGCATCCACCTCCGCAAGGTTGTGGCTCGAGAAGAGGACCGTGCGCCCCTTGGCCAGCGACCGCACGAGCTGCCTGAAGGACTGCGCCTGCGCGGGATCCATTCCGGCACCGGGCTCGTCAAGGACGAGCACCGACGGCTGGGTCACGAGCGCCGCAGCAAGCCCGACGCGCTGCGCCATTCCGCGGCTGAGCCCACCGCAGAGCCTCCGCTCGAAGGCCCCAAGCGCGCACAGCTCGTTAACCTGGGCGACCGGGGGGAGCGGGGCTCGCCGCGGCATTCCCCACAGTCCGCACCGGTGCGCAAGCCACTCGCGGACGGTCAGGTCGGGCGGAAGCGGGCACCGCTCAGGCAGGTACCCCACCAACCGCCTCGCGAGTGCGCCGTCCCGCGCCACATCGCGCCCGCAGATCGTCACGCGGCCCCTGTCGGCGCTGAGCGCTCCCACGATGATGCGCAGCGTCGTGGTCTTGCCGGCGCCATTCGGGCCGA
>CAYPOZ010000267.1:0-2962 GCA_964412415.1 uncultured Isosphaeraceae bacterium | reverse complement strand
GCGCAGTCACCGAGACGATCAAGCGCCGCCAGACGACCGTGCCCGACGGCACCCCAACCGGGATCTCGGCATCCTTCGGGAACGACGCGATGAAGCAGGCGCAGTGGGCAGCCTTCCTCCGCAAGATGGGCATGACGGGCGGCCCTGACCTGCCAACGGTGGTCGCGAAGCTCCACGAGTTCCTGATGCCGCTCATCGGCGCTGCCCGCACCGGGAAGGCCGCTCACGATCGATGGCCAGCCGGCGGGCCGTGGCGGTGATCGCGGGTTATGACTCGGCCCATCCTGTCGCAAACTCGACCTCCGTTCGAAGCCGTTTCGCTCGGGGAGTTCAAGGCCCGCCTCGAAGTCGAGGCGGGTCCTTTCGTTGACTGAAGGCGTGGGCGATTCGGCCCGCGTGGGGCGTCGTGGCGGGCGTTTCGCGCTCTCGCGTTTGTGATCGCGGATCGGGGGAGTTGGGAAGACGAGACCTCGTCAGTCGGGGTCACGCGGCATCAGACTCAGGCCTGCCACACTTCCGGGGCGGCATCGCCACAACCTTGCGCGACTCCGTGGACTCCGAGTCCCGCAATGCCGCGTAAAGCGCATCGAGCGAGCCACCCGCCGCGCGAAGAAGCTCCTCGCGATTTCGACGCACCTCTTCGATGATCGGATCTTCGCGTTGCGGCTCGGTCACAGTCAGGGCTCCATGAGTTCTTCCGGCGTGCAGAGAACCGGTGGAGTGTAGCCCTTGGCGCGCAGGCAATGCTCGATCAGCACGCGAGTCCGCGCGTTTGCAATGTGCTTGCAGTTCCAGGTTAGGAGGTAGTCCATTCCGCTCGCCGCCGCAAGCGCAATGTGGAGTGCATCTACCGCAGCGTGACTGGGTATCGCCGAGTCGCTGATGAGATCGCCCGCGAGAGCGCGAGCACTCTCAGACAGTTTCAGCAGTGGCACGCCCTCGATGGCCGCGACGTTAGGTAGCTGATGACGGATGTCTCGAGGTAGACGGTTGGAGCCATGAGCGCACTCTAAGGCTCATCACCAACCCTTCGGCGCATCATGACCGAAAGGCATCGTCAGCGGGGCGAGTGCGCGTGGAGGTGATCGGGGGTTATGACTCGGCCCACCACGAGAGACTCGACCGCCACTTGAAGCCGGTTCGATCGGGGGGTTCAAGGCCCGCCTCGAAGTTGAGGCGGGCCTTCTCGTTGACTGGAGGCGTGGCCGAATCTGCCCGCGTGGGAGGCCGTGGCGGAGGTTGGGCGCTCTCGCGTTTGTGATGGCGGATCGCGGGAGTCGGCGGGACGCCTAGAAACTCGGCGGGTCGGCGAATCGCCTCACCGCGCCGCCACTCCACGTGCGATGAGCTGCTTGCGATGCCTGGCTCTGCGCGAGGTACGCGCTTGCCCTTGTATACAACTGGTTGTATAGTCAGGCGAATGGACACCGAGGGGAAATCCATCGAGTGGCTCCGCTCTTCACTCGACGACCTTCGGAGTTGCCCGGAAGATGTGCGGCGCGAGGCCGAGGCTCGATACAGGGACCTCGTGCGGTTGCGGAAGTCCCGCTAGGAGATTGCAATGACCATCCGTGTGCGAAAGTCGACAGGCAACGTGTCTCGAGACCTCGGGTTCGGCGCCGCAGAGGCCGAGAATCTTCGTGTGCGCAGCCTGCTCATGATCAGGATCGAGAAGCTGATCGCCTCCCGCGGCTGGACACAGAGCGAGGCAGCAAAGGCTCTCGGAGTCTCCCAGCCCAGGATCAGCGACCTCGTCCGGGGCAAGTTCGACAAGTTCAGTGCGGACACGCTCATCGAGATGCTTGGTCGAGCCGGCGTTGAGGTGACGATCACTACGCGCCAACGCAGGCGCGTGGCCTGATCGCCGCTTCAGCGCCTTCATCGCAGCTGCGGCGACCCAGCGGGCGGCGTGCCAAGCGCCACCGGCAGGCCAGTTGCGGAGTCGACCACTTCGATCGAGCCGCGCCTGCGAATCACGCCCACGTCGGCCCTCCGTTCGCCCACTGTGCCGAGCAGCGCTTCTTCAAGCTCGTCGTCGTCGATCGCGAGCGGTGTCGGTGCGCGCGAATCCCCCTCCACGATGAGCTGGAAGTCAAGGTGCGATGCGCCGCCGCGGAGCACCGCGAAATCCACGTGCACATTCGCTGGTCGCGGCATTGCCGACTGACGGGGCCACGCCACGACCAGCGCACCGGCCATCGCGGCAACCACTGCGCCCGTGGCACCGATGCGACGATGCATGCGCCGCCGCTGCAGCGAGTGGTCGAGCGCACGCCCGGCCGCAGCAAGGGCCTGCGCGCGATGCGCGCGCACGGCGCTGCGTGCGTCATCGATCATGAGGCGCTCCCCCGCTTGCGCAGCCGTTCGAACAGCCTCCGCACCCTGCTCTCGAGCCGCCGCGGCTCCATCGCGATCCACTGTGCGATCGCGGGAATCGACCAGCCGTGCAGCACGCGCAGTCGAAGCAGGTCGCGCTCATGGTCATCAAGCTGCGACAGCGCGCGGCGCAGTTCGGCGTCGGCATCGTCGCTGCGGCGCACATGGCCCGTGCCGTCCACTTCCGTCCCCCGCTGCCGCTCAGCCGCATACGCACCCTCGCGCCTTGACCGCCTGGCCTCAGCCAGGAGCGCCGTGCGGGCGACGCGGATCGCCGTGACCCGGAGCCACGCGCGCAGCTCCTCGTCGGTCGTGCACAACGGCGGATTGGTGGCCAGACGCACGACCGTCTCCTGCAGGCAGTCGAGCGCGAATGACTCGTCGCGACCGGTGTGGCGCCGCACGTCGCGCACAAGGGCCTCCGCGAACCGGTCGTACACATCGGCGAGCGCAGCCTTCGAGCCGCCGCGGAGCTCGCGCGTGACCCGCGCCGCGAAGCCCTCAGGGCGTGACGATGCGCGGCCATCAGGCACTCGTGCGGCGTGTTCATCGGAAGGCACGTGGCGTCGTCTTGGGAGCGTCCTGG
>CAYPOZ010000266.1:0-2980 GCA_964412415.1 uncultured Isosphaeraceae bacterium | reverse complement strand
TGCGCGGTGGCCGTGTGCGCGACCTCCCCGGCGTTCGCTACCACGTGGTGCGCGGCACCCTCGACTGCCTCGGCGTCGATGGCCGCAAGAAGGGCCGTTCGCTCTACGGCGTCAAGCGCAAGGCCGCTGCCGCCAAGAAGAAGTGACCGGCGATTTGATCAAGCACGGAGGCCGGCGCGTGCCGGTCCCGGGCACGTAGCTGCGGCGAACCATCCGGAGATGCCCATCCTCCCGCCGCGGCCAAACCTGGTCCAGCACCCGCTGGGCCGAAGCCGAAAGGATTGACCCATGCCCAACAAGTTCACAGCCAGCGAGTCGCAGCTGAAGCCCGATCCCCGCTACCAGGACCTGGTGGTGGCGAAGTTCATCAACTGCATCATGTACAGCGGCAAGAAGGCGACGGCGCAGAAGATCTACGGCGAGCACAAGAAGGGCGGCAACGACATGATCCAGAACCGGCTCGACAAGGAGAAGCCCGAGACGCTGCCGAAGACCGCGATCGAGCTCTTCCAGAAGGCGCTCGAGAACGTGCGTCCGAGCGTCGAGGTGCGCAGCAAGCGCGTCGGCGGCGCCAACTACCAGGTGCCGATGCAGCTCAACAAGCGCCGCGCGCAGAGCCTGACGTTCCGCTGGATCATCGAGTCCGTGCGCGAGGAGAAGGGCAAGCCGGTTGCGCTGCGCCTCGCGAAGGAGCTCTACGACGCCGCGAAGGGCGAGGGCAAGGCCGTGACGACGCGTGAGAACACGCACCGCATGGCCGACGCCAACAAGGCCTTCGCGCACTTCGCCTGGTGACCCGCGCCGTGGCGCACCCGGATCCGGGCTCGCGCGGCGAACAGACCACGCACCACACTGTCCGTGCCGGCGATGCCGGCAGCGACGCCGGCACCGGTTCCGAGCTGTCGCGTTGGCACCGTCAGGAGATCCTGCCGTGGTTCGGCGCCGCTTCGCAGGCGCGGCTTCGCCGTGCGCATGCGGCGGTGGTCGGGTGCGGTGCGCTCGGCTGCGCGCAGGTGGACCTGCTCGCGCGCGCGGGAGTGGGGCGCCTCACGCTCATCGACCGCGACGTGGTGGAGTGGACGAACCTCCAGCGGCAGTCGCTCTATGTCGAGGATGACGCGCGACGCGGTGTGGCCAAGGCCGCGGCCGCGGCGGCGCGAGTGCGCGCGATCGATTCGTCGATCGAGGTGCGCGAGTGCGTGGTGGACCTTGTGCCGGAGAACGCGCTCGAATGCATCGGCAATGCGGATGTGATTGTGGATGGGCTCGACGGGTTCGAGACGCGGTACATCCTGAATGATGTGGCGGTTTCGCGCGGCGTGCCCTACGTGTACTGCGGTGTGGTGGCCGCGCGCGGGATGACGATGCCGGTGGTGCCTGCGGCCGCGAGAGCTGCGGAAGTGACTGATGTGGCGGGAGCAGCGGGTGCGGGCCCGTGCCTTCGGTGCGTGTTCGACGAGCCACCGGCCGCGGGCGTGGAGCCCACATGCGATACCGCGGGCGTGTTCGGGCCCGCGGTTTCCGTGGTTGCGGGTCTCGCGGCGGCGAACGCGATCAGGCTGCTTGCCGGGCTGCACGCGCAGGTGGACATGGCGCTGGTGTCGGTGGACCTGGCCACAGGCGCGCGCGGGTCCGCGCTCATGCGGATGCCGCTCGCTGGAGCGCGTCGTGACGATTGCGTGTGCTGCGGCGCGCGGCGCTTCGAGTGGCTGATGGGCACCCGCGCAAGCGATGCGACGGCCCTGTGCGGGCGCAACGCGGTGCAGGTGAAGCCGCCGCGGATAGGCATCGTTGACTCGCTCGATGCGCTTGCGGCCCGGCTGCGCGGGCTTGGCGAGGTGCGGGTGGAGCTGGGCGTGGTGCATGCGATGCCACGCGGCGAGCGCTCGCGCGCGGGCGTGCCGATCGAGCTTGCGGTGTTCGCAGATGGCCGCACGATCGTGCGCGGCACGAGCGACATCGACGAGGCCAGGCGCATCCACGCGCGTCTCGTGGGTTCGTGAGCGCGGCTCCCTCTACCGATTGCGCGAATTGCAGGCCGTGTGGGCATCGGCGATGGCGTGCGCCGGGCTATCCTCACCCCCATGGGACAACTTGGCACAGCACTCTCTGACGGACTGAAGATGACGATTGGCTACGCGGATGCGCTCGTGAAGACGATTCCCGATGCGCGCTTCGCGGAGATGCCAAAGGATGACCTCAACAGCCCCGCGTTCCTGATCGGTCACCTGGCGATCTACGCGCCGAAGATGGCCGAGATGATGGGCCACAAGGGTGCCTGCTCTGTGCCCGACTCGTGGGAGGAGCTCTTCAAGAACGGCGCGAAGTGCGTGTCGACGCCTGGCGCGTACCCGTCAAAGGCCGAGCTCGTGAAGGCGTTCACCGATGGCTGGACGACTGTCGCGAACCTGCTGCCGAAGGTCGATGACTCGGTGTTCAACGGGCCCAACCCCTACGAGGGCCTGCGCGACCGTCTGCCGACCCTTGCGGGAGTGTCATCGTTCATGTGCCTCGCGCACAACATGATGCACCTCGGGCAGATCAGCGCGTGGCGCCGCGTGGCGGGGCTCGGCTCCGCGATGTGACCATCATGCGGATCCACATGCTGACGCATCGGGCAGGCACGGCCGCGCGCGCGGCGGTGCTCGCGCTTTCGTGCGCACTTGCGATGCTTGTGGCGGCGCCGCGTGTGGCGTGCGCACAGGGCACGTCGGGGGCGTTCGCGGATCCGATCTCGATCGGCGAGCTGAAGATGCTGCTCGAGCAGAGGGGCGATGTGCCGTCGGGCGCGTGGCCGCAGATCCAGGCCGCACACGATGCGTACCTGCGCCGCGCGGAGGAGTTCCGCAACAGCGACATCGAGAAGTTCCAGAAGAAGTCGCGTGCGGCGGGCTCGCAGTCCGATCCGGCGAGTCAGGTGGCCGAGTGGCAGGCGCTGATGCGCGAGTACGCCGAGCTGAACCGCAAGTTCGATTCGATA
>CAYPOZ010000265.1:1364-2983 GCA_964412415.1 uncultured Isosphaeraceae bacterium | reverse complement strand
GCCGATGCCCGGTCAGCTCCACGCAATTCCGACGCGAAAGCCGCGAGAGCGCCTCGATGTGTCTGCGCAGAGCTCGCCGCACGCCGACTCGTCGGAGTCGGCACCCGCGCTGTCAGTGGTGCTCCCCTGCTACAACGAGGAGCAGGTCATCCGCCAGACGCACGCACGAGTCTCGGATGTGTGCCGCAGCACCGGCCTGAGCTGCGAGATCGTGCTTGTGAACGACGGTTCGCGGGACGCAACCTGGGCGATCCTGCAGGACCTTGCGTCGCATGATCCTGCCGTGGTCGCCGTGAACCTGTCACGAAACCACGGCCACCAGCTGGCGCTCTCTGCGGGGCTCTGGTCATGCCGCGGGGACCGAGTTCTCATCATGGATGCCGACCTGCAGGACCCTCCAGAGCTTCTTCCGGAGATGCTCAAGGTGATGGATGGCGGCGCGGACGTCGTGTACGCGCAGCGCAGGAGCAGGCCCGGCGATGCCCCGGTGAAGCGCGCGCTCTGCGCGATCTACTACCGGTTGCTGAAGCTGGTGTCGGAGCGCCCAATCCCGCTCGACACCGGCGACTTCCGCCTCATCAGCAGGCGCGTGTGCGACCTGATCGTCAGCATGCCGGAGCGGCAGCGGTACATCCGCGGCATGGTCAGCTGGGTGGGCTTCCGGCAGGAGCCCATCCTGTACGACCGCGATGCGCGCGCAGCAGGCGAGACCAAGTACCCCTTCCGCAAGCTGCTCGCGCTTGCGATCAATGGCGTGATCAGCTCATCGGTGAAGCCGCTGGCGTTCGCCGCCGTGCTCGGGGCGACGGCGCTGGTGCTCGCGCTGCTCCTGACGGCATATGCGCTGATCTCGTGGATCGCCAACGGCGCAACGCCCCAAGGCTGGACCAGCCTCATGGTGGTGGTCGTCTTCATGGGCGGCGTGCAGCTGCTCATGCTCGGCATCATCGGCGAGTACATCGGCCGCCTCTTCGAGCAGTCGAGGGGCCGGCCCACCTTCATGATCGAGCGGATCGTGCGGCGCGACCGGACGGACGGCGCTTGACGATGGCTGCGTCGGCAACCCCTGGCGGATGCCTTTCGACTGAGCTAGAGCGGCCGATCAGAGTCGCGGTCCTGACCGAGAAGTGCGGCATGGCGGGTGGCTGCGAGAGGTTCGTGCACGAGACCGCGACACGCATCGCGGCGATGCCCGGATTCGCTGTCGACGTGTTCGCGAATCGGTGGGAGAACGCCGATCCCTGCATCCGCTACCGACGGGTGCCCATGGTGCGGTTTCCGAAGTTCATCAAGCCGTGGGCCTTCGTCCGCGCCGCACAACGCATGATCGGGCGCGGCGGATACGACGTGGTGCATGCGCACCTGCGCAACGACTTTGCGCACATCACCACCGTACACCCTGCCCCGCACGCATTCTGGGTGCGTGAGGTGCTCGGACGCCGCTCACTGAGCCTGCACGACCGCATGATGATCGCCATGGAGCGACGGATGGTCGCGTCTGGTGCAGGTCGCAAGTTCATGCCAGTCTCGAACATGCTGCTGGGGATCTGGCGCCAGGAACACGGAGAGCTTCCTGGGGAGTGGGGCGTGCTGAGCCCCGGTGTGGACACAAGGCGATT
>CAYPOZ010000265.1:0-1354 GCA_964412415.1 uncultured Isosphaeraceae bacterium | reverse complement strand
CCTGCGAAACGACTTCGCGCACATCACCACCGTGCATCCGGCGCCTCACCGCTTCTGGCTTGCGGACGTGCTGAACAAGCGTCGACCGAGCCTTCATGACCGCACCATGATCGCAATGGAGCGGCGCATGATCGCGACGGCATCGGGACGCGTCTTCCATCCGGTGTCGCCGATGCTGCTCGGCATCTGGCGCAGCGAGTACGGCGATCTGCCCGGATGCTGGGAGGTCCAGTGCCCGGGAGTCGACGCAGACCGATTTGCCCCCAATCCAGGGTCCCGTGCTGCGATGCGCCGGCAACTTGGCATCGGGGAGGGCGAGTTCGTGCTGCTCTTCGTCGGCATGAACTTCGAGGTGAAGGGGCTGCTCCCCACCATCAAAGCCCTCTCGAGGTGCGCGCGCCGCGACCCCCTCTTCCAGCCGCGGCTCCTCGTGGTCGGAAAGGGCGACCGGCAGCGTTACGAGGAGGTGGCACGGTCGCTCGGCGTGCCGCATCTGGTGCAGTTCGTGGGGGTCGAGACCGCACGCCTGTCCGACCACTTCGCGGCAAGCGACGCCTTCGTCATGCCCTCCACGTTCGAGACGTACTGCATGGCGGTTCAGGAGGCAATGGCATCGGGCCTCCCGGCCATCGTCACTCGCCGGATGGGGGTCGCGTTCCTGGTCGAACAGGCGCAGGCGGGCGCGGTGCTGAGCGACGCCGGCGACGATGCGGGCTTCGATCGCGCCATCGACGCCCTTCGACATGGCAAGGATCGGTCCGACGCTGGGCATCGTGCCCGCGCCGCTGCCATCGAGCTCAGCTGGGACAGCGTGGCCAGACGGATTGCGGACGAGTACCGACGTTCTGCCGCCAATTCACGTCCGGGCATCCTGTAGAGTTGCACGGATCCGAAGGTTCCGCGGGATGCGGCCTTCGCACGTGCCCGATGCCCCCCAGGATCAGCATCATCACCCCGAGCTACCAGCAGGCAGGCTTCCTGCCGTGGACGATGCGGAGCGTGCTCGAGCAGGGCTATGCGCACGCCGAGTACATCGTCGTTGACGGAGGAAGCGCCGATGGGTCGAGAGCGCTGATCGAGGCGGTTTCGGACAAGCTGGCGTGGTGGTGCAGCGAACCCGATCGGGGCCAGGCACACGCGATCAACAAGGGAATCCGCGCAAGCACCGGCGACGTCATCGGCTGGGTCAACAGCGATGACATGCTGCTTCCCGGATGCCTGCACGGTGTGGCAGAGGCCTTCGGCGATCCCACGGTGGATGCGGTGTGCGGGTGGGGTGTCATGATGTCAGAGGTGGGCCAGGTGCTTCGTCGATGGGTGTTTCTCCAGCCGACAGCCGAACTGCTTCGCGGTT
>CAYPOZ010000264.1:2077-2989 GCA_964412415.1 uncultured Isosphaeraceae bacterium | reverse complement strand
GTAGTCGGGGCTGTACACGGCGTTGGCGATCACATCCTCGCGCACGATGGGGCGGCCCGGGCGCTGGCGCGTGACGCGCGCAACGCTGGTGGTCTCGCCGACGCGCACAATCTCGATGCTCGCCTTGCCTGAGGTCTGCCGCTGCGTCTGCGGGTCGAACTGGATCGCGGCCGCATCGTCGTACACCTCGAAGGTCATTCCTGCACGCACACGGTCCTTGGTGCCGAGCGAGATGTAGACGCGGTCGCTCGACGTGGACGCATCGACGATCCGTCCGTCAACAAGGAGCGACGCATCCTTTGGCTTGACGCGGAACTGG
Source organism: uncultured Isosphaeraceae bacterium (assembly GCA_964412415.1). Lineage (GTDB taxonomy): Bacteria > Planctomycetota > Phycisphaerae > Phycisphaerales > SM1A02 > ZLKRG44. The sequence continues at coordinate 2,670 of CAYPOZ010000264.1, read as the reverse complement.
TCGACCTGCTTCTGCAGCTCGCCCGCGCGGGTGCGCAGCAGCGAGACCTCCTGGTTCGCGGCATCGATCTGCTGCTGGAGCTCGGCGAATCGGTTCTTGTAGGAGTTCTCGAGCTCCTCGCGCGCGGTCGCGTACTCCTGCTTGACCTCGTCGACCTCGACCTGGTGCCGGTCGCCCGCCTGCTTGTACGGCTCGAGGCTCGCGCGGGTCTCCTCGACCTCGCGCTTGGACGAATCGACCTGTGCCTGAGCCTGCGCCTTCACAAGCTCGGCGGCGCGCTCCGCTGCAGTCACCGAGGCGCGCATGCCGTCGGCCTCGTCGGACTTCGCCCGCATCTGCCGGCGCGCGTCGTCGATCGCAGCGCGCACGGTCTGGCCCTCGGCGAGCGAGAGCGCAGAGCGGAGCGCGGGCGCATCCGCATTGGGGTCGCCCGCGACGATGGCCGCGATCGCGCCCTTCTGGTCCATCAGGTACTCGACAAGCGTCATTCGCTCTGGGCTTGCGGCGGCCATGAGCTTGCGGACTTCCTCGCGGTTGAGCTGCTCGCTGGTGGCCACGCGCAGGAACTGTTCCTCGCTGCCGCTGGTGAAACC
>CAYPOZ010000264.1:0-2067 GCA_964412415.1 uncultured Isosphaeraceae bacterium | reverse complement strand
GCCTGGCTGCCCCGGATCCTTCCAGGGCAGCCAGGCCAGGGGCCGCTTCCGGCGCCAGTAGGCCTGGAGCAGACGCGCCGCCGTGGTGAAGATGTAGGCCCGCTGGGCGCGGAGGTCGGGATCCCTCGGGGGACGGGCCAGCACGCGGAGATAGGTCTCCTGCATCAGGTCCTCCGCCAGGGACGGATCGCCCGAGACGCGCGCCAGGGTGTCGCCGGGGCGGACGGAAAGGAGCCTGTCCTCGCCGTTGACCGAAAGGGTTATTTCCGAGATTCCTGTATAAACGGTCATGAGAGGTCCTCCTGGGCGCGGCGGGCGTCCTGCTCAGCCTTGTCCATGGCGCTGTAGAAGTAGATGGCGGCCACTGCAGACAGCACCGTCAGGACAACGAAGGTGACGAGCGCTGCGATGATGCCTGTGCCGGCCGATCTGGACGCCATGAGTGCTCCTGCGGGACGCCGCGAGGGGGACTGGAAGGGGTCGGACGGGCATCAAGACCGGTCCCGACCCGGGAACCGCGTATCGTCCGCGCTGAGGGGGGTCCGCGTCAAGCGGGGTCAATTCGGAGCCCATCCCGGGCGGGGGCGGGCCACTTGACCGCAGTGCGGAGCCCGGCTCCGAGCCTGCACATCCGCGCCATGAGGTGCAGCGCATCTGCCGCGGAGCGCCGCGGGACATTCCATTGCCTGGCAACGTCGCGCGCCCTGCGGCAGCACCGCCAAGGGAAGAACACGGATTCCCAGGTTGGGCGGGACGATTCAGGCTTGGCCACTCGCTCGGCCCACGCGGTCTGGAGCAGGTAGCTCAGGTAGAGCCCGCGATCCGGGTGGTAGTGGCCCTCCTGCCACGGCTTGTGCTTGGACACGAAATGGAGGAAGGCGGGACTCCGGGTCGCCTCGAGCACTTGCTGATGCGGGTGCACCTGATTCCGAAGCGAGGGGTACGAGTGCATCGCCAGATGCCGGGAGCTGCAGTTCCATCGCAGCGGCAGCGGTTCCCAGGCGCCCACGATCACCGCATTGAGCAACGTGTTGTCGCCGATGACGGCACGCCCGGGATGGCGCGCGGCCAGCGCGAGGCACCGCGCGGAGACGTCCTGCGCACGCCACCGCCGAGTGTCGATCAGCATGAGCCCGCTGTTGAAGTAGGGCGCGCCGGCGTTGGACCCGTCGCGCTCGATGAAGTCCGAGGGATCATCCGCAAGAGTCCTCACGAAGGAATCCCGCACCGCCATCAGGCATGCGTGACGTGGAGACTGACTCCAGAGTGACGAGATGTCGTCCAGGATGAGTCCGTCCGTGTCGACCGTCAGCACCTTCTCGATCTCCACCGGAAGGTAGCGATCGATCAGGAGCCGCGCGTAGGCAGCGCGTGACAGGTACCCGGTGGCCACGCATCCCGCGGCGTCGGCCGAGAAGTCGACGTCAATCCAGCGGATAGTGAGGCGGTCCGCGGGCCAGCTCGTCGCCATGGTCCGCTTCGTCTCCTCGGCAAGGCCAACGCCCAGCACGTGCAAGTGCAGCGGGATCCCTGCGCGAAGATGCCTGAGCATCGAAAGGACGAGCACTGTGGCGGGAATCGCATAGCCCTCGTCCAGGTAGATCGCGACATGGATGGGCGCGGTTCCTCGCATCACCTTGTCCTCTCGAACCGGGAGGGCTCCGGAAACATCCGTTCGAGCGTTGCCTGGTACCTCACGCGCATCGCCGCGGCGACGGAGGGGCTTTCGACGGCGTCGTTGACGCAGAAGAAGGTCGGTCGCCGTGACTCGATCTCGGCAAGCCATCCGTCAAGCGCCTCGGCATCGCGGTCGTGGACGGTGCGGAAGATGTACTCCGCGGAGCCGTTCACCAGCGTGCGTTGCACGCAGGGCCTCGTGACCTCTGGCCGCTCCGCCGCAAAGTGCGGGTAGAGCACCGCCATCTTGATGTCCGCTTGCGTGCGGAAGCGGCAAGCCCTCGTCGCCCGGTACTCGCTCAGCCATGTCCGCTCCATCTGCGCGAGCACCTCCGTGATGTAGAGCTGCGGCACATGCGGCGGATCCCTGGCGTCCAGCGTCGTGCGTAG
>CAYPOZ010000263.1:1494-3026 GCA_964412415.1 uncultured Isosphaeraceae bacterium | reverse complement strand
CCTCGAGGAAATCCGCGTATGCGGCCGCCGTCTGGTAGTTGACGCTCAGGCTTCGGCCGACCTCGGATGCGTTCCACTGCTGCCCGTTGAGCGCGGCGAGCATGCGCATCAGCCGCGTCGTGGCCTGCGGCGTGCACGGCAGCCCCATGTTGGGCAGGTCGCGCTCTGCGATGAGCCGCGCGTAGTTCAGCTGCCACTGCGGGAACGCGCTCGGCTTGCGGACGCCGCCATCGGGGAACCCGCCCACGAGCCAGAGCCGGTCGCGCATCGCCGCCGCGCGCAACTCCGGGCGCAGCAGCGGCGAAAGCTCCACGATCGCCATGCGCCCCGCGAGCGACTCCGCGACGCTTCGCATCAGCGCAGGGGAGACGGAGCCGAGCAGCAGGAAGCGCCCGTTGAGCCGCCGGTCTGCGTCGATGGCCCCGCGAAGCCTCGGGAACACCTGCGGGAAGAATTGCGCCTCGTCAAGGATCACCCGGGTGCGCCCCGCGCAGAGCCGGTCCCACTCGAGGTCCAGCCTCAGCCGCTCAGACTCCTGCTCGAGGTCGAAGTACGCGCCGCCGATCGTTCTGGCCAGCGTGGTCTTCCCGCACTGGCGCGGCCCCACGAGAGTCACGGCGGGGTAGCGACCAAGCGCGGCACGCGTGTGGCGGGCGGCGAGGCGGCGGATCATGCTTGCAGATTACAACCGAATTGGTAATTTGCAATACTGCTGACTACCACGAGTCTTCCGGGTCGTCGCGATGAGCCGCCTAGAAGCCGTTCACGGCGTTCCGGCCATTCACGTGACTCTCGATCTCACGAAGCACATCTAAGCGGCAAGCGGCCGCTGCCATCCAGTGCGTGTCGTACTGCGCGTGCCGTGCGACGTGCTCGCGCTGGCGTGCGGTGAGCGATCTGCTGATTGCACGGATCGCCGCATCATCGGGATTCGGTCCCGCACTGCGAAGCGCCTGGAGCGCCTGCATGACCTCCGGCGGGACACGCGGCAGGCGACGCGCCGACACGCGCTTGAATCGGATGGTCTGCCCGCCGATGCGCATGATGCGACTGCGACCGGTCGTGAGATAGACGTGCTTGGCCGGCACTTGAGTGCTCAGCCCGAGGCGATTGGCCACCGCAGCATCGGAAGGGGCCACAGGGCTACCGGTTTGGCGGCCGACCGCGTCGGCAATCGCATCCGGATCGGGCGGCATCGTGATGCCCAGCTTGTCGTTGACCCTCGGTAGGTGGTAGAGGCCCCGGTGCACGCGAACCAGCGTCCCGGAACGCACCAGTCTGGCAAGCGCCTGATCAATGGCGGCTCTCTCGGCCACATCGACGAAGTCCTTCGCCGTGACGATGACTCCGGGACCGCCAAGGTTTCGGTTGATGCGGGCCATGATGATGTCTGGTGTGCTTGCCATGCCGCACAAGTGTCAGAAAAGTGTAGCACGTTTTCTGACACATTCCTGCCGATTGCCAAAGAGTGCGTGCCGTACTGGGGGTTGGGGCTCCTCGCCGGGGTACAGCGGACCGCCGGAGGCGTGGAG
>CAYPOZ010000263.1:0-1484 GCA_964412415.1 uncultured Isosphaeraceae bacterium | reverse complement strand
CGCCTCACGCTAGCCCCCATCGTCTCGCTCTCGCCCGGAAGCCGTGGTTGAATCAAGGGCGCTGAGGCTAGGATTGGCGCATGATCGACTGGTCAACATGCCCGGCAGTCGAGCGCGACCCTGCCCGCGTCAGTGGGGCCTGGGTCTTTCGCGGCACGCGCGTGCAGGTTGCGGCGCTGTTCGAGAACCTTGAGGATGATGCGTCGGTGCACGACTTTCTCGAGTGGTTTCCCGGTGTCACCGCGGAGCAGGCTCGCGCCGTGCTTGACCACGCAGCCAGAAGTGCGCTTGAGGCAGCCTGATTGAAGGTGCTGTTCGACCAGGGAACGCCGGTTCCGCTCCGCAGGGCTGCAGCCGTCGACGCTGCTGCGCCAGGCACCTACCACGAGGTGCAAATCCCAGGCACGATCCAGCGGCCGGGATAGCGCTGCCGCCCGCCTCACGCGGCGTCCACGCTCACGCGCGTGAGGAGGCGCGCCCCGAGCGCATCGAGCACGCGCCTGGCGCGCTCTACGGTGATGCCGTGGTACTCGTTCCGCTCGTCGCGGGAGACCATCGTCTCGCTCACACCCATGCGCTCGGCGAGCTCGCGCTGCGTGATTCCCTTCGCGATGCGGATCCCGATGAGCAGGCGCCCAAGGCCGCCGAGGTTCTCGAGCTCGCCGAACTCCCCGCGGCGAAGGCGCTCGTAGGCATCGATCTCCTCGACGAGCTGCGCGTGAAACGACTGCAGCGGCTCCAGCAGCTTGGCGACCTGTTCCGGCGTGAAGCCCTTGCTGGCGCACGCGCCCGCGTAGTCCGAGAGGCGTTGCTTCTCGGCGTCCACGCGCGCGAGGGCGTGCCGGTACTCAGACTCGGTTCTGATCATCTTGCACTCCACGTTGCCGTTGGATTCACGAGCTTGACAATGCCCTTAGGCCGCCCATCCGTCCTGCGCCGCCGGAACCACGCCGGGAACTCAAGCGCATTGCCAAACTCATCGATGCCCGCGATGACCCCGTGGCAGTGGGGGTAGAGCTCAACCCGGTACGCATGCCACATCGGCAACTGGCGCTTCTGGTAGCCGCGGTACGGACGCCGCGAGTCGGGTCGCCACGTCCAGGACTTTCTAGGGTCCACCCGGTTCAACTCGCGCTCGAGGCGGCCGGACGCTAGGTCGGCTGCACTGCATTCGAAGTACCCGTCGATGTCGTTCGGATGTTCCTTGTCTTCCACGAAGGACCCGTCCACGAAGACTTCATGGATCCCGACAGCGGTCAGTTGCCCGACCATCTCGGCAAGGTTGCGCACCAGTTGGCGTCGCCAGGGTGCATCCCAAGATCGGTCGAGCCTCGGATTGCTCGGACCCACAACCAGCATGGACTTGCCCAGCTCCTCAATCGTGAGGGGGTAGTCGCCGGGCGGCAGAATGCACTCGCCCGTGAAGTCCTGGTGCGCTGCACAGTTTCCTGAGACACAGGTTTGGGGAACGAGGCCACAATGCA
>CAYPOZ010000262.1:0-3045 GCA_964412415.1 uncultured Isosphaeraceae bacterium | reverse complement strand
TGATGCCGGCCACGGTCATCGCGGTCTGGTACTGCACCTGCACGGTCTTGCGCTGAAGCCAGAAGTAGATGGCACCTGCGCCCATCGCGACGGTCGAGAGCCAGAAGAGGTACATCGTGACCCCTTCCATCGTGAGCCCTGCGTTCAGGGCACGCATGGTCGTTGACATATCTGCAAGTAGTGGCGTCAAGAGAGGATCTCCTTGGGGCGTCGGCGAGGGACCCACCACGGGCACGCCGTCGATGCCGAATATGGGACTAGTCGACTACAAGAACTTCATCGGTGGATTAGCCGACTTTTGGTTCGTGGATTCAAAGGATTATGGGGGTCGGGGGGAGCGAGAGCGACTGCGAGACGCCACACCGCGACGTAAGTATCGCCTTCATAAGACCTTGCGGCGCGGACGCCCTAATCCCCGTCCTCCACGTACTCCCAGAACGCGCGCTTGAGCCGGTGCTTCGCCTGCAGGTATTCCTCGACCTGCCGCTGCTCCTCCTCAAGCTGCGCGGGTGCGGCGAGTTTGCGCATGCAGAGCAGGTAGTCAGCGGCGTGCCCGTAGGCGGGGCGCCGGCCATCCTTGAGGATCACGTCCATCAGCGAGCGGTAGGCGTGCCAGCTCGCGCGCGGGTGAGTGCGCTCGAGGTGCTCTGCCACCTTCACAAGGATCCAGTAGTGATGCCCATCGAGTTCCGCGGTGCGTGTGTTGACTACGGTCGCCACGTCATCCCACCGCTTCGCGTCGCGCAGGAAAGCCAGGGCATCGTGCACATGGCTGTTGCGCATCGCCATCTCGCAGGCGCGCTCGAGCGCGGCATCGGCACGCGCGGGACCCACCAGCGCCACAATCTCGTTGAGCGTGTCCAGGCATGGGTAGCGGTCGAACTCGCGCCAGAGCGCATCTTCAGCATCTGCATGGCGACCAAGTGCCTGGAGCACCTTCGACCGCAGGGGCGCAGCAGGATCCTGGGGCTCGTTGGTCACGGTACGGTCGTGGCGCCGGTGCGCACGCACTTCGCGCGCGTCGGCCTCGGCCCGGTCAAGCCAGTGCAGTGCCTCCTCATGACGGCCCGCACGCATCATGCGCGTGGCGATGTCGACCCCAAACCGGTCGGCGAGTCCGTCGCGCGTGCGCAGTGCCACGTACTCGTCCACGTCCCCGAGCGCATCGGCCACCTCACGAAGCGCGTGGGTCAGGGACCAGCGGCGGAAGTCAGGCGAGATCGGCAGGCCGGACTGTGATGGCGCATCGTCGGGTGCGGCATCGCCAAGCGCGGCGAGCTCGCCTTCATAGGTCTCACGCAGGATGCGAAGGCCCTCGGGTCCGAGCGCTTCCGCAAATGCACGGATGATGCCGTCGCGCGTGGCGTGGCTGCTGTCGCCCGCATAGGTGCGCACCATGGCGGCAAGCTTCGCAGGCCTGCGCGGCTCGATGCGCGCCCATGCTCGGCCCCACAGCACGAGAGCCTGCGAGCACAGCGGGTGGAAGTACGCGTTGGAGTCATCAACGCGGTCGAGGGCAGGCACGGCCGACTTCACGATGCGCTTCAGCAGCGGCTCCGCCTCGGCGGCATGGCCCTCGTCAATCATCCGCTCGAGCGCATCGATGCACGGCTCGAGCATCGCGCCGAGCTCGCGCGCGATGCCGCGCGTGGACCACGACCTGCTCGCCTTCGTGAAGACCGCGGCAATGGCGGCGCGGACCTCTTCGGGCGTGTTGAGGGGCTGGGGGCGGAGGCTGCGGCGTCGTGGGCTAGACGGCAATGTCGATGTACTCAACGCAGGTCGATGGTGGCGCGAGGGGCACACCATCCTCGCGCATGCCTTCAACATGAAGCGTGATGGCCTCGCGCATCTGCGATGCGATCTCCGCGACAGTGGCACCCGTAGCCACACAGCCCGGGAGGTCTGGCACGTATGCGGAGTAGTTGCCTTTGGCTTTCTCGATCACGATGGCGTATCGCATGGGACCTCCGGTGGCCACAGGGTATTGCGCCGTCCCCTGGCCGCAGTGCGACCGACTCAATTGGAATGATTCGATTATGTGCTAAAGTTCGCATATGGCGCGATCTTCAAAGCAGAATCCAATCAAGCGCCTGCTTCACGAGGTTCCGAGGGGTACCCCGCTCAGCATTGCAGACCTGGCCCAGCATGGCGTGGATGCGAAGTTGGCCTCGTTCTAGGCGCGGAGCGGCTGGCTATTGAAAGTCGGTCACGGGGTGTACGCGCTGCCAGGAGATCAAGTCAGCGCGCTCAGTGCGGTGCGGCTCCTGCAGGCCCAGGTGGATGGGCTGCACATCGGCGGCAAGAGCGCACTCGAGCTTCATGGGATTCGGCACAACCTGAAGGTGCGCGACTCGCTGGTCCTCTGGACCAATCGCAGGTTCGCCATACCGAGGTGGTTCGCCGAGCGTTTCCCATCACGGAGCGTCCACGCAAAGCTGTTCGACACCACCGCGCCGGAGTTTCCGAGTGCCACCATCTCGACACCGCCGGGCGTGCGGGACGGCGTACATGCCTCGACCCCCGAGCGTGCTGCCCTCGAGATGCTCTACGAAGTCGGCGTGCACGAGTCAATGGAGGAGGCACGGCACATCTTCGAGGGCCTCAGCGGCCTTCGCTCCGATGTCGTCGGGGGACTGCTGGCATCGTGCACGAGCGTCAAGGCTGTACGGCTGTTCCTGAAATGGTCACGAGAAATGGGCACAGTTGACGTCGACGCCCTCCGCGGGCGTTTCAATCTGCGTGTGGGCAGCGAGTCGCGCTGGCTCAACCGGATGCCCGACGGAACCCTGCTCATTCTCAAGCCATATGGATAGGACCTACATCAACACCGTCAGGCTGCTGCTTGCGGTCATGCCTGAGGTGTTCAGGGGCGGGGTGTTCGCGTTGAAGGGAGGTACCGCGATCAACCTGTTCGTTCATGACATGCCGCGGCTATCGGTCGACATTGATGTGGCCTACCCGGACTGGTCCGCGAGCCGTGAAGCGGCGTTGGAAGCGATCGCGAACGAGCTGCAGGCGATCGCGCAACGGCTTGAGCGTCGT